>JAJBWA010000087.1:0-21247 GCA_031935845.1 bacterium | reverse complement strand
GACTTCTACGACTACTACCTCATCGACGACGACCACCTCTGTCTGGTCATGGCGGACGTGTCCGGAAAGGGTGTTCCAGCCGCGCTGTTCATGATGGCGTCGATGATAACCATCGCCAACCACGCCAAGATAGGAAAGACGCCTTCCCAGATCCTCTATGACACCAACATGTCGCTTTCTGCCAACAACAGGGAAGATATGTTCGTAACCGTCTGGGTCGGAATCCTGGAGCTGTCCACCGGACGCCTCATTGCCGCCAACGCAGGTCATGAGTACCCGGTCATCAAGAAGCCGGACGGAAAGTTCGAACTGTTCAGGGATCCCCACGGGTTCGTTCTGGGAGCATATCCCGGTACCAAGTACAAGGATTATGAAATCCAGCTTACTCCGGGTTCAAAGCTGTTCCTCTACACCGACAGTGTTCCCGAGGCAGTCAACAGAAACAACGAGGAATACGGTACGGCCCGCATGACGGATGCGCTCAACGGCAATGCCGATGCGGCACCGGATGAGCTGATTGCCGCCGTCCGGAAGGACCTGAACAAGTTCGTGAACGGAGCCGACCAGTTCGACGACATCACCATGCTCTGCATCGAGTACAAGGGGCAGCAGGAATGAAGACAGATAAGACAGAACTGATACGCAGCTCGTCTTCCGTGGATGAGCTGCTTGAAAACGTGTTCAAAGGCGGTGTGACCGTAGAATACAGCACCGGCCTGAAGAAGACACGTCTTGCCGGCAAGGATGCCGAAGACAGGATAAGACAGGCAGTGCAGGGTGCGCTGTCACGCCACGACCTCGATTCCCTCCGTCAGGGAATCCTCAAGGTCATGGACATGCCTGCAGCGGAATCAGGTGCGCAAATCAGGGCACTGTGCCTTGCTCCGGCCGATACGGATCTGGGTCTGTTCGGCCTGCTTGCCCTTGCCGCAATTGGAGCTGCCATAGTACTGGCGCCGGAAGGAAAGGTACAGGCGGTCTCCGAGACAGCCCGCAGCCATGACGTAACGCATGTAGTCGCCTGCCCGCTCACACTGTCTCAGATGATGAAGCGGCTTCAGAAGAAGCTGTCCAGGGAAGGAAAGCTGGAGTCACTGAACAAGGCCCTTTCATCAAACGGATTTTTGGGAAAGCTCTTCCACGGCTCTGCACTCAGGCAGGCCGCTACCGAGATCACGGGACCTTCCGTGAAGGTGATTTATACTGATAACGATGGCCTGAATCCCGATGTGATCAGGTTTTTCTCATGCCTTGGCTACAGTACGGGCGTTTATGAAGGTTCCGGCAAAGCCATGCAGGATCCCTTGGAGACTGCCGCCGACATCATGTACGTGCGTGCTGCCGTGCTTGCCTGTGACGGTACTCTTGTTGTATCCCTGGATCCGGGTCTTTCTCCGCGCAGGACCGCAACGGCCGTAAGGCAGGTGGCAAAGGCCGTCGGAGAGAAGTCAAGGGATGTCAGGATGATCTACACCGCATCCGACATCACTTGCGGCGGGTGCCGCATCGACCGTGAGAAGGTGAAATCCGATCTTGCTTCCGGCAAGCTGGAGCTGATCGATCCCGATCATCTTCCGGAGCAGAAGGCAATGACGGAGGACGAGGTCCGCTCAGCAGTGACCAGGTGCTTTGCTTCCGTGCTGGACCGCCCGGTGGAGGAAATCACCTACGGCGGGGATTTCTTCAAGACGTTCAACGGCGAGAGCCTGGACTATTTCGTGCTTCTGGGCAACCTGGAGTCTCAGCTTGACGTAGAGCTTTCTTCCAAAGACGGTTCCAGGATGTCGTCCGTAAAGGACATCACGCGCTGCGTGATGAAGCAGATGGAAGACTGAAGCCATGATGACGTTCTTCAACTGGTTCACCAAGATCACCGGCTATCCTCTGTTCCTGATTTTCTTCAGGACAAAGATGTACTTCCAGGACAGGAAGGTGCAGGGCCGCCATATCCGCGGAAAGGCCCTGGTGGTGACCAACCACAAGAACATATTCGACTTCGGCGTATGGATGTTCGTGTTCCTCACGCGCACCCTCAGGTGCATAGTGGCCGAGATCACCTATGACCGCAACGTAGTGATGCACACGCTTCTGAAGATGTGGGGAGCCATCCGCGTGGACCGCAACGATGGGGATTTCGGCTTCATGTGGAAGTCCATCGACATCCTCAAGAAGGGCGGTGTGGTGGAGATATTCCCCGAATCCAGGATCCCTGAAAAGGGCGAGAGTACTCCGCTTGAGTTCAAGCCCAGCTACGTGTACATCGCTCTTCAGGCCGATGCCCCGATCATCCCGGTGTTCACCGACGGATGCTATTTCTCGAAGAATCGTTCGCACGTGATGGTGGGAACCCCGATCAACGTGTCGGAGCTTTATGATGAATCGCTCGGAGAGAGGGAGAACATAGAGGCGATCAACAGCTATGTCCGTTCCAGGATCATCGAGCTGGGAGAAGAGCTTGAGCGACGCAAGAAAGGCTGACAAGGGCTATTTCCTCTATGATTTTGCGAAGGTGACGGGTGCCATTCCGGCCTGGCTGTTCTGGCGTCCCAAGGTCCACCGGCCGTTCGGAAAGGAAGCCTTACCCCAAGGCCCGGTCATAATAATCAGCAACCACAATGCATTCACTAATCCCGTTGTTCTCCTGATGACGGTCCGCAAGCGCCATCTCAACTTCATGGCAACTACGGAGCTGGGAAAGGTGGCCGCCGGACGTTTCGTGTTCAGGCACTTCCACCTGATTCCGGTGGACAAGGACAACTTCAGCATGGATACCTACTACAGCCTGATGGACAGCCTGAAGCAGGGAAACGGAGCCGTGATATTCCCGGAGGGCTTTGTGGACACCGCCGAGGATACTGTGCATCCGTTCAGGGACGGTGCCATGCTGATGGCCCTGAAGGCCGGCGTGCCGGTTCTGCCCGTATATATAGCCAAAAGGACTTCTGCATTCAGACGTCAGCATGTTATAATCGGTAAATTGGTGCATCCTTCCGGCGGGTCAGCGCTGACCATGGCCGGGATAAAGGACTACACCGCGCTCCTTTTCCAAAGGGAACTTGAACTGGAGAACTATTACAAGCAAGAGGTGCGAAAATGAGCTTTGTCATCGAGAACGTCTTTGACAAGTACACGGATCCCGAGACCCTTTCCAGAATCGTGGATTATCCCAACATGACGCAGATGTGGAGAAACTGCTGCGCCCGGTATACAGACAATCCCGCCATAGACGACGGAAGACCCTACAGCTTCAGCGAGCTCGACAGGCTGGCTTCAGGCGTCAGGGGGGCTCTGGCAGCGGCCGGAATCGGCAGGGGAGCCAAGGTGGGAATCTTCATGCCCAATTCGGTGCAGTTCGTCTACAGCTTCATCGGATGCACCACTCTCGGTGCCGTTGCCGTCCTGATTCCGCCTCAGCTTGACGATGCCACGCTGTTCGGATTCTCCATGAAGTACGGTCTGGATGCGCTTCTTACGGTCGATGCCATGATGGGCAAGACCGGGGTGCTGGCAGCCAAGAGACCAGGCTTCAGGATCATCGATGCAGGCAAGGCAGAAGGCCAGACCGCTCCGGACTGCGATGTGGATACGGATGCACCGTGTGCCGTGATGTTCACCGGCGGAACAACCGGAAGGAGCAAGGGCGTGGTGCTCAGCCACAGGGCCGTGATGAGGGGAACCAAGAACGGCTGCTACGGCTATAAGGAAGTCTTCAACCAGAAGTATTTCATCGTTCTGCCCATGACCCACGTTTTCGGACTCATCCGCAATACGCTGACATCGCTCTATACCGGAAGCTGCCTGCACATCTGCCACGACAACACGCAGATGTTCAGGGAGATCGCGATGTTCAGACCCACCATCCTGGTGCTTGTCCCGGCCTTGGCCGAGATGGCCCTGAACATTTCGAGGCAGTTCGGAAAGAACATGCTCGGCCCCGACTGCAAGTACATCATCTGCGGAGCTGCGGCAGTTGCCCCGTTCCTGGTCAAGGAATGGCACAAGCTGGGCGTGACGCTGTTCCCGGGCTACGGCCTCACGGAGAGCGCCAACCTGGTCAGCGGAAACCCCGACTGTCTGGAGCATCCGGATTCAGTTGGATACATCTACAGCGGAATGGAAGTCAAGGTCGTGGACGGCGAGCTGTGGCTCAGGGGCGTGAACATGCTCGACGGCTATGCATCGGAGCCCGAGGAGGATCAGAAGGCATTCTCGGACGGCTGGTTCCGCACCGGAGACCTGGTGAGGTTCGACGATGACGGCAGACTCTACATCACCGGAAGGATCAAGGAAATCATCGTGCTTTCCAACGGAGAGAACATCTCGCCTGCGGAGCTGGAGACAAGGTTCACCGAGATCGACTGCATCCAGGATGCTCTGGTCTATTCCAAGATCGAGGACGGACGCGAGTACCTGGTGCTGGAGGTCCTGCCCAGACCTGCCGTGATTGCCGCCGTTCCGGAGAATGTTCGCGAGATATTCATCAAGGATGAGATCAACAAGGTCAATTCGGCCCTCCCGTCATACAAGCAGATCAACAGGATCGTCATCAGGACGGCAGACTTCAAGAGATCGCCCAGCATGAAGATCCTCAGGAAGCAGGACTGACATGGACAGGCAGCAGATATTCGACAAGCTCAAGGAAATCCTCGCATTCAGCTTCAGCGACTCCTCGGAGATCCTGGACAGGTGCACGGAGGATTCCAATCTCGTAACTGACCTGGGACTGAATTCCGTGGGAATGCTCTTCATGGTGATCTCCATAGAGGAGGCGTTCTCCGTCAGGTTCCAGAACGTGAACCTGGGCAGCTTTCAGACTGTCCGGGATGTGATTGACTACATTGTGGCAAACAGGAAGTGAATATGAGCAGGAAATTCGTCGTTATGGCAGATCCGACATGTGATCTGAATCAGGAAATCAGGGATGAGTACAAGGTCGAGGTTATTCCGGGGCATTATTCGCTTCCGGACAAGACCGAGGTGGTCAGCGACCTCACGTGGGGCAATGTGGACCGCGTGGAGTTCTACAACAACCTCAGGAAGAACCCTCTTGCATACAAGACCGCTCCGCCCAACGCCTATGAGTTCAGCCAGGCGTTTGATGTCTGGGCCCAGAAGGGCTATGACATCATGGTTCTGACAATCTCATCGGCCATGAGCGGAACGTTCGGTTTTGCACGTGCAGGTGCCGAGTCTACCGCGGAGAAATACCCCGATGTAAAGATCCGCTGCATAGACACACTGCGTTTCGGACCCGGAATCGGGCTTCTGGCCATCATGGCCGCCCAGCTCAGGGACCAGGGACTGGATGTGGATGCCGCAGCAGATCAGATCAACGGAATGAGGTTCAACATCCATCAGGCAGGATGGCTGGATGACCTTTCGTTCGTTGCCCGCGCAAAGAGGATGAACAATGCCAAGGCGTTCTTCGGAACCCTGGCCGGCATCAAGCCCATCGGAGACCTGGACCCCAACGGCATGACCACCATCATCGGAAAGGCCAAGGGCGACAAGTCCGGCTACGAGCTCTGCCTCAGATACATGGAGAAGACCATCATCGATCCGCAGGACCATATCGTGATCGTTGCACATACCAACAGGGAGAAGCAGGCCGTGGAGTTCAGGAAACTGATAGAGCAGCGCATCAAGCCCGGCAAGCTCCTGATGACCACGGTGTTCCCGTCATGCGGAATCAACATCGGTCCCGGTCTGATGGCCGCCTATTACTACGGAAAACCGGTAAGTCAGAATCTTGAGGAGGAGAAGAAGCTCTTTGCCGAGCTTTCTTCAAAGTAAGGGATGAAGGTAATAAACGGCATTGTCTTCAAGCAGATGCTCGTGAACTCTCTGAACAACCTGTACAGCTCCGAGAATGAGATAAACAGGATGAACGTGTTCCCTGTCCCCGACGGGGATACGGGCACAAACATGCTGCTGACGCTGGAGAACGGACTCAACGGTTCCCCTGCTACGGAGAACCTGTCCGAGTTCCTGGAGGCCCTGAGCAGGGGAATGCTCTACGGTGCAAGGGGAAACTCGGGCGTGATCCTGTCCCAGATATTCAAGGGAATCTCCGTGGCGCTGGCCGGCTTACCGGAAATGCAGCCCAAGGATTTTGCCCTTGCGCTCAAGGAAGGTGCAAGGAATGCATACCTTGCCGTCATGAACCCGGTTGAGGGAACAATCCTCACGGTTGTCCTGGAGAGCTCGGACTTCATGCTGCGCAAGGTGGATGAGTTCACATGCTTCGAGGACTTCTTCAAGATCTACCTCACCAAGATCCGCGAGAGCCTGAACAACACGCCCAACCTGATGGCGCTTCTGGCCGAGGCCGGGGTGGTGGACAGCGGCGGATACGGATTCCTCAAGATAATGGAAGGTGCGGGAGGCTACCTGCTGGGCGACAGCATCGGCAGGGAAGTGGAAGCCGAGAGGATGCCTTCTCCGGCCAATCCGCTTGATACCGTGGATTTGGATTCATTCACTGCTGACACCGTCTTCGAGTACGGATACTGCATGGAGTTCATCCTGCAGCTGATGAACTCCAGGACGGATATTGCATCATTCGACTACGAAGCCTTCAGGAAATTCCTTGCCGAGCAGGGCGAGTCTCTGGTGTACATTCCGGACGGATCAAGGATCAAGGTCCATGTGCACACTCTCAAGCCAGCACCCATCATCACGTATGCCCAGCAGTACGGCGAGTTCATCTCGTTCAAGCTGGAGAACATGTGCCTGCAGCACAACGAGTTCATAAGATCCGTCCAGAAGACCATAAGCGCACCGTTCGTGGCCGTGGTTGTCTGCGACAGGGACCTCTTTGCCCAGTTCAAGCCGTTCCCCTTTGTCAGCTGCATAGACAGCCACGACACGCAGAGCATCCCTGTGAGCGAGTTCATCGAGCGCTTCAACTGCATCGATGCAAAGAAGATCGCCGTGTTCCCCAACAGCAAGAATGCACGTGAGGCCGCTGTGCAGGCTGTCTCCATCGCCGGCCGCGACAACATCGAGATAATCGACTCGGACAGCGTGGTCAAGGCCTTCTATGCCATCACAATGAGCAGCATAGAGGACGAGGACCCGCAGGCGTGGATCGACGAGCTGAGGGAACTTGTGGGCCAGGTGGCCGCAGTCAGGATCTCGCGTGCCTCCAAGACCTGCGTGATCGACGGAGTGTCATGTACCGAGGGTCAGTTCGTGGCCTACGTGGACGGCAGGATAAAGTGCTGCCTTGATGATCTTACTGCCTGCGCCGTAGAGGCTGTGGGCAGTGTGGATGACCTGAGCTCGCGTGAGACGGCGTTCGTCTTCCACAGGGAAGGCGAGGATGCCGATGATCTGGTTCAGGCCCTGTCGGATGCCTATGAGGACATCGGGTTCGCCCCGATCGAAGGATGTCAGGAAAACTGTGACCTGATGATGGGAATTGTGTGATGATCGTACTCTGGATTGTACTTGCGCTTCTTGTTCTTGGATTTCTGTTCTTCTTCCTGCCTTTCTACATCATTGCGGACAAGCAGATGAAGCTCCTGTTCACCAGGACTTCCCCCGAGAAGTGGAACAGGACGGTGAACTTCCCGGATGACCCCGAATACGTGGCCATGGTGAGGGGAGGCGAGGCCTGGGCGGAGAAGTACAAGTCTTCCATGACCGATGTCTCGATAACCAATGATGGATTGAGATTATGCGGTCAGTATTACGATTTCGGCCATGACAAGGCCGTGCTCCTGATTCCCGGACGCACCGAGGGCTGCACCTATTCCTGCTATTTTGCAGAGCCATACAGGAAGGCAGGCTACAACGTCCTGGCAATAGACAACAGGAGCCACGGACACTCCGAGGGCAAGTACAACAATCTGGGTCTCAAGGAATACAGGGACATCCTGGCCTGGGGAAAGATGCTGAACGAGAAGTACGGAATAAAGAGCATCGTGTGCCACGGGGTGTGCATCGGATCGGCCACGGCCCTCTATGCATTCACCACCGAGGGCTGTCCCGACTACTTCACGGCCATCGTTGCCGACGGCATGTTCACCACGTTCAGGGAGTCCTTCAAGGAACACATGGTCCAGGACAAGCGCCCCATCTTCCCGTTCATCAACATCTTCTTCCTGATCTACAGATGCCGCACCGGCGTGAATCCGGGAACCAACGGACCCGTCTTCTGCATAGACAGGATGACAAGGCCCATCCTGTTCCTCCACAGCAGGGAGGATGTGTTCTCGCTACCCGAGAAGACCAAGGCACTATACGAAAAGTGCCCGTCCTCGCACAAGAAGATAGTCTTCTTCGACAAGGGCAGGCACTCGTTCGTGAGGATCAACAACACAGAGAAATACGATCAGGCTGTGACCGATTTCCTTGCGACCCTCTGATTATTCCTTATCCAACTCTTCGAACTGTGAGTTGTACAGATCGGCATAGATGCCGTTCTTCTTCATCAGCTCCCTGTGGGTTCCTTCCTCGGCAATGCCCTTGTTCTGGATCACCAGGATCCTGTCGGCCTTGACGATGGTCGAGAGCCTGTGGGCTACGACAAAGCTGGTGCGTCCCTTCATCAGAAGCGCCATACCGGCCTGTACCAGCTCCTCCGTCCTGGTATCGATGGCACTTGTGGCCTCGTCCAGAAGCAGGATCCTTGGATCGGCGATCAGCGTTCTTGCAAGTGCAATCAGCTGCTTCTGACCTTGTGACAGGGAATCCTGGGATATCACCGTGTCGAATCCCTGGGGCTGCGACATTATCATGTCGTCCATTCCGAGTTCGTGGCATGCGGAGAGCATCTGCTCCTCGGTGGCATCCGGCTTTCCGTACAGAAGGTTCTCACGGATGGTGCCGGAGAACAGGAACGAATCCTGCGTCATGACTCCGATGTTTGACCTCAGCGATGCCAGAGTGACCTTGGAGATGTCCTGACCGTCGATCATCACCTGTCCGGAGACCGGGTCATAGAACCTTGAGATCAGGTTCACTATGGTGGTCTTTCCGGCACCCGTGGGGCCGACCAGGGCAATCATCTCGCCGGGCTTTACGCTGAGCGACAGGTTGTGGATGACCTCCACATCGGGCTCGTCGGGGTAGGCAAAGGTGATGTTCCTGAAGTCCACTGCACCGTCGGTGACCTTGAGCTCCACGGCATCGGGAACTTCCTGCAGGATGGACTGCGTGTCCAGAAGCTCAAAGACCCTCTGTGCGCTGGTGACCTGGTTGGTGAACTGGTTGAACGTGGCCGCAAGGGACCTGATGGGCTGCCAGAACAGGGCAATGTAGGTTGCAAATGCAATCAGCTGTCCAACAGACGATTCGCCCAGCTTGAGCCACTTGACCGCAAACAGGTACAGCACGAAGTATCCGATACCCATGGACCAGTGGATGACTATGTTCAGCAGGTCAGCCCTTCTGACCGCCTTGACCCATGACTTTTCCACATCCTTCATGATCTTGTCGCCTTCGGCAATTGTCTCGCGCTCGGCGCTGAAGGCCTGTATGACCTTGATGCCGGCGTAGGATTCGTGCGTGTAGGCGTTCATGTTGGAGTTCTTCTGCCTGAAGTCCATCCAGTTCTTGAAGTTCTTGATCATGACGAAATAGATGCTGACCACGAGCAGGGGAACCACCAGGAAGGCCGAAAGGCTAAGAATGGCGTTTGCCCTGAGCATGATCACCACCACCGCGATTATCAGCGTCAGGTTGGGGATGAGGCTGGTGATCAGCCTTGTGAACATTTCCTTGAGCGACGAGACATCGTTGATCAGACGGCTGAGGATCTTTCCCGTGGGCCTTGAGTCGAAGTAGTACAGAGACAGGGTCTGCAGGTGGTCGAATGCCGTGCGCCTGATGTCGTAGACGATCTTGTTGGTGACGTTTGCCAGGATCTTCTTGAACCCCATGGTCAGCAGCCAGCTGGTCAGTGCCAGGCCGGTTGCTATGCACATGGTTGTGATCAGACCCTTTACGTCACCCTGTGCGATGTTCACGTCCACGGCACGCTCGCTGAACGACGGCAGTATTGCCACGATCAGCGTCTCGGCCAGGATCATGATTATTGCCAGAGCCGTCTGGATCTTGTAGTCCTTGAGATATGAAACAGTCCGGAGAAGGGTCCTGATGTTGCTGACGTCAGAGACTTTCTCGTCTTCTTTGTAGGTGTTTACAGCCATCAGTTTGCCTCCTCTTCTTCAGGATATTGCGTCATATACGTCTTGTAGTAGGTTCCCTTGAGGGCCATCAGGCTGTCATGGGTGCCTCTCTCTACTATCTTTCCATGGTCCAGGATGATTATCTCGTCGGCATCGCGCACCGCGGAAATCCTGTGGGCGATGATCATCATCGTCAGGCTCCTGTGGTGTCTGATGGCCTTCTGGACCTTCTTCTCCGTCTCCATGTCGAGCGCGGACGTGGCATCGTCGAAAATCAGAAGCGGTCTGCCCGATGCAAACGCGCGGGCAATGGAGACCCTCTGCTTCTGTCCTCCGGAAAGTCCGACTCCCTTTTCTCCAATGACCGTCTCGTAGCCTTCGCCGAGCTTGGATATGAAGTCATGGGCCGCGGCATCCTTAGCTGCTTCCTCAATGACCTGCTGCTCCAGCTCTCCCTTCTGTCCCTTGTCCATGTTGGACGTGATTGTGTCGGAGAACAGGAAGATGTCCTGCGTGACAATGGCCTTGCTGAATCTGGCGCTGTCCAGATCAAGCTCCCTGAGGTCGACTCCATCCGTCTTTATGCTGCCGGACGTGGGGTCCAGAAAGCGCATGGAGAGATTTGCAATAGTGCTCTTTCCGCTGCCTGTAGCGCCCATGATGCCCAAAGTTCTGCCCTTTTTCAGGTGGAACGAGACATCGTCCAGGATCACCTTGCCGTTATCTGCCTTGAGCGTCACATGGTCGAACTCGAGGTCTCCGGAAGGCTTGTCCAGATGCTTTTCCCCGCTCTTGATCCTGGGCTTTGCATCAAGGATCTTGGATATCTTCCTAAGCGATGCCCTTGCGGCGGCGAACTCCGTCAGGAGCCATCCGAGCTCCATCATCGGCCATGCCAGCTCGCTGGTGTAGGACGTGACTGCCGAAAGCTCACCCAGCGTCATCTTGCCCCTGATCACCTGGATTCCGGAGAGCAGGATGGCAAGATAAAGCATGATCCTTGCAAGTGCCTCCATAGGAGTGATCCAGTTGGCCCAGAGGAAGTCCAGCTTGAGAGAGTGTCTGAAGAACGACCTGTTGCTCTTGTCGAACCTCACGGCTTCCTCGCGCTCGCGTCCGAATGCCTTGACGGTTCTGATTCCGCTGAGGCTCTCGGTTGCGCTCTGGTTCATGTCGGCAATATCATCCGACCTCTTGTCTGAGAGCTTGTCTCCCTTGGGCTCGGAGAGGATTGCCAGCACGCCGATTATGGGCATGATCACCAGGGCAGGGATTGCCCCGCTGGGGTTGATGCTGATCAGGCAGTATGACATGTAGATGACGTGGAAGACTATCTCGACGAAGAACATGGCGATGAAGCCGGTGGTGAATCCCACGGTCTCTATGTCCTGCTTGGTGCGGCTCATCAGCTCTCCGGGATTGTTCTCCCTGAAGAAGTACTGGTCCTCGGCCAGGATGCTGCGGAAGGTCTCCTCACGCATGCATCTCTGCATGGCGGAGCTTATGCAGTCGGACGAGAACTCCTGTATGTACTTGGCCACACCCGTGACGAGATAGACCACCAGCATGGGGATGGCTATGGAGAAGAAAAGGTCTCCTTTGCCGCCGACCACGCATGTGTCTATTATTTCCTTTATGTATTTAGGCCCGAGGGCATTCAGGTACACTCCGATGACAAGGAATATGATTGATGTCAGGTAGAGCTTCCACTGCCTGCGGGCATATTTAAGTAGTCTGCGCATAGTGTGTTTGAGTAAATCTGTGATCCAGATGTCAGAAGGTGATTACCATACGGACTTTTCTGTCGTGTGGCTGCTGCGGAAGATTGTCCAGCAGCTGTGATTGCCTGCAGATTCCAATAGAAATGAAATCCAATGAACCGGAGTTCGTCATCAAATCAAGTAGTTGATCATAGTATCCTGCACCTCTTCCAAGTCTGGTTCCGAATTCTGTGAAGGCAAGTCCGGGTACCAGGATAAGTCCTTTCGTTATTCCAACGGGTGCCATTCTACTCCTCAATCCATTAATTTTCAATACAGGTGAGGAATCTGTGGTGTAAGTATTGTTAGGAAGTTTTATGAGGTGGTTTCTCCAGTCCGCAGTAGCAGTTGCGATGTCTCCGGGATTCAGGGCCGGGAAGGCTATTGTTTTTCCTTCTGCGGCAGCTTTGTCAAGGAAAACGGATATGTCAACCTCGCTCTTCAGGGGGACATAACCCAGGATGAAGCCTGCTTCCCGGTATTCTTTTAGGGCGCAGAGCGTGTCGGCCACTTTTTGCGGGTCAGGCCCGGGTGTTCTCCGGATTTCACTGAGTATTCTCTGTCTCAAAGCCTGCTTTTCTTCCATAGTGCTTCCAGAATAGAAAAAAGGCAGCTATCTCTAGCTGCCTTAGTGCCGTCTCCAGGAATTGAACCAGGGACACAGGGATTTTCAGTCCCTTGCTCTACCAACTGAGCTAAAACGGCGTGCAGAAGTATGTATAACCCAAAGATTCGTAACTGTCAAGTGGTGCTTCGGGAAAAAACAGTGTACAATACAGCACATGGAAAACTATCAGAGGGCGCTTAACTACGAGACCTTGGTCCGTGTGCTTCAGAAGGCGGACGGATACTGCTGGGACCAGTTCCTCCAGGTCACGAACGAGTGCGACACAAGGGAGGAACTCCCTTACAACATCAACACATACTCGTCCGTACTGGGAATCCCCAAGCCGGTGCTCAACGAGGCGTACCTCAGATGCCGCCAGGCTTTCGAGCTTCTGGATGACCGCACCATCATAATCGACGAGACCAGCCCGCTGTGGCCGGATGACGTCAAGGGAATTCCTTTTCTCTACCTCAAGGGCGATCCCAACCTGCTTCTGGGCAGCGGCATAAGCGTGGTGGGTACCAGGAACCCGTCCAACCGCGGCATGGCGCTGGCCAGAGAGGTGGTGGATTCGCTGGGAGAGAACGGATTCACCATAGTCAGCGGTCTTGCCATGGGAATAGACGGAGTGGCCCATATCGAGGCCTTGGCCAAGGATTTCAAGACCATAGGCGTAATCGGGACCTCCGTCTGCGAGGCATACCCGCCCAAGCATGAGAAACTTCAGTCCCTGGTTGCGGAGCACGGACTGCTTGTATCGCAGTTCGCCCCGAGCCGCAAGGTCCAGCAGTATTTCTTCATGCAGCGCAACCTGCTGATGAGCCAGATATCCCTGGGAAGCTTCGTCATCGAGAGCAAGGACGGAGGCGGCGGAGTCAAGCAGGCCCAGTACAGCGAGAAGCAGGGCAAGAAGGTCTTCATCCTGCGCGAAACCTACGACAACCGCACCTACCTGTGGCCGCGCAAGTTCAACGACCCCGTTGTCATCAGCCTGAGCCACAACTCGGGAACGCTGGTAAAGCGGGCCCTGCAGATGACGCGCACGTTCGGAAGAAAGAAGACCGAAGACCTCCAGCCGTCCCTCTTCTGAGCCCCCGCAAGGGCCCCATCATTATTGACTGAATACACTCATAAAGATAATATCTAGTACATTATGAAACCACTTACAGCTAATGAACTCAGAAAGAAATTCATCGACTTCTTCGTGTCCAGGGGCCACGCTCAGATCAGCGGCGCCTCCGTCATCCCCGAGAACGACCCGACCGTCCTTTTCACCACGGCCGGCATGCATCCTCTCGTACCGTACATCCTGGGCCAGCCCCATCCGGCAGGAAAGAGACTGACGGACTACCAGAAGTGCATCAGGACCGGAGACATCGACAGTGTCGGTGATCCGCACCATCTCACATGCTTCGAGATGCTGGGAAACTGGTCTCTCGGCGATTACTTCAAGCAGGAGATGATTCCCTGGAGCTACGAGTTCCTGACCAAGGAGCTCGGAATCGATCCGGAAAAGCTTTCCGTCACTGTATTCGAGGGCGAGCCGGGAATCCCGCGTGACGAGGAGAGCGCCGAGATATGGCACAAGTGCGGAATTCCGTATGAGAGAATCTACTTCATGCCGCGTTCGGACAACTGGTGGGGACCTGCCGGAGAGACAGGACCCTGCGGACCCGACACGGAGATGTTCATAGACACCGGACGCCCCAAGTGCGGACCGGACTGCAAGCCCGGCTGCGGATGCGGCAAGTACTTCGAGGTCTGGAACGATGTCCTGATGGGATACCGCAAGACCAAGGACGGCAAGTTCGTGGAGATGGAGCGCAAGTGCATCGATACCGGAATGGGAATCGAGAGAACCATCGCAATCCTGCAGGGCAAGAAGAGCGTCTACGAGACCGAGGTCATGCAGCCCATCCTCAGGAAGATCGGTGAGCTTGCAGGCGTCACGTACGGTCAGGACGAGAAGACCGATGTCTCCATGCGCATCATCGCAGACCACATCAGGACCAGCACCTTCATCCTGGGAGACCAGAGGGGAGTCTCGCCGTCCAACGTCGGACAGGGCTACATCCTCAGAAGGCTGATCAGACGTGCAGTCAGGAACGGAAAGCACCTGGGAATCGAAGGTGCATTCCTTGCCAAGGTTGCAGAAGTCGTCATCGACATGTACGGCGAGCCCTATCCGGAGCTGATCCAGAACAAGGACAGGGTCTACGGCGAGCTCACTGCCGAGGAGAACAAGTTCTCCGAGACCCTGGAGAAGGGCGAGAAGCAGTTCGACAAGATGACGTTCTTCCTGGAGAAGCAGGGCGTGAAGGAGATTGCAGGCGGTTCTGCCTTCAAGCTCTACGACACCTACGGATTCCCCATCGAGCTCACCCAGGAGCTTGCTGCGGAGAAGGGCTTCACCGTTGACGTCAAGGGCTTCCAGGAAGCCTTTGCAAAGCATCAGGAGCTTTCAAGGACAGCAATGGCCGGAGACTTCAAGAGCGGACTCGGAGACCACAGCGAGGAGACCACTGCTCTTCATACCGCAACCCACATGCTTCAGGCTGCACTCAGGCAGGTCCTGGGCAATGAGGTAGGACAGAAGGGTTCCAACATCACTCCCGAGAGACTGAGATTCGACTTCACGTACCACGAGAAGATGACTCCAGAGCAGATCAAGCAGGTGGAGGACATCGTCAACGAGCAGATCAAGAAAGACCTCAAGGTCACTGTCGAGACCATGAGCCCGGAAGAGGCAGTGAAGAAGGGTGCCATTGCATTCTTCTCAAGCAAGTACGGCGAGCAGGTCACCGTGTACTCGGTAGGAGACTTCTCCAAGGAAGTCTGCGCCGGCCCGCACGTCACGCACACCGGCGACATGGGACACTTCCACATCCTCAAGGAAGAAAGCTCTTCCGCAGGTGTCAGAAGAATCAAGGCAGTCCTTGAGAAGTAAAACAGAGGCCATATGGATCAGAAATACATTGAGTCAACGCTTGAGCTGATGGATTTCATCCAGGACAGCCCCTCCTGCTACCACGTGGTGGCCAACGCGGCCACCATGCTGGAGAACGCCGGGGCAAAGCGTCTGGATGAGAAGGAAAAGTTCGACATCGAGGCAGGGCACTGCTACTTCACGGTACGCAACAGCTCGTCGCTTATTGCGTTCCGCATGCCGGAGGGCAGGCCCACAGGTTACTCGATTGTGGCGGCCCACACCGACAGCCCGTCGTTCAAGATCAAGGAGAATCCGGAGATATCCACTGGAGATCTGTACACCACGCTCAATGTGGAGGCCTACGGCGGAATGCTGATGGCTCCCTGGTTCGACAGGCCTCTGTCCATAGCCGGAAGAGCGTTCGTCAAGGAAAAAGAAGGCCGGATTTCCGAGAGACTCGTCAATTTCGACAAGGATCTGTGTCAGATAGTCAATCTCTGCATCCATCAGAACAGGGATGCAAACAAGGGCTACGAGTACAAGGTCCAGAAGGACATGCTTCCGATAATAGGTCTGGGAAAGCAGACCGGAGCAATCCGCAGCCTTGTGGCCGAGCTTCTGGACGTGAAGGAAGACCGTGTCCTGGACACGGAGCTGTTTTTGTACAACCGCATGGGCGGATCCATCTGGGGTCTGGAAGACGAGTTCTTCTCATGTCCCAAGATCGATGACCTGCAGTGCGCATTCAGCGCCCTCAAGGCCTTTGTGACGGCCGAGGACTCCTCATCTTCCAAGATCCAAGTGGTTGCACTCTTTGACAACGAGGAAGTGGGAAGCTCCACAAAGCAGGGAGCAAACAGCGATTTCCTCAGGCAGGTGGCACACCGCATCGGCTGCGCCATGGGCTGGGATTTCGATACACGCTGCGCCCTGCAGAGCGCAAGCTTCATGCTCAGTGCAGACAACGGCCACTCCATGCATCCCAACTATCCCGAGAAGTGCGATCCGACCAACAGACCTGTAATCAACGGAGGCGTCCTGATCAAGTACGCCGGAAACCAGAAGTACACCACGGACGCCTATTCGGGTTCCTTCCTGAAGTCCATCCTCAGCGATGCCGGCATCCCGTACCAGGTGTTCTTCAACAACTCCAACGTCACCGGCGGAAGCACTCTTGGCAACATCTCGACCACACAGTTCTCGATTCCAACGGTGGACATCGGTGCGGCACAGCTTGCCATGCACTCGCCGTATGAGACAGCGGGAACAATGGACACCTTCAACCTCACAGAGGGAATGAAGGCCTTCTACAGGGCCTGAAGGGCCTGACGGTACACGCCATGAAGCTGAAGGGCGCAATCAAGGTATTCCTGATGGCACTTGTCATCACATACCCTGTCTTTGTGTTCCTTGCTCTCATGGTGTTCCATCTTCCCGTCAGCATAGTCTCCCTGGGCATGCTGATAATCGCAATTGCATATTTCGCCTTCGTCAGCGGCGACGGAAAGAAGAACTGGACGGCCATCATCCTGGGAGTGGTGGCCATCATAGTCCTGGTGACCCAGAGCGAACTCGTGCTCAGGTTCTATCCCGTAGTCATGACGGCGGTGTTCCTTGTGGTGTTCGGCGTGCCGCTTCTCAAGGGCAAGCCCATCATCACGCGCTTTGCCATGATGATGGATCCTGCAATAGCCACGCATCCCGGGCGCGGGATCCTGGAGCGCTGCTGCAAGGGTCTGAACATAGCCTGGTGCGTTCACATCATCATCAGCCTTGGAATAAACATCGCAATCTGTTTCGGCAGTACGCTCGAGGTCTGGGCAATCTACAACACTGTGGTGTCCTATGTGGTCATCGGGCTTCTTGTGTCGCTTCAGTTCCTGGTCATCTGGCTTGCCAACCGCAAGGCGGACCTCAAGGTCACCTTCGGCATGATGACGCCGTCCGCAAGACCGCGAGACTACATCGTGGGCTACTACGGGGCGGAATATGAATACAAAAGCCCGCAGAACAGGACTTGGGGCGATCTCTTCGACGCTGTCGATGCCCTTGTGCCCCAGATGGAGGGGCAGGGCGGTACCTTCAAGGCCAGATGCACCGATCTCTGGGACTTCACCGTCACGCTGGTTGCCGCAAGGACTGCAGGCAGGAAGGTATCGTTCGACGGAAAACTTGAAATCGATTTCTCCAAGCCGGAGCAGATTGATGATACAATGGTATACACTTCCTGTATAAGCGGACTTTGGGAAAAGACCGGCGTGCAGGATGAATCCTTCAGATTCCTGCCCTGTCCTGAGAAGCGCAGGGTGATCGACCTTGTGAGGGGAATATGCGCAAGATAGCTATCCTGGTTCTTATGCTCTGCATCCCGTTCTGCATTTTTGCGGACGACTACAAGGAGGTGGACCTCTCCAAGGGTGATTATCCGTTCATTTCCGGCGCGTTCAAAGGTGGATCGTTCTCCGGCAGCTTCACGCAGACAAAGACCGTGGCCGGAAGCAACAGGGCGTTCGTCTCCACGGGAAAGATCCAGATTGCAGCAGGCTACGGCATTGTCTGGTACACGGAAAAGCCCTATGCCTCCATGCTGGTTGTCGGAAAGGACGTGCTGATCCAGAAGATCCGCGACGGCGCACCCACGCACCTGGACATGGCGCAGAATCCCGTCTACGCGCAGATAGCCACAACGCTTGAGTGCGTGTTCAGCGCCGATTTCACGCAGATGAGCGAGACCTTCAGGACATATCTTTCGGGCGATGAGAAGGGATGGAGCCTGAAGCTGATTCCCAAGAGCAAGACAGTGGCATCGTTCATGGAAAGCATAGAGATGGCAGGTTCCGATACCTTCGAGTACCTGAAGCTCTACGAGACCACCGGCGATGCCATAGCATACGAGTTCTCCGACATGGAGAACAGGGAGCTGACCGATGAAGAGCTTGCGGTCTGGTCACTTTAGCTCCCCGCACGCCTTTGCCCTGTTCCTGATCCTCCTTCTGGCGGTTGCGGCGGTGATGCTTGCCGTCAGTCCCGTCCATCTGAGCACCAGCTTCACCAGCATGATTCCGCAGCTGGGGATGTCCGATTCCATGACGGCAGCCGTCAACGCGTTCACGGAGCGTCAGAATGCGGACGCGAACCTTTATGTCAGTGGCAAGGACTTCAGTACCGTCAGGTCTGCAGCCGTAAAGCTGTTCGGAACCCTTGAAACCAGCGGCGCCTTTGACGAGATATCTCTGGACAGCTCATCAATCGATTCCGTGGAGCTTCTGGAATCGGTTTCAGACAACGTCTACAACCTTCTTGATTCCAAGACCCGGGAGCGGATCATCTCCGACCCCGCAGGATTCCAGAACGACAGCCTTGCAAGCATCTTCAGCGCCTTCACGGTATCATCCCTTTCCAATCTCGACGAGGATCCGTTCCTGCTGAGCGAGACCGTGTGGATGAACCTCCTGGACAAGGTGGGCTCGCTTACCACATTTGCACCAAAGGACGGGGTGCTTTGCACTCAGGTGGACGGCATCTGGTACGTCATGATAAGCGGAACGCTCTCTGCAGAAAGCCTGAGCCTCTCTTCATCCGACAGCGGCATCAAGCGCATCTTCTCTGCAGGAGAGGCAATAGAGTCAGAGTTCCCCGGAGTAGAGGTCAGCTTCAGCGGCCTTGCCTTCCACAGCTATGAAAGCGCATCCGGCGCACAGCGCGAGATGACCATCATCTCCGTTGTCTCGGTGCTTCTGATCCTCATCATGTTCTACCTGCTGTGCCGCAACTTCCACATCCTGTGGCTGTTCCTCCTGAGCCTGACCATCTCCGTCGGTAGCGCAGCTGCGGCACTTGTGATCTTCTTCAGGGACATCCACGTGCTGTCCATGATATTCGGAACATCGCTCATAGGCACCTGCGTGGACTATTCCATCCACAGCTACGTGTGTGCCGCTCAGAAGAGCCCCGATGACACCGGATTCGACATCAGGAAGAAGATTGGCCGCAGCCTGACCATGAGCTTCATCTCAACGGAGCTGTGCTACTTCGTGCTCCTGTTCTCTTCATACGACATACTGCGCCAGATGGCCGTGATATCGCTCTTCGGCCTTTTGAGTTCCTACCTGACGGCAATGATCGTCTATCCGCGCATCATCACCGACAGGATGATTAACCGCCGCAGCTTCGTGGCAAAGCCTGATTCCGGCAGGAAGCTTCCGTTCCTCCTTCCCTGGCTTGCCGTAGCAGCCACTATCCTGGTACTTGTCCAGATTCCCCGCATCGGAATCCACAACGACATCGGAAGCCTCTACACGCCGTCAGAGCGCATGCTCAGAAGCGAGACGGTTGCCTCCACGGCCCTGGGCTACGTGGATACTTCCTACGCGGTGGTGGAAGGCAGTACACAGAACGACGTCCTTGAGCGTGAGCTTCTGTTCTGCACGGAGCTTGATAATCTGAAGGATAAGGACATGATAGACGGCTACGTAGCCACCGTGTCATTCGTCCCTCCGACCTCTCAGCAGGACCTAAGCCGCAGTGCGGCCGCAAGCCTGCTTCCTTACCTTGATGACCAGGACGATAACCTAGGAGTAGGGGAAGATGCAAGAAAAGCAAAAATCGAGAAGATTACAGGCAACGGTTCCTACTTCACCATGGAATCACTTCCGGATAGCCTCAGGTCGATGATTGACGCAATCTCCCTTGGGGAAATAAACGGAAAGTGCTACGAGGTTGTGATAGTCCAGAATGCCAAGGATGCTTCCGTCATTGCAGACATCGCCTCCGGCATGGAAGGCGTCCAGTACATCCAGACCGCAAAGGATACGAGCGCCCAGCTTGACCGCCTGACAGCAATGATGCTCAGGCTGTTTGCCGTGGCATTCGCCGTAATCGTGGTTGTGATGATGGTGGTCTTCGGCTGGAAGAAGGGCCTGAAGATGAGCCTTGCGCCGTACACAATCATGACGGGAACGATAGGGGTACTGGTCCTTACGGGACTGTCGCTTGATTTCTTCGTGACAGTGGGCCTTGTCCTGATAGTGGGTCTCGGACTGGACTACATGGTCTTTGCGTCCGCTGGAAAAGGGGAGACATCCATGAAGGCTGTTTTCCTCTCCTTCGTCACCACCGAGCTGAGCTTCGGATCGCTGATGTTCAGTTCGTTCAGACCGGTGCACATATTCGGCCTGACCGTGTTCGTCGGAATCCTGATAGCCTTTGCCTGTACCATAGGAGCTTCAAGAAAATGAAGAAAGCACTGTACATAACGGCCATGGTCATGCTTGTCCTGATCCTGGCTTCCTGCAACAGCCTGAAGGTGAGGATGGGTGAGTCCTCCGATTTCCACCTCCTGCCTCTCTCCTCAGTGGACTCCCCGCTGGATTCATACCAGCTTGTCACCGGGTCTTTCCCCGGCTACGAGGACATTGCCGTGGAGGCATGGCTCGTGTGGGACGAACAGGGCCTTGAACTGATGCTCTTTGCCCCCACCGGCCAGACCATGGGCAAGGTCTTCTACGACGGAAAGGACCTGAAGTTCGAATCCACCTTCATGCCGGAATACAGGATCATTGGTCTGTACATGGTTGCCGACATGCAGCTGTGCTTTGCTTCTTCCGATGCGCTTTCCCGGGAGCTTTCAGCTGACGGCATGATCCTTGTGGAAGGCTTTGACGACGGAGCCCTTGCCCGCCGCTCCGTCTTCGAAAGCGGTGTACAGCTCTACGAAATCACTTACAGCGGCAACGTCATTTCCGTATCGAATACGCTGCGCGGCTACAGCTACACCATAGAGACCCTGTAAAAAAATCGGCGCCCCGAACAGAGG
>JAJBWA010000086.1:0-7022 GCA_031935845.1 bacterium | reverse complement strand
AGCTCGTCGAGGGCGGCCTTTCCTTCGTCCGAAGGCGCTTCTTGCGTGTGTGCGTATCTGGTGGTGATCTTGTTCATCAGCGAGAGCTCGGCCTTCCTGGCGGAGAACGAGTAGGAGGCCTCGTCGGCCTTCTTCTTCTCGTCCTCGAGCAGGCCGTCTGCGAAGCCAAGCTCGATCGCCTTGTTGGCGTTCATCCACGTCTCGCTGTCCATGAGGTGGCTGATCTTCGCCCTGCCCAGGTGCGTCTTGAGCTCGTAGGCGTTGATGATGCTCTCCTTCACCTCGTCCAGCATCCCGATGGCCTTCTGCATGTCGGCGTGGTTGCCGTAGGCGATGGTCATGGGGTTGTGGATCATCATCAGGGCGGTTGGGGCCATCAGGACCTTGGTGCCCGCCATTGCGATGACCGATGCGGCGCTTGCTGCAATACCGTCGATCTTGATGGTGATGCACCCCGGGTAGTCCATCAGCATCGAGTAGATGCGGCTGGCTGCGATGCAGTCTCCTCCCGGCGAGTTGAGCCAGATGACCACCTCTCCGCTTCCTGCAAACAGTTCTTCCTTGAACTGCTCGGCCGTGACGTCGTCATCGAACCAGCTCTCCTCGGCTATCGTGCCCGACAGTTCAAGGATTCTTGGTCCCGCCGCGTCTTCGGTCTGGTTTTTCCATTGCCAGAACTTCCTGTTCTTCATCACTCTTCTCCTGGGATGTGTCTTCTTTCGTATCTGCGAATGCCCCTGCCATTGAGAGGGGGAGCATGTTTCCGTTGACGAGATAGAGATTTCCCCCTTGCTCGTCGCTGATTCTGTCCATGTCCTCGAGAGCCCTGATGTCGTTCGCGCTCATCCACCCGTTCTGCCTCGCCGTCGCATACCCGCCCATGCGGCTTTGGTAGTCACCTCTCAAGAGGCCCTCGACAGTGAAGCGGAAAAAGTAAGCCTGCTTCTCATCGTGGGTGAGGAGCGCCCGTGCAAGTGACTGCTCCCAGCGGATCACCCATGGATCGAGGGTGTACTTGACGAATTCCAGTGACTGCTGCTCGATGTTGCTGAACGACGACTTCTCCAGGTCCCCCACCATGTGCGGAGGTATCCGGAAGATGCGCGCAATCTCGTTGATATGAAATTTGCGTGTCTGGAGGAACTGGGCCTGCTCGGGCGATATCGAGATGGGGGTGTATTTCATCCCCTCTTCGAGAACGGCCACCTTGTGCGAGTTGGCCGAGCCTCCGAACTGGCCCTGCCAGGTGTCGCGAAGCCTTGCGGGATCCTTGACGGTTCCCGGATGTTCCAGCACGCCGCTTGGGGCCGCCCCGTTTGCGAAGAACTTGGCCCCGTACTCCTCGCAGGCAATCGCCATGCCGATGGCGTTCTTGGCCATCGCAATCGGCGAGTAGCCCACCAGCCCGTCGAAGCCGAGGCCCGGTATGTGCAGTACTTCCGACGGGTCGAGGATCTTGGTGGTCCCCTTCATGGAGGGCTCGTCCTCGGCGCTGGTGGTGTACTGGTAGTAGAGCTTGCCGTTCTTGTCGCGGTCGACCTGCATTCGGTTGGGCATCAGCGGGTAGAGCGCCGCAACCTGGCCCTTGCCGTTTCGGATGATCTGGGCGTACGCGTTGCCCCAGAGCAGCAGGTGGGTCATCATCGTCTCGCGGAAGACGAAGCTGGTCATCTCCGGGTTGGGCTCCGCATGCAGCAGGTTGTACAGCGGATGTTCCTTGGCCTTGTGCTTGCTTGAGTCATCGTCGTAGCGGTAGAGATGAAGCGGCAGTCCTGCGACTGCCTCTGCAAGGATTCTCACGCATGCATAGACTGCGGTCATCTGCATCGAGGTTCGTTCATTGACTGCTTTGCCGCTGGTCGATCCTCCGAAGAGGAAGCTGTACGAGGACCCGCTGGTCCTGTTCTGCGGCTTGCCGCGTGTTTTGGCGGCAAGCTTGGAAATGAGTCCCATATGTATGTCTCCTGGGTGCTAGATGAAAAGGATTCCCCTGTTCTCGTAGACCGATTCTCTGTTGTCGTTGCCGCACCTGATCGCCCGGTCGAGCGCCATGATCGTGGCCACAGCCCCGTCGATTTTCTCTGTGGATTTCTGCTTGTCGGGCTTGATGT
Organism: bacterium; assembly: GCA_031935845.1. Taxonomy (GTDB): domain Bacteria; phylum Spirochaetota; class Spirochaetia; order Sphaerochaetales; family Sphaerochaetaceae; genus UBA9732. Next base: position 4,911 of record JAJBWA010000086.1, on the reverse strand, counting down.
TCCCCGCCGGGTCTGTTCGGATGAAGATGTTGTCCATCATCCACCTGAGGGTGGGATGCCCCCCGTGTGAGATTCCCTGTCCGAGGACGAGCTTCATCAGTTCCTTGGTCGGGGGGCTCATGTCCTTGAAGCCCTGGCCGAATGGCACGACCGTAAAGCCCATGCCTTCGAGGTTCTGCACCATCTGTACGGCTCCCCAGCGGTCGAATGCAATCTCACGGATGTTGTATTTCTTTCCGAGCTCGCCGATGAACTCTTCGATGAAACCGTAGTGAACCACATTGCCCTCGGTGGTTTGGACGTGACCGCTGCTTTCCCAGACATCGTAAGGTACATGGTCGCGCCGTACGCGCAGCTCGAGGCAGTCCTCTGGAATCCAGAAGTACGGCAAGATCATATACTTTTCGTTTTCATTTCCGGGTGGAAACACGAGTACGAAGGCGGTGATGTCGGTGGTCGACGAAAGGTCCAGTCCCCCGTAGCAAACCCTTCCCTCCAGCTCCCGGGCATCGACGGGGAAATTGCACAAGTCCCATTTCTCCATCGGCATCCAGCGAACCGCCTGCTTGACCCATTGGTTGAGCCTGAGCTGTCGGAATACATTCTCTTCTCCCGGATTCTGCCTTGCACTGTCGCAGGCGGCTTTCACTCTCTCAAGGGTTATTGTCTCGCCAAGTGAAGGGTTGGCTTTTTCCCAAGTTGCAGGGCTTGTCCAGTCGTCGTTCTCATCCGACCCGTAAATGACGGGGTAAAAGGTCTTGTCATGTTTCCTTCCCTCAATGATGTCTTTTGCTTTCTGATGCTGCTCATAGCAGATGGAATGCTGGTCTGTTCCTGCGGTGGTGATCAGGAAGAACAGCGGTTGGGACCGTGCATCGCCAGATCCCTTGGTCATGACATCGAAGAGCTTTCGGTTGGGCTGGGTGTGCAGCTCGTCGAAGACTACCGCATGGACATTGAATCCATGCTTGGAATAGGCCTCGGCCGAAAGCACCTGGTAGAAACTGTTGGTCGGCAGGTACACGATGCGCTTGGTGGCCGCCAGTATCTTGACGCGCCGGTTCAGCGAGGGGCACATGCGCACCATGTCGGCGGCTACCTCAAAGACGATCGATGCCTGCTGCCGGTCTGCCGCACATCCGTAGACCTCTGCTCGTTCCTCATGGTCCCCGCAGGTCAGAAGCAGTGCGATTGCAGCAGCCAGCTCACTCTTGCCGTTTTTCTTGGGTATCTCGATGTAGGCGGTATTGAACTGCCGCCATCCGTCGGCTTTCACGATGCCGAACAGATCCCGGATAATCTGCTCCTGCCAGGCAAGCAACAGGAAAGATTTTCCAGCCCACATCCCTTTGGTATGGCAAAGACACTGGATGAACGCTACGGCAGCATCGGCCAGAGCCTTGTCGTAGGTCGAATCCTTGTCCATAAAGGGTGTCGGTGTGTATTTCCTTCTGTTTGCCATCTTTTCCCCCGCCCTCCGGACAAGAAAAAAGGACCTGGTTGGGGTCCTTTCAAGCGGTAGGTGCTTTGTATCGGTTGTTTGCTTTATCCAGATTCTCAAGTGCTCGTTTGGTATCGGTGCAGCGAGGCCTGACTTCCAGTTGCAGTTGGTTCACTCTTTGCCTGTAAGAATGAAGTGGGTGTATTCACCGACATCACTGCTTTCAAGATATGCAGCAAGCTCTGAGAAGCCCATTTGAGAAGCAATCCACTGGACCGCCCCAATATTGAACATGCCGGTCAGTCCACTTTCGCGGATCCTGAGAATCTGTTCCTTGATTCTATCGGTCATTGCCGCCTCCCATCGACTTCATCACTGCCTACTTTGGTATGTCCTTGTTGAATCGGCAGTCGCGGTAGCCTTCATACCAGATGTCTAAGATTACTCTGAAGATGGATCCGATTCCACTTGCCTTTTGGTTGTGCCTGCTTGACAATGCATGCGGTATCCTGTCTGAACTTCAATACTCATCCGTCCAAGGAGATTGTCATGTGCAACCCTGATTCGCTATTCACCATGCATGCAGAACCAGTTCCTGTAAATCTGGACAGCTTCGACATGAGTGATTTCCATCTACTCATGGGATGCGGATCAATCGATTTAGCCAATCCGACTCTTAATGTGCTGGGATTGGTCACACCCGGAAGTCCATACGAGGCTGACATATTGTTGCTGGAGCTCAGCCCGTTTTCCCAGCATTTGGCTGTAGTGGGTAAGGCAGCCCTTGGTGATCTTCCAACCTTCGGCGTGGATCTCCTTCCACTGTTCGCCCTGATGGGATCAGCCTGTCCCTCTCTGCTGCTGTCCCCCACGATGCTGCCGCCATTGATTGTTGAAAAGCTGTATCACTTGTATTTTCGTTCTCGGAACGACGGTAAGCGCCTTCTGGAAGGTGTGAGACTGTATCCAAGAGATCCGTTCAAGCGGGTCAGCAGGAATCGTCTGGCACGTCAGAAAGCCTGCGGTCCCTTGGAGGACCGAAAGCTTGAAAGCTTCGAAGCGAGGGAATTGGCCTCATCCTTGCTCAAGCCCAAGGCCTCTGATATGGAATGGAAGGGATTCATCCTTGCCTGGGATGATGCCGCAAAAACGGCTCTCGCTGCGGATCCCTGTGCTGATGTCATGAATCTGGATGAGTTGCTCTCCCTCTACGACAAGATACAGCCAACGTGCCGTCTGGAATGGAAGAGGCATATCAGAAAATCTTGCGGCAGAAATTCTCCTCATCCAGTCTGACCAGATCGATGCTTAATGTGATTCCTTGACCATAAACGGAAATGAATTGCATTTTACTTTCTTAGCCATTGTATATACACCTGCTCAGCTATCTTTGCCATCATGACCGGAGGCACACTCATGCCGCAGACATACTGTACACTCTGGCCCATGAAGTCATAATCCTGCGGAAATGTCTGGCAACAGATGATATCCTTGTCCGTCATAAGAAGTCCGTCATTCATACGGAAGCAATACCCTCCTGCCGTAATCGTCTGAACCGGCTCATCATCATGATTTATGGGGGATGTAAAACCACTGCTTGCTTTTCGGACTCGCCTGTTTATATCCTGAAGGCATCTGTCAGAAGGAATCCTGTATTTCATAAGTTTGGAGGCCAGATTGTCCCCCAATGCTCTTCCATAGGGTTCCCTCACCTTTCTAAAAGGAATCGGCTTTGAACTGAAGTTCATCATGAGCTTTGGAACATCAAGGTCCTTTCTATGTGCTATGAAAAAGACTCTTTCCCGTTTCTGCGGTACACCCATGCAGGAAGCGTTGAACAGGAAGATCTGAACATCATAATCCGCATCCCTAAAAGCCTTCACTATTCTGTTGACCCAGCCTTTTGCATTGCCGGTTATCAGGCCTTTGACATTCTCCGCTATCACGACCTTCGGTCGAAGCTTTTTCGCAACCTCAATGAAATAAAAGAACAGGTCATCGAGCCTCTGCTTGGCCTGACCTTCACGGAAAGTTTTCTCAACATTCCATCCATCCTCACGGGTTCCCGCCATCGAGAACACGGAACATGGAGGAGAGCCATCCAGTATATCCAGGCTCTTCAATCTGTTTGGGATCTCATTGTCTGGCAATGCGACAAAGTCGCGGATATCCATCAGATAACTGTGCTCCGGATGATGGTTGCCCCTATAAAGCTTCATCATTTCCGGGTCAATCTCGCAATTGCCGACAACCTGATATCCGGCAAGCTTGTAACCCATAGAGGAACCGCCTCCGCAACTGAAACAGGAAAAGACGCTGCATCCATTTCTGGGTCTGTCATCAATATCCTTCAGGTACCACTTCCATGGGAAATCAGTTGAAGCGGAAGCCGCATTTCGGACACTCGTATCTAAATTTTTCATCCCCGAATACCTCCGTATCATATTCCTTGGCTTGGCTCGCCTTCCTTTCGGTTCCGGTATCAGCAGTGAAATCCTCAGCCATACCGAAGAAATCAAAACCTTCCAGGTCCATACCCTCCAATTCGACTTCCAATTTCATCAGGTCCCAGGTTGCCTTTTCACCGGTCTTGTTGTCGAGATAGCGGTATTTTTTCTTCTGTTCTTCCGTAAGAACGTCACAAATCAGACAAGGGACTTCGTCATATCCAAGTGCCCTGAGCGCCTTGTATCTGGAGTGACCTGCGAGGATCACACGATTTTCATCGACAATAATCGGAGTGATGTAGGTGCATTGCCTGATGCTTTCAGCTACGGCATTGACTGCATCATCATTCTTTCTTGGATTGTTCTCATACGGAAAGACCTCTGCAAGTTTCAATGTCTCGAGCTTCATACCTCAAACACCTCCCCGCAGCATGGACAGCTCGTTGTCCTTCTTCCTGTCTCATCTGTTTCCATTTCCGGCATTGCCGCAACAGGCTGTCCGAAATCATATCCGCAGAAATCCACCTCACAGAGTTCTTCGGCAAGCTTCTTTTGGTCCCAGCTTGCAAGCTCTGATGTCTTGTTGTCATAAAGCCTGTATTTCTTTTTCTGATCTTCTGTAAGTCCTGACGCTACAATTACATCGCATTCCTTATAGCCAAGCTTCACCAAGGCCTTGTACCTTGTATGACCGGCGAGAATCACTCCGCATTCATCTATGACAATCGGTGCAATATAACTGCACTGCCTTATGCTCTCTGCAACATCGTCCACCGCCTCGTCATTGATCCTTGGGTTATTCTCATAAGGTTTGATTTCACCCAGCTCCTTTTTCATGTATTCCATTTCAACACCTCTCTTAAGTTCGGTAACCGCATCCACTCACATTGATGAGATGCCATCGAGGACTATCCGGAGCTGCTCCTTGTACTGCTTGATTTCAAACCCATAACGCGGTACACCGTTCTCAAGATAATCAAGTACCTTATCCACATCTGTTTCGGTCAGGTAATATTTGCCGTT
>JAJBWA010000085.1:0-4353 GCA_031935845.1 bacterium | reverse complement strand
GGTTCATGGTCCCGCTGCTCAGCCTGCTGTTCTGCTACCGCAGGGCATACATCGGTACATCCATAGTGAGTTATGTGATGATGGGCATCAGCACATGGATCGAGTCCACGCATTACTCAGGTATCCGTGAGGACTTTGCCACTCCGTTTGCGGCGTTCATCAATATCTTTTCCGGACTCACGATAGAATCTGTCGTCATTTTCATTGCAGGATATGCGCTGGGTAAAGCCACCATCGGTTATTACCGCATGATGTTGGGCGAATACAAGGAATCCCAGAACCAGCAGGAGCAGATGCGCGAGCAGCTGGATATCCTGGAATCGATGTCCCGGATCTATAATTTCGTGAATCTCATCGATTTCAAGGAGTCTACGGAGATGTCGCTGCGTGATGAGACCCTCCGCAAGCTGCAGATCAAGAAGGGTCAGGACCATACCCATATGACGCAGGGTCTCAGAAACCGTATTGTCCCCGACATGCTGGATGCCTTCTGGGCATTTACGGACATCACCACCGTTCCCGACCGCCTGATCAACCGCAGGAGCATATCAGGGGAGTTCATCAGCACCCATGCGGGATGGTTCCGGGCCCAGTACATCAGGGTTGAGGGAGATCTGGACAAGCGTCCGGATGTGGTGATCTACACAATCCAGAACATAGATTCCGAAAAGCGTAGGGAAGAGCATCTGATCCGCATATCCATGACGGATGAGCTGACCAGGCTGTTCAACAGGCGCTGCTATGAAGAGGACATCACTGCAATAGAGAAGAAAGGTCCGGGTAAGGATCTGGCCCTGATTTCCGCAGACGTCAACGGACTGAAGACCGTCAATGATACCAAGGGCCACGGTGCCGGTGATGAACTGATTGTCGGAGCGGCTACATGTCTTCTTTCCGTCATTGCACCGTACGGAAGGGTGTACCGTACCGGCGGCGATGAATTCATGGCAATAGTCCATACTCCTGACTGTGAATCCCTTGTCGGGGAAATCCGCACCAGGACGGCGGCATGGCGCGGTGCTCTGGTGGACGAACTATCCATCTCCATAGGTTGTGCAGCGCTCTCGGAGTATCCCGATTCCGATGTCAGGTATCTGGAGAAGATTTCCGACCGCCGTATGTATGACGACAAGAGCAGATACTACCGTGAAACCGGCAAGGACCGCAGGAAAGACGACAAGGTGCCTACGGGCAATTAGGAGAGGCCCGTGAAAAGACTTAACGCCGTTCAGATCAACAGGAACCGTTGCAGGCTTGCAATCATAGTGTGCATCCTGATCTGTTTTCTTGTCTTTCTGGGTGTATGCATGCAGCTGATAGAAAACCCGGAAGCAGAGAGCAAGGAGGTGGGCTGGAAGACATATCACCTCTTCACGCTCCTGTCCAACATGCTCATGGCCGTAGCGGCTGCAATGTGCATACCGTATGCAGTGGACGGATTGCGCCGCAACAATTACCATCTTCCGCGCTGGTACGTGAACCTGATGTATACGGGAACAACCGGTGTCGCCGTGACGTTAATTGTGGCCGTCACGGTCCTTTCTCCGGCTGCGGGCTTCTACTATGTGATGCTCTGGGACAACAACCTCTTTCTTCATACCATCTGTCCGATTCTTTCGATTTTCCTGTTCTTCCATATAAACTCAGACCACAGGATAGGTTTCAGGAGATCGTTCTTTGCCGTGATTCCGGTTCTTGCATACGCTGTGGTCTATCTCATAATGGTGTTCGTGATCGGAGAGGATGCAGGCGGATGGCGTGACCACTATCAGGTGGGTACCGTTGCGGCATACCTGCCGCTGCCTGTCATAATGCTGATTCTGTGTGTGCTGTGCTTCACCATAGCCAATGTGCTCCGCCTGATCCATAATCGTGTACACAAAAGAAGGAAGGCTGTTGCCGAGGAATACTATCAGGAGGCTTACGATTCCGATTGTCCTGACATCCAGTCCGCTATCAAGGCCCTGGCACGCGACTTCCGCAACAGAGACGCGGATAAGAGAGGGGATCTTGTCGTCCCGCGACGCATCATGCTCATGATGGAAAAGAAGTACAACAGCGGTCTGTCTGTCGGAGAGATGTGCAGCATCTATATCTCGGAGTTCTACAAAGAGAATTAGCTTCATGAAGACACGAGAGCAGGCACTTAAATACGGACTGTCGTTTCCGGATACATATCTTGATGCACCGTTTCACGACAACAACTGGCAGCTGGTGCGCTTTTCGGGAAACGACAAGGCGTTCCTCTGGACATATGAAAAAGACGGATACGTCAATCTCAATGTGAAGGTTGAGCCGGACAAGGCATGGTTCTGGCGTGATGCCTACAGGTCAGTCATTCCGGGCTATCACCAGAACAAGGAGCACTGGAACACGATAATCCTTGACGGAAGCATCCCGGAAAAGGACATCAAGCTGATGATCCGCGACAGCTATGCGCTGATTTCATACAATCCGTCTGTGAAGATCTATGATGCCGTCAGGAGGATTCCTTATGGCCGCGTGGCCACCTATGCCCAGGTGGCAGAGATGGCGGGCGACAGGAAGATGGCCAGGGCAGTGGGAAATGCCCTTCACAGGAATCCCGATCCAGATAACATCCATTGCTACCGCGTTGTGAACTCAAAGGGCGAGCTTTCCGGCGAGTTTGCCTTCGGCGGAGCAGGTGCCCAGGCAAGGCTTCTCGAGGCCGAGGGTATTGAGGTCATCGACGGCAGGGTGGATCTGAAAAGATTCCGGATGAAGAATCAGGATTGAAGGTTGTCCAGGACTTCAAGTACAAGACTCTCCCTGTTTTCTTCATTCACTTCAATCATCCTTACATTTGGATGATTTCTGATTGTGTCTGAAAGTTCGGTATGGGCCATCTTCTGAACGACTCCGAGGATGCGGATATCGTTTCTTTCAAGAAGTAAGTATATTTTTTCTGAATATAGAGATGCATCACGCTCCATGTTGCCGATTTCATCTATTACAATCAGCTGTGTATCGTTGTCAGGCTCCAGCAGACTGCATCCGACATCATCGAATACTTCGGGTTTCTTCAACACGATATGGCGTTTTGAGCAGACTCCGACAAGTGCAGGGGTTTTTATGCTATTGTCCCGATTTGCGGTTTCTGCTGGAATTATGAAGACATTGCGGTCATTGTTCTCATCAAATACGGAGATGCTTCTGAGCCCTTTGTATCTCAGTTCCGTAGAAGCGAGGATTGATGTTACTAGTGTTGATTTTCCGACATGTTTCTCTCCTGTCAGAAAGATATGTGCAGGCGTTAAGTTTTTGCTCATGGGACCTCTTTCCCAATATTATTGCACACTACCATGATTAATGCAGTATCTGAATGATGGATGATGATTTCAAGCGTTACAACCAGTGATTTGTGGTACAGAAAACACTACCCGATACTACTTGAGTCCTGACTTCTTGATCTTTATGGATGAAGAGAGAGTCAAAAACTCTCAAAACCTCCACAGAAAACGAGATGAGAGTCTTTTCCACAAATCACTGTTTGTCAAACCGAATTGCGCAACTCATTGCGCGACTTTATGATACAATGATGAATCAAATGGAGGTGGACAGATGAAGGTTTTGGTCATAACAGGCAGTGCCCATAGGAACGGGACAACGGCATATCTGGCACAGAGATTCATAGAAGGAGCAACTGAGGCAGGACATGAGGTTTTCCGTTTTGATGCTGCTTTCAAGAGTGTTCATCCGTGCATTGCATGCGAGAAGTGCCACAGGACCGGATCCTGTGCATTCCAGGACGACATGAACGAGCTGAATCCGCATCTGCTCGAAGCGGATGTCATCGTGCTGGTATCGCCGATCTATTATTATGACATCAATGCCCAGATCAAGGCCGTCATCGACAGATTCTATGCCAATGATGAGAAGCTCCACGGAAACAAGAAGGCTATGCTGATGCTTGCAATGGCCGACACATCCACGGAATCTGCAGATGGTGCTCTGGCATCATTCAAAGGCATGACGCACTATCTGGGCTGGGAGCCCATAGGAACGGTCGTGGGTCTGAACTGCTGGACGCTTGATATGATGAAGCAGACCGATTATCCCCAGCAGGCATACGAATTGGGAAAGAACCTCCGATGAAAAACAGGTTCAACACCGATACTCTGTAGCCCATGATCGGGTGGCTAAGGAAGATTATCGGTTGTGAGTGAAGAATTCCCTCAGCCCGTTCTCATCATGAAGAACAACTTCAACTGATCCGTGGAGCATTACATTGTCATATCCGTCGATGAATGACCTGGCGTCAGTCTTGTAGCCGATGCAACGTTTGCCTTTTGCAAAGCAATAGCCCAGTTCAAAGCATGCAGCTTCATCCGG
>JAJBWA010000084.1:0-6736 GCA_031935845.1 bacterium | reverse complement strand
CAGACGCCCATGACCAGTGGCGGAAGCAACGACATTATCCTTTTCTCATTCTGATTTCTGTGTTTTAATTAATTAGTCACACGTATATATGGAGGTCCGCCATGGGAGTCGGAAAAGTCATCAAGGGTGTGGGACAAAGCACCGTAAAGGGCATCAAGTCGGTAGGTAAGGGGATTGTCGTCGTAGGCAATACCGTCTACACACGCACGTTCGTGGTGGCCCAGGTGGCCGGACTCATCATGATGCTGGCCGGCATAGTCATCGTCATCATCATGGCTGGCCAGAAGTTCGGTCTGACCAACCTCAAGCCGCTGTTCACCATGATCACCGGCGTGGTGTTCGCGCTGGTGGGAATCATCATGGTGGGAGTGTCCTACGGAATCAGATGGAAGCACCGCATGGTGGACCGCGTGAGCGAGATCGAGCAGAAGTGGGGCCCCGCCAGAAAGCGCAACAGCTCCCTCAAGCGCGCATACAATATCAACAAGTGCGCAAAGATGAGATCCTCCAGAGCGGATGGCTACCTGCGATAAACTCATAATCGGAGCCGGCTTCTACGGCCTCTATTCCGCGCTCAGGTGCGGGAAGAGGGGGCAGTCCGTCATCGTCCTGGAACGTGACGGAGAGCCGTTCATGCGGGCGTCGTACATAAATCAGGCCCGCCTGCACATGGGTTATCACTACCCGCGTTCATTCTCCACCGCTACCAGGAGCGCCCGGTATTTCCAGCGCTTCTGCGAGGACTACGGCTACTGCCTTCACAAATCCTTCAGCCAGGTCTATGCCACCAGCAGCCTTTTCAGCTGGACCGATGCCGTCGAATTCCGCAAGTTCTGCCGCAACGCAGGCATCAGGTGCGATGCCATAGACCCCTCCTGGTACTTCAACGACGGCATGTGCGACGGAGCCTTCCTTACCGAAGAATACTCCTTTGACGCCCAGGTGCTCAGGGACAGGCTTCTGGAAGAGATCTCACGCCTGCCGAATGTCAGCATCCACTGCAACCATACCATGGACAAGGTCGATGAGAAGGGCGGGCTGTGGCACGTGCGCGCAGGGGAGCTTGAGATCGAGACACCGTTCATCATGAACGCCACATACGCCGGTTTGAACGAGGTCCTCAGGAACGCCTTCGGCAACGCCGATGACTGCTTCAGGATAAAGTATGAGAAGTGCGAGATCATCCTGTGCTCTGTCAACGACAGGCTCAGGGACGTGGGAATCACCGTCATGGACGGACCGTTCTTCAGCCTGATGCCGTTCGGCCTCACAGGCCTGCACAGTCTGACAAGCGTTTCCTTCACGCCGCACGAGACCTGCTACGATGACCTGGCGGCATTTCCGTGCCAGAGCCTTGTATCGGGAGAGTGCCGGCCCGGATGCCTGAAGAACTGCAACGGCTGCCCCGAAAGGCCCGAGAGCGCATGGCCCTACATGAGCCAGCTTGCCAGGAAGTACCTGAAGGAGGAGTTCGGTTTCAGCTACCTGAAATCGCTGTACAGCATCAAGCCCATCCTCATGGCCAGCGAGATCGACGACTCACGTCCCACCGTCATCAGGTATCATTCGAACTCTCCGGTGTTCGTGAGCGTTCTGTCGGGAAAGATAAACACAGTATATGATTTGGACGAGGTACTGGATAATGGATAACAAGGAAAAGAACTTCATTTCAGCTGTCGTATACCTTCACAATGACTCGGAGAAAGCCATCACGTTCTTTGACGCCCTGACGGGTCAGCTCGACTGGTACTTCGAGAAGTACGAGCTTGTGGCCGTCAACGACGCCTGCACCGACAATACCGTGGACCTCCTCAGGTCCTGGTCAAAGGAGCTGAACCACCCGGTAACCATCGTCCACATGAGCCTCTACCACGGAACAGAAAATGCGATGACCGCCGGAATCGATGCCGCCATAGGCGACTATGTGTTTGAATTTGATTCAGTACGCATGAACTATGACATCGATCTGATAATCCAGGCATACCGCAAGGCGCTGGACGGCAACGACATCGTCTGCGTCTGTCCTACACGCACCAGGGCAACCAGCCGCCTGTTCTACAGCATCTTCAACAACCGCAGCATGTCAGGATACAGGATACAGACCGATGTCTTCCGCCTTGTCACACGCAGGGCGATAAACCGCGTGAATGCATCGAACTCGTTCATGCCGTACAGGAAGGCTGCATATGCCGCTTCCGGTCTGAAGATGGAGTTCCTGACGTTCGAAGGCAAGGTGCGCAACAGGCAGAAGGCCCGCTTCTCGCTGGCCATCAACAGCCTGACGCTGTACACGGACACCGCGTTCCGCGTCAGCATGGCCATCACCGTCTTCATGATGCTGCTGGCCGTTGCCGCGCTGGTCTACACCATAGTCACCTACAGCACCGGCAAGTCGGTTAGGGGATGGACCACCACCATGCTGGTGATGACGTTCGGATTCTTCGGCCTGTTCGCGCTGCTGAGCATACTGATAAAGTACGCAAGCCTGAATCTCTACATGGGATTCCGCAAGCAGAAATACCTGATCGAGAACGTCGAGAAGATCCAGAAATCGAGGGCTAAGTGATGAATGACCTTCTGGTGGGTTCTACAGGATTCGTCGGCGGAAACCTCATGGCCGCCCATGATTTCGAGGCGGTCTGTCATTCTTCCGATGTGCGCAATCATTACGGTTCTGCGCCGGGGCTGTGCATCTACGCCGGCGTCACAGGGGCCATGTTCCTTGCAAACCACGCTCCGGAAAAGGACCTGGCAATCGTCATGGCTGCGCGCGAGAACATCAGGCGGATTGCCCCGGACTGTCTTGTGCTGATTTCCACCATTGCCGTCTATGACGATACCCATGGAAAGAATGAGGAGAGTTCCATTGATGAGTCTCGCGTCTGTGACTACGGGCGCCACCGCCTCATGCTGGAGCGCTGGATCCGTGAGGACAGGCCGGATGCCCTGATAGTCCGCATCCCTGCGCTGTACGGAAAGGGGCTGAAGAAGAACTTCCTGTTTGACCTGCATTCCATGACGCCTCCCATGCTTACTCCTTCCAAATACGAAGAACTGTGCGGGCAGTGCAGTCTTGTGAAGGATTCCTATTTTTTCAAAGACGACGGATTCTACCATATCAAGGCCAATACGCCGGATCTCAGGTCTTTCTTCGAGCACAACAGCTTCAATGCCCTGTCATTCACAGACAGCAGGAGTATCTACCAGTTCTACAACCTGAGTAATCTTTGGAACGATATCTGTGTTGCTTTGGAAAACGGTCTGAAAGTCCTGAACATCTGCACTCCGCCGGTCTCAGCGGGTCAGGTCTATGAGTACGTGACGGGCAGGGGAGACTGGAACAACACTCTTCCGGGAAAGCCGTTTGATTATGATCTGAAGAGCCTGCACGCGCCGCTGTACGGCGGCACGGACGGATACATGTGGTCTGTGGAAAAAGAACTCGAGGACATAAAGAACTTCATGTCCTCGTGGAAATCGTTCTGAATAATTCTGTAAGCTTTACTTGTGTGCAGGTCCGAACTTCTCGGCCAGGACAGCCTCGGCTTCTTCCTTGGAAATCTCGCCGTTGTTGAACCTTGCCATCACCTGCACATCCTTGTCGCGCAGCTTGTAGAAGATCACCAGCACCAGGAGCGCCACGGTGAATCCGATTGCCGGCAGCAGGCAGAAGACCGTCCAGACGCCGTCTGCAACGCCCTCGGGCTGTACTGCGAACTCGCCCTCGACAAAGCCGAATATTGCAAGAGCGCCGAGCACGATGGAGTTGACCAGTGCGTTCTTGAGCTTTGCAACAAAGCACTGCAGCGAGAACGTGGTTCCTGCGGCTCTGGTCCTTGACTTGTACGTGCCGTACTCGACCGTGTCTGCAATCAGCATGTAGATGATGACCTGATAGAATGCAAGTCCCACCACCTTGAGCATGATGAAGACCACTGCCAGCACCAGACTGTCATAGCCCCCAAAGAATGCCACCACATCCATCACGATGGAGAATGCAAGGCCGCAGATGAGGACCTTGAACTTGTCGAACTTCTTGGAGATGGAAGGAATTACTGCAGATGAGACGATGACTGAGAATGCAACGCAGGCACCTACCACAGTACCCATGCTCTGGTTGTGCAGGCAGATTCTTGCAAGATACACGCTCATGATCTGCTCCACGCTGGAGAGTCCCAGGATCAGCAGGGCAACCAGCACCACGGCCAGATACTTGTTCTTCTTCAGATACCTGAGCATCTGCTTGAATGTGGGAGATTCCTCGGCAGTGGATGTGGTGCTGCGTCTTTCCTTGACCTTGTAGGCCATGGGCAGCATCATCGGGATGGAGACCGCCACAAAGACTACAGATGAGATCGCCCAGCCCAGTTTTGCCTCCATCAGCGGGATAAGGACTGTGGCAAGAGTTCCGCCGACCATGGCCCAGAGCTTGCCGTTGGCGATGATTTTGGTCCTCTCCTGGACATTACGGGTCATCACTGTGGTGACTGCAAATGCCGGGGTATCGAGGATCGTATAAGCCAGATCAAACAGCAGGTAGGCAGCTACGAACCAGATGATCTTGAGGCCTTCGGAGAGGCTTGCCGGAATCAGGAAGATGGCTATGGTGGTGATCCCCACCGCTGCTGTTCCATACTTGATCCAGGGCAGGAACTTCTGTCCGTTCTTGAAGTTGTGCCTGTCGACTATGACGCCGAATATGGTGTCGTTGACCGCGTCCCAGATCTTGGGAACAAGCAGTACCGCCGCAGCCGTTGCTGCCGCAATTCCGATATCGGTAAGGAATGTGGAGATATATCCTATGAATCCCCAGATCAGGTTCTGTCCGAGAAAGAAGATTGCATAGGATCTTCTCTCGCCTGCGGACGTGCTGTAGTTTGCCATTGCATAGCTCCTTTGGTGTATATGATAACAGGGATGGAGGGAGCAGGAAAGTCAAAATTTACAGGTGAATAAGGGGTGTTTTTTTTGAAAAGTCAAAAAAAACGGGCCAAAACAGGCCGTTTCTGGGTTCATGCAGAAAATTGGTGGGGAGTGCAGGCCACCTGTCTGCACTTCGGGTGTTTCCTTGTTGCTTCCCAGATTCTGAGGAAGAAATACTCGTCATCCCTGATGCCGTAGGACTGTCGCCGGATGTTCTTGATGAGCAGATTCGTGCCTTCAAGCGGGCCGTTCGAAATCGGAATATCCAGTCGGTTCAGAATTCCTTCCCAGTGTCTCCTGATCATGTTCGAGAATCTCTGCAGTTCATCATAACCTGTGGCCTTTGCCATTGAGAACCACATTCTGAAGCCTTCGATGAACTGCCTTCTGTCCCGGCACCACAGGGAGGACTTGAGCATTTCTCCCAGAGTGTAACATGTCTGCAGCTTCTCGTTGGAGGAGAGGACTTCCTGAAGTCTCTCGATGCTGCGGCCCTTACGGTAGTGCTTCCCGATTGGAAGCTTCAGGCCACGCTTCTCGTACTTTTCGAACAGCATCCTGTTGTACTCCGCCGTGGAGGCATCCTTGAGCTCCAATGTCTTTCTGTTGCTGAGAATAAGATACCTGCTGTTCTTGAAGAATCTCATCTCCTGTTTCAGCTCCCCAAGCTGTTCGGCGTCCTTCTCGGCACGTGCCTTCTCCATGGAGTCGAGGATCCTTCTCTGTTCAGCCCTGCGCACCTCTGTGAGCACCATGTCGTTGTAGTTCTTCACCATGTGGAAGCCGTCGTAGACGATTCTGATGTGGGGCCACAGTTCTCTGAAAGCCTTGGCGTAGGAGGCGTTCATGTCCATCGAGACCGCGACCACGTTCTCCATGAAGCGCCTGCCGACGAAACGGAAGAACTCGATCATCTGTCCGTAGGTGTTCCCCTGCGTGGCGAACAGGGATTCGCCCGTCTCGTAGTCAATCACCACGGTTGCATACTCATGTCCCTTGTGAAGCAGAAACTCATCCACACATATGAATCTGCTCTGATGTCTGGGCTTCATGTCCCTTGCAAGTCTTCTGATCCTTTTCTTGTCCAGGCACTGTACCGTCGTGCGGTTGTAGTGGAGTTTCCTGGAGCACTGTGTGGGGGTCTCCCCGATGGAGAGGAAATGCTCGATCTGCTTTGCGAACACATTCGTGATGTTGTGTCCCTTTTCTCTGAACGGGATCCTGTGTCTGAATGTCCTGTGGCAGTCCTGGCACTCCCATCGCTTGTAATTTACTTCCACGTAAATGATTGACTTTCCGATTGAGATGTGCCTGAGTCTGACTGTCCTCGTTCCGTTGAGATGCATTCTGCTGCCGTGGCAGTAAGGGCAATGACGGTAGTTGGGTTCCTCCAGATCACCGTGGATCACATAGCTTGGGACATCATTGATGAAACTGTTTGTAGCCTCAGTCCGGACCTTTAAATGTGGCAAATACAGTGGAGTTCTGATATACTGGTCCATGGAAGTGGTTTTCCTCCTTTAGGATTTTGTTGTGGTGACAAAAATTATAAAGGAAAAACCACTTTTTTTGTTTTAAAAACCCACCATTTTATTGCGAGAGCCAGAGCCAATCAACTGACCCTAACAACGCAAAACGGGAACCCTTTCGGATTCCCGTTTCGTGTTGCGGCCAACTGGACTTGAACCAGCACAAGCTCTCGCCCACTAGCACCTCAAGCTAGCGTGTCTACCAAATTCCACCATAGCCGCATGATTGGACAAGAAGAAACTTACACTTTCTTTTCCAATTAGTCAATACAGTCTTTGCTCAT
>JAJBWA010000083.1:0-19108 GCA_031935845.1 bacterium | reverse complement strand
ATTGCGGAATCTCCATCTGAGAGGTCCAGCCCAGGATGTTCTCCTTCAACAATCAGATCGGTGCGTGCCCGGAGTGCAACGGTCTTGGTTTCAAGACCGAGTATGATGTGGACAAGATAATTCCCGACAGGTCAAAGAGTTTTGAAGAGGGTGCCATAGCCTCCCAGAACCCTGAGGCAGGCTGGGGCCGTGCGGCATTCGAGGCTTTTGCAAAGAGCCACGGCTTCACCATGAAGACTCCCTTCAACAAGCTGACTGAAGACCAGTTCAATGCCGTGCTCTACGGATCCGACCGCAAGTTCAAGATGGACTATGAGGACAGGATGGGGTCCGTGAGCATCAACCGCCGCTGGCACGGCGTGATAAACGACCTCAAGCGCCGCTATGCGGAGACGGAGAGCGTTGCCATCAGGACATGGATCAGCTCCTTCCAGACGGAGATCGAATGCCCGGTCTGCCACGGTGAGCGTCTCAGACCAGAGGCTCTGAGCGTATTCGTGGGCGGAAAGAACATCAATCAGGCCACTGCCATGAACATACGCGACAGCTATGACTTCTTCCTGGGGCTTCAGCTTACCGAGAACCAGCAGCAGATTGCATACCAGATCATGAAGGAGATCCGCTCAAGGCTGACGTTCCTGAAGAACGTCGGGCTCAGCTATCTGACCATGAACAGGAACGCCGGAACGCTCAGCGGAGGAGAGGCCCAGCGCATACGTCTGGCAACCCAGATCGGAAGCGCTCTCAGCGGCGTCCTCTATGTCCTGGACGAGCCGTCAATCGGACTGCATCAGCGTGACAACCGGCGTCTGATAGACACGCTCAAGAACCTCAGGGACATAGGCAATACCGTCATAGTGGTAGAGCACGATGAAGCCACCATCCGCAATGCCGACTATGTGGTGGACATGGGGCCCGGAGCAGGCGAGAACGGCGGTTATGTCATAGCACAGGGAACTCCCGCGCAGATAGAGATGAATCCCGACAGCATCACGGGGCAGTTCCTCAGCGGAAAGATAAAGATTCCCGTACCTTTCATGAGAAGACCCGGAAACGGAAAGCATCTGAAGGTCATCGGAGCCACAAAGAACAATCTGTGCGACATGGACTTCGATTTCCCGCTGGGAAAGCTGGTGATCCTCACCGGAGTTTCAGGTTCGGGAAAGAGCACGCTGCTCAACCAGATACTCACGCCGGCCCTCAGGGACAGGTTCAACGGCAAGCCCGAACGCTTTGACGGATACAGGGCCATTGAAGGAGCCGAGAACCTGGACAAGCTCATTCAGATAGACCAGAGTCCCATAGGAAAGACCCCCAGGTCCAACCCGGCCACATACGTGGGCGTCTGGGGACATATCAGGGACCTGTTCGCAAGTCTTCCGGAGAGCAAGGCCAGAGGCTACAAGGGCGGGCGTTTCTCCTTCAACGTGCAGGGCGGACGCTGCGAGCACTGCCACGGCGACGGAACCATAAAGATCGAGATGAACTTCCTTCCGGATGTCTACGTCACGTGTGACGTGTGCCACGGAAAGCGGTTCAACCAGGAGACCCTGGCCGTACATTACAAGGGCAAGAGCATAGCGGATGTGCTGGACATGACCGTCAGCGAGGCTCTGGAGTTCTTCCAGGCCGTTCCGCCCATCAAGCGCAAGCTGCAGACGCTGGAGAGCGTGGGACTCGGGTACATCAAGCTCGGACAGAGCGCGCTGACCCTCAGCGGAGGTGAGGCCCAGAGGGTCAAGCTGTCGCTGGAGCTGAGCAAGATAGGGACAGGAAAGACACTGTATGTTCTGGACGAGCCCACCACAGGCCTTCATTTCGCCGACATCAAGAAGCTCATGGAGGTTGTGGACAGGCTGGTGGAAGCCGGCAACACGGTGGTCATGATAGAGCACAACATGGATGTGATAAAGCTTGCCGACCACATAATCGACCTCGGCCCGGAGGGCGGAGACGGCGGCGGTCATATAGTGGCTCAAGGTACTCCCGAGGAGGTTGCACTTTGCAAAGACTCCTATACGGGTTATTATCTTAAGCAAGTATTATAATGTTCAGACGTGTATTGATCGTATTGCTTCTATTGCTGGTCATCGTTTCAGGCGCCTTTGCAGGAGATCTGCTGAGGCGTTCGATACTTTCATGCACTCACGACGAACTTGTTGCCATGTGCATGGCATATGGTCTGGACTCATCGCTTTCCGACCAGGCAATGAAGGACCAGCTGATGGATTACTTCGGCATAAAGGAGCCGGAGGAACCTGTCCAGCAGGAGGCCATTGCCGCGGCTGCAGAAGAGAAGGCCACGTCCATAGGCATCAGCCATGCGGACCAGCTGTTCAACAATGACGACATCATAATCCTGAGCGGAAATGTAGTGCTGTCGTTCACGACCGATGACGGCACCAGAAGCCTCAGTGCCGATACCGTTGCAATCGATCTTGAATCAAAGATCCTCGAGGCCTCGGGCTCCGTGGAACTCGGCGGCTCCACCGACAAGGACCGTGTGTTCACCGGAGAAGTCGTGAGCCTGGACTGGAGCAACCTGGATGTGATCGTCTACGAGGGAACCAGCTCCACCACAAGGTCCAATTCATCCGGCAAGAACATAGTGTTCTATGTTTCCGGAGAGACCGTGTCCTATGCCGGGCCCACGTCGGGCATTTTCTTCCATGACGGAACGATTGCCACGACTGAGCTTGATCCGTACTGGAGCATATCGGCAGACAAGTTATCGCTGTCGGAGACGGACCTGTTCGTGGACAGGGCCGTGTTCAGGCTGGGAAGGGTGCCGGTTTTCTATTTCCCCATATTCTTCTATCCCGGCACACCGCTTTCATTCAATCCGTCCATCGGACTTTCAAGCGACAGGGGCGCCTTCCTGACGACCACATACGAGCTGTACGGAAAGTATCCCAAGCTGGGAGTGAAGGGGACCAAGGCCA
Source organism: bacterium (assembly GCA_031935845.1). Lineage (GTDB taxonomy): Bacteria > Spirochaetota > Spirochaetia > Sphaerochaetales > Sphaerochaetaceae > UBA9732. The sequence goes on along the minus strand of JAJBWA010000083.1, from coordinate 16,166 downwards.
AGTCATCCGGCAACTCCAAGACAACAGAGGAAGATACCGACTATACCGGTGCCATAACGGCATTCCTTGCCACCGACGACAACACCGAGATGATCCGTGACGGCTTCTACTACAGGCCACTCAAGGAGAACGAGGAGCTCAGCCCTCTGGAGCAGTGGGCCCGCCGCACTGGAAGCTATCTGGCGGTGTTCGCCGATGTGTATGAGGAACTGGGTCTGGTGGCCGGAATCGACACCATGAACTACCTTTTCGACAGGAGTCTGAGCATCGGGGCAACCGGTGCCATGGGTTATCTCGCGGATCAGGTCCAGACGCTTCCCAGATTCAGATATACGTTCGACTTCAACCTGAACTACAAGCTGGGCAGCCTCAGCGTGAACGCAAAACTGCCGTTGCTGAGCGATCCCTATGTACGCGCCGACTACCTGAACAGGAACACGTCCTTTTCTCTGGATGCGCTTCTGGGATCGGACCAGTATTTCCCCACGTCCTATTCCTCACAGACTTCGTACACATGGCTTGTCAACGCATCGTACAACAAGAGGGTGGGCAACTACACGTTCAACATCAGCTCGCTGAAGGCGGACATCGACTACAAGCTCGAGTCCGAGAAGGACAGTCAGGGGAACACCATCTACAAGGCAAAGATCGTCGAAGGATCCCTCCCGTACCTGAGCCTGTCATCGGAAGGCACGTTCTTCAGCATCCAGGGCCAGTCCCTGCAGACCACCAGGAACCTGGGCTATACCAATGCACTGGCACAGGAGTTCGCCGACGAGAGGGCAGCGGTTGAAGTTCCTGCATCCGATGATGCAGAAGGCACGGGGGCAGGGAAAACCGATTCCGGATTCCAGCCGTATGCCGGGCCGACGCTCAAGCTGGAGGAGACCACTTACTCAGAGGCGGCCAGCATCAAGGCCGGATACACGTTCAGCCAGACTCTGGACAACATCCACAAGGAAGACCTTGAATACGACAACTTCTACACAAAGGCCAACGGCACCCTCTATGTGAATGCCTCGGCTCCCGGTCAGTGGTTCACGGTGACGGAGACACTCAAGCCGCAGTTCAACTTCTCCAACACGCAAGGAAAGGACGGCACCAATGTCGATGAGTTCTATCTTTCGTCAGACCTCAAGGCAAGCGTTCCCAAGGCCGGCGTGACATACACGCTTTCGCAGAAGGTCTACAGCCATTACAACAAGGTCACTCCGGTCATTACGGACACAACGGACAAGTGGGGCGAGTGGAACAGGACGGACGTCACTGCCCACAACCTCAACTTCTCCAGGAACATAGGGTCGTTTACCCTTGGTTTCTACTTCCAGCTCAAGCCGCTTACTGAGGTCATCAGGCCGTCTCTCGGATACTCCAAGGGCGGATTCTCCGCTTCCGCAGACTTCTCCATGAGGCGGCTTCCGGACACGGAGCAGTTCGAAAAAGATGTGCTGAACGTCAGTTTCTCATACTCCGGCAGCAAGGCATCTGCCTCGGTTTCGAACAAGTATGATTTCAACGCGGTGAAGGACGCGGATGTCAGCAGGTGGAACGGATACTCAGTGGTCCAGAAGCTTTCCTACAAGCCCATCACAGGTCTTACTCTTTCAGAGAGCGCGACTTACAAAGGAAAGTTCGAGGCCAGCAAGCTGCAGTTCTCGGCTTCCTACGTGAAGGATACCGACGTGATTGACCTGAGCACAAGCGCATCCATGAGCTTCAAGGACTCTGACTACATCAAGGAGAATCTCAACTTCAGCATCAAGCTGTCGCAGGACAAGATCACGTTCTGGAAGGGCAGGATAGGATTCGATTCCTCTCTGAAGCTGGCCTTCAACTACGATTTCGAGAACCCGTACAGGACATCTTTCACAATAGACCTGACGTTCGGATTCGCCATAGCCGAGTTCCTTGATCTGGCCGTGGGCGTGAGCAGCGCAAACAAGACATTTGCGCGTTATTACCAGAACGGATCGTTCAGCTTCTCAAGCATGATCGAGGATCTGTTCAGATCCCTTGATTTCTTCGGCGACGGCCGCAGGAACACGGGATTCAACATGAATTCATTCAGGGTGCAGCTTGTGCATTACATGAGGGACTGGAACCTTTACGTTGACGCACAGGGCTCGCTCACTACAAAATACAGCAACAAGTACGAATGGGTGCCGACCGTAACGGTGTACGTAAAGTGGAATGCCATACCCGAGCTGACCACGCAGGGATACTGGGACAGCAAGTCGGACGAATGGACCTGATGAGGGAGAATGATGGGAACAAGCTTTGTATTCGGTGATCATGACACAATGAGTAAAGTGTGCGGAATCAATGACTCCAACATACCGTATCTCGAGAAGCTGCTCGGCTGCAGCATCTATGTCCGGGGGGACATGGTCGAATGCCGCACCGATGACGCCGCATCTCCAGAGGCAGCGGCCCAGCTGTTCTCGCAGATCATGGAGCGGCTGTCCGCAATCTCTTCCATCACCAGCGATATCGGTGAAGCGGAGATCCTGATGGAGTACAAGTCCATCCAGAGCGCCATGGAGAAGGGTGAGACCGATGTCCACGCAAAGCGTGAGTTCATCTCGGTGCTGAGCAAGTCCGTCTATCCCAAGAGCAACCATCAGGAGCAGTACATCCATGCCATGAACAACAGCCAGATAACGTTCGGAATCGGCCCTGCCGGAACCGGCAAGACATACCTGGCCGTGGCCTACTGCCTTGGAGAGCTTCTGAGCGGAAGAAAGCAGAAGCTGATCCTCACCCGGCCTGTTGTCGAGGCAGGCGAGAGCCTTGGTTTCCTGCCCGGAGACCTGTCGCAGAAGCTCAATCCGTACCTCAAGCCGCTGTATGACAGCATGGAGGCCATAATCGCCCCGGCCACCATCAGGAGGCTGGAGGATTCCGGAGCCATCGAGATTGCACCGCTTGCCTACATGAGGGGCCGCAGCATCCACAACGCCTGCATCATCCTTGACGAGGCCCAGAACACCACCCAGGCGCAGATGAAGATGTTTCTTACTAGGATAGGTGAAAATTCCTGTGCTATAATAACCGGTGATGTCACTCAGATAGACCTTCCAAAGGCATCGGCCAGCGGTCTGGTTCAGGCCAGGGAAATACTGAAGGGCATCGAGGGCATCGAGTTCGTCGGGTTCACCGCGCGTGATACCGTACGTTCCCGTATAGTCCAGAGGATAATCGACGCGTATGAAAAAAACTAAGGCGGTAAAGAAGGACAACAGAAGACTTGTGTTCATTCTGTGCACTCTGGTGATGCTCATCCCCGCAGTGCTTGTTCCGATGCTCCTGAAGCTGCATACGCAGGTCCAGTACAGTTCGATCTATGAAGATTATGTCGTAGGTCAGATAGCCGAGAAGAATGTCTACGCAAAGTCTTCCATCGACCTCATAGACAAGACGGCCACGGAGGAAAGGATTGCCGAGGCACGCAGGTCAGTCAATCCCGTATTCACGTATTCCTACGTCAAGAGCATGGAGGTCCTGAGGAAGGCCGACCTCATCAGGGAAGCCGTGGCCGCGTTCGACTACGAGAAGCTTGTTGAGCTGCTGGGCGAGACTCTTGGATCAAGGATAATGGGGCTCGAGAGGATCTACATCCTTTCCGCGTCGTACGATATCCTGAGCGACATCCTTGAGATCGGATACTATGAACAGCACGAGCTGGACGATGTCCTGAAGGACGGTTATGAGACAATCACCCTCAGCAACCGCTACATGGGAGATGAAAGGACCTTCAACAGCGAGGTCAATCCCAAGGAAGATTTCATTTTAACTGATTCCAATATAAGGGAATATCTTGTCACGAAGCTTTCGGACATACTCGGAGCCATGACATCCAAGGAGGCTGTTCTTCTTGAAGACCTGATCTTCGAGGTCCTTCAGCCCAACGTCTATTACGACAGCGCCATGACGGAGCAGAGAAGGGAAGCTGCCGCCGATGCCGTGGACAAGGTGGTGATATCGGTCAGGAAGGGCCAGCTCCTCATTGAAGCCGATCACGTTGTCAATCATGAGCAGGTGGAGCTTCTGAGGATGCTCAGCACGCAGAGCAACAATTTCTCCCTGATGGAGACCATCGGACACATACTGTTCGACCTCATCGTCATAACGACCGGTCTCTATGTGATCGAGATATTCCTGGGAAGGAAGGATCTTCACTTCAGGGAGCATATGATCCTCATCGCTGCAGGATTCGTCATTTCGTTCATTGCCACTTACTTCCTTCAGCTTCTGGCCTCCAGGCTCAACCTTGAGTTCGGGGATTCGTTCCTCCCCGTGTTCTTCCTGCCGCTGTTCCTGACCGAGGTCACGGGAAAAAAGCGCATAGGAATCGTTTCGTCATTCATCATTTCCGCCGTGATGGCCACGCTGCCTACGGCTTCACTGATGACGTTCTTCTTCTGCATGGCATGCGGTTCTTCCAGCGTGTTCCTCGTCAGGTTCTTCAACAGAAGGCTGGACATGGTCTATCAGTGGTTCTTCTCATCAATCACCAGCAGCGGAATCACCATTCTTTTCATGCTGATAAACCAGGCCTCGTTCTCTATGATCTTCACGGTCCTTCTGGGATCTCTGATAAATGTCGCCATAGCATTCGTCATGCTTGCAGTTGCCGTGCCGGTGGCGGAGAAGATATTCAATCTGCCCACCATCTTCAGGCTGTATGAGCTGGCCTATGGCGAAAGCCCGCTACTGACAAGGCTCTCCCAGGCTGCACCCGGAACCTACAGCCACAGCATGGCCGTAGCAGATCTGTCGGAGGTAGGCGCAAGGGCCATCGGAGCCAACGCGTTGCTGGCAAGAGTCGGAGCCCTCTACCACGATATCGGAAAGATCGAGCATCCCGAGTACTTCGTCGAGAACCAGAGCGGTGCAAACAAGCACGATGAGATAAGTCCCAGCCTTTCCGTAGCCGTAATCAAGAGCCACGTAAAGGTCGGTGCGGACAAGGGAAGGGAAGCAGGCCTTCCGATAGAGATCATCAAGATGATTGCAAACCATCACGGCAACGACATCATCCAGTATTTCTATCATGAGGCCATGAAGCTCCAGGCGGCATCAAACGATGACCGCGGAGAGACCGTCCGTGCTTCCGATTTCTCGTACAACGCCGAGATTCCGGATTTCCGCGAATGCGGAATCGTCATGCTTGCGGACAGCATCGAGGCCGCCAGCCGCACCGTGACTCCCAACGCTTCCAAGTATGCAAAGCTCATCGACTCCATCTTCATGGGAAAGATCGAGCGCGGCCAGCTGGACAACAGCGGTTTGACCCTGAACGACATAAAGACGCTTTCGGATGCCTTCGTGAAGACTCTGGTGGCGCGCAACCATTCCAGGATCGAGTATCCTGACGATGACGACAAATAAGGACTGAAATGAATACCATCGACATTTCCCATGAGAAAGAATCCTTCAGGAAGCTTGCTCCCGTGAAGTATGTGCGTGAGTATCTGGACAAGGTTCTGGCAGAACTCGGCCTGAACAACGTCGAGTTTTCCGTCTCGTTCATAGACGAAGACCACATGCATCAAATGAACAAAGAGTTCAGGAACATAGATGACAGTACCGATATCCTCAGCTTTGCCGCCGAGGACGAAGAGGACGGATTCACCTTCATAAGCGCGGGACGCAGGAAGAGGGTGCTCGGCGACATCCTGATCTGCCCGCAGGTACTGTCACGCAATGCCGCGTCATTCGGAGTTACTGAGAATGAAGAGCTCAGAAGGCTTCTGATCCATGGTGTCCTGCACCTTTCAGGGGACAACCACAGCACCAACGACCCGTCCGAGCCGATGCTGGTCAAGCAGGAAGCAGTCCTGAAGAAGCTGGGAAATTAGATCTTGCTCTGTGAGACCAGACCCTGTTCCAGAGTCTGCAGTGCATACTCCATTACGGAAGATACCTTGTAGAACCGCGGGTTGACGGAACCGAAGAACACTATGTATTTATGATTCTCCTCGGGAAGCAGAACCATCAGCGATGAACTGCCGTCCTGTTCCCTTATCAAGGTCCTCAATGCCTCGGTATCCCGCGTGAAATCGGAATCGAGATCATAATCGGCTACGACAGATGAAGGGCTGTTGTGTACAGTGACCCTGTCTACCACCGAAATCTCGGAAATCCTTATGTCAGGTCTGTTTATGGAATCAACAAGCGTCCTGTTCACTTTCTGTGCATCGGGAATCAGGCTGCTGTCGTTGAGGTCATAGAAGGGATATGTGGTGCTGGCCAGAAGCTCTCCGGTCCTGCAGTCCAGGACGAATCCCACTGCATAATCCGGGCTCTGGATGTCGTAGATCTGCTGTACTGCAAGATCCAGAAGGTACTGGATGTCCAGATCCAGCTCCAGGTAGACATCATGGCCGTATGTGATGGACTCTCCGAAACCCGGATAGGGGGAAAGCACGTCATCATAGACCTTTTCGGTTTCCTCTATGAGCTGGGCGGCGTGGAATGCCGCAGGATATGTCCTTATGTACTCCTTTTCCGTGGAAATCGCCGTCAGGCCGTTCTTCTCCAGCTCTTCGTTGATCTGCGACAGTGTCTTCTGGTCCATGTCATCCGAAAGGAGAACCCGTCCGTCGGCATCTTTTTTGGAAGCAAGCATTGCGGCTATCTCTCCGGGAGTCTTGTCCAGATACAGGGAGAGGATCTGCGAGAAGATTTCGGTGTCCTTTATCCTGTCCGGACTGACGTAGAGCCTGTTCTCGGAGACCTCAAGTGCAAGAGCCCGTCCGTTGCGGTCGTATATGGTTCCTCTGACGACTTTGGATGCTACATTGGGGTTCCTGTACCTTCCGGCACGGACTCCGTCGGTAAGCATCAGCTCGGTGATCACCCCTGCAGCGACAATCAGAAATAGCAGCGCAATCACGAGCATGAAGGTTGAAATGTTGCCTTTACTCGTTGAAGAAGCCATAGTTTGAGAATATAATGAAGCGGAAAGTTGCACAAGAGAGAAATCGGAGGAGAATCGGATGGGAAGATCGGGCGGTTATGACGATCTGAGCGACAACAAGGTCTCGAGAAGGGAAAACTCTTCATCGAAAGTCCTTCTTGCCGTCATACTCGTATCCATACTAATCTGCGCCATCGCAGTCCTCTGCTGGGTCAAGATCCTGGAAACCCAGGAAACGGCCAATGCCGCCAAGGAAAAGGAATCTGAAAAGCCTGCCGTCGAGACTCCGGTTCAGGAGACGGCCGTTGCTGCAGAGCCGCATGAAGAAGTGATCCTTGCTCCTACGGTGAGCGAGAAACTCAGCACCTCAAGTCAGCTTGACCTCACCATCGACAGTGCATTGTCTTCTCTTCAGAGCGCCGAATCATCGGGTGTGGATTACATATCGTCCGGCGATTTCGTGAATCCCGACGATTCAGATGCCCCCGTGGTCGAGGAAAGCATCGAGATGAAGAAGCCTGTCATTGCCCAGAACCTCTCGCGCACACAGCAGCCGGTATTCTCAAAGGACCTGGTGAACTGGCAGGAATACCGAATCAAGCAGGGCGATTCCCTGACGGATATTGCCGCCGCCTTCGGACTTGATGTCCAGACCCTCATTTCCGTGAACCAGATAAAGAGCGTGGCATCTCTGTGGATCGGAAGCACGCTGAGGATTCCCGACAGGGACGGTACGCTGTACATCGTAAGGGAAGGGGATACGCTCTCCTCCATAATCTCGCAGTTCAGCCTGGGAATCAGCGCACGCGCCCTGGGCGATGTCAACGGCATTCTTGACGACAACCTCCAGGTGGGCCAGGAACTGTTCATCCCGTACGACACAATTGAGTCATCTGGCACAATCACCGAGATTTCATTCGCCATTCCTGAAGGAATGGCCGTGGGAATGTACAACCAGAAGGTGGCCGATCCCACCGGAAACGGTTACCTTCAGCTTGACGGAATCGTAATCCAGAACGAATCCGGCGCTCCTGTCACGGCTGCCGAATCAGGTACAGTTGTGGACAAGGGCTTCAACGACAACGGCACGGGATTCGTAAAGATCATGCATGCCAACGGCTATACGACCTACTATGATTTTATGGGCGATATCACCGTGGAGCCTGCGGACAACGTGGAAAAGGGACAGGTGCTTGGTGTATTCGTGCAGGACGGTACGTACTACGGCTATCCCGTCATCTTCTTCAGGATAGAGCAGGGCGGTATTGCCTTTGATCCGTATTCATTCTGACGATCATCAATGACAAAAGAAAAGGCTGCAGGTTGTTGACTGCAGCCTTATCTGTTTCTGATTGAAGATCTTACTTGATCTGTGTGGACTCGTTCTTGTTCATGTCTATCTTGTAGAGCATGCTGGACTTCGTTCCTGCAATGAACACACCGGCAATCACTGCACCGTTCTCATCCTTGGCCGGCATGATGTTCGTAATCTCTGCGGTCCTGAGGTTGGATGCGAAACCTGTGGTGATCTGTTCCGATGTCTTCTCGGCTATGTTTATCTTCTTGAACGAGTTGGCATCCTTGATGTAGACGCAGCCGTCGAAGAGGAAGGACGGTGACTCGTTGTTGGAGTAGTCGATGGTCACTGCCGGGTCTTCGGAGACAGCGGCTGAAGTCATGGTGTAGACGTTCAGCTTTGAAGAAGAGGGCAGGCGGTAGAGGACGGCGTAATTGGAGTCATCCACAGCCTGGAATCCTCCGCAGTATGTCGGATTCTCCAGTTTTGCATTGCCGATGCCGGCTACCTTTTCCGTTCCGTCGGCCGTGAAGACGTAGACCTTGTATGCTCCGGCCGGATCCTCGATCTGGAAGAACGCATAGTCTCCGTTGACAAGAGCCTTGATGTCCTTTATTGCCATGTTTCCGAGCAGTGACGTTGCAGCAGTTCCTGTGCCGGAGTATCTGTAGATGCCGTCTGAATTGTAGAACAGACCGTTCGTCAGGAGGTCGTTGTAGTTTCCGTCAATCAGGACCGCATCTTCGTAAACGCCGTCATTGTATTTGTGATATGAAATCTGGGCACCGTCCTTGGGGTCGCTGTTCTGGCGCAGGATAAGAAGGGAACCGTCTTCAAGAAGGCTTGCTGCCCTGATGATCTTGCCGCCTTCGCTTGAGAACAGGGCATTTCCCCTGCCGATCATGAAGACTCCGTCATCGGTGAGGTAGTAGTAGGCTCCCCTGACGTCCTGTCCAAGGTAGGAGCGGATGGTGACTGCAGTGCTCTCCGTGGATGCCGCGGCCTCTGAGTAGATGCCGTCGGTTGCATCGATGTTGCATGAAACCAGGAGGGCTGCGATGATTGCGATGATTATTATTGAAAATCTCTTCATTCCGACCTCCTCAGTGCCTGTATGAGAGTGTGAGCACAACCGGCATCATTCCGGCAAATGCGCTTGCCTTGCTCTTGGCATTGTTGCTTCCGTAGAACTCGCTGGTAACCATCAGGCCGGTCTCGACTCCGAGTCCCCAGGTCTCGTTGAAGTAGAAAGTGGGGTTGAGCGTGACGGATGCCACGGGAGCAAAGTACTTGCCCTCGTCGTATCTGATGAATGCTCCGCCGAGGTTCAGGCCCAGAGCCAGATCGAATTTGCCTGTCTGGACGGGCAGATAGGAAAGCTTGACGGTGATGGGGACAGTGGTCAGCAGCATTCCGCTGCGGGAATAGTTGAACACATATCCGAGTTCTCCGCCGAGTGCGAAATACTCGGAGATGTATCCCTGGTAGGCCAGTGATGCGAATCCGCCGAGCTTGAGGTGTGTGTCATTGAAGAAGACAGTTCCTCTTTCCGCATCCTTGTAGAAGGAAATGAATGCCGGGAAATCCACACCGGCCCTGATGGAGAACACGGAGTCTCCGGGGAAGTAATATGTCGCCTTTGCGAACAACGGCATGGCAGCTATCAGTATGAGAACCATGACCAATGCCGTGATGATTGATTTCTTCATGCTCGCTCCTTGTGGGTAATGATAACAAGATATGGTTTTTTTTTGAATACGACAAACGAAAAACACACATCAATGGTAATTTGTTACTTAATTGTTTATTATTATGGCAGGAGGATTCCGATGATTCTGTCTGGAAAGGAACTTGGAGAAACCGTCAAGTCTCGGACTGCCGCGCGCTGTGCGGCCTTTGAGAAAAGATTCTCGAGAAAGCCGTGTCTGGCGGTTGTGCTTGTAGGCGACAACCCCGCAAGCCAGACTTACGTTAAGAGCAAGAAGAAGGCCTGCGAGGAACTGGGCATGGCGCATGTCGATGTGTCTTTTGATGCCGGAATATCGCAGCAGGAACTTCTGAAGTGCGTCTCCGAACTCAATGCAGATCCTTCGGTAGACGGAATCCTTGTCCAGATGCCGCTTCCTCCTCATATCGACAAGCTTGCGGTCATGGAGGCCATACTGCCGCAGAAAGATGTGGACGGCTTTCATCCGCAGAACCTCGGCAATCTCCTGCTGGGCCGCAAAGCCCTTGTTGCATGCACACCCAGCGGAATCCTGCGTATCCTGGATCATTACGGAATCCCCACTGCCGGCAGAAAGGTCTGCATCGTGGGCCGCAGCACCATAGTGGGAAAGCCCATGGCAGCCCTGCTGATGCAGGACGGGCGAGATGCCACGGTGACGGTTGTCCATTCAAAGACCAGGGATGTTGCCGCCGAGACGCGTGATGCCGATATCGTGATAGCTGCCGTAGGAAAGGTAAATGTTGTCACTGCAGATATGGTCAAGGAAGGGGCAGTGGTGATAGATGTAGGAATCAACAGGGTTCCCGACAGCACAAAGAAATCCGGTTTTGCACTCAAGGGCGATGTCGATTTTGATGCCGTCTCCCTCAAGGCTTCTGCAATCACGCCCGTCCCGGGCGGAGTGGGCCCCATGACCATTGCAATGCTGATGGAGAACACGCTGACAGCCGCATGCCGCAGGGAAGGAATCGAGCCCGAAGACCTGGGTTGTCCCGACGGAGGATGCTGATGGGTAGTTTCTTCATCGAGACATACGGATGCCAGATGAACGTGGCAGAATCCAACGCACTTGAATCCCTTCTTCTTGCCGCAGGATGGAGTGCGGCATCACGTCCTGAAGATGCAGATCTTGCCATAATCAACACATGCTCCGTCAGAAAGAGTGCCGAGAACAGGATCTGGGGACGGCTGGGAGCATACAAATACATGAAGAGCCAGCGTGCCGCGGAAGGCAAGGACATGATCCTTGTCCTGACCGGATGCATGGCTGACCGCATCGAGGCCGAGCTGAAGAAGACCGCTCCGCACATAGACCATGTGGTGGGCAACAACGGAAAGCTAAGGATCCTCGAGATTGCAGGAGTGGCCGGAAAGACCGGCTCCGAGAACGACAGATACTCGTTCACCAAGGCATACTACAAGGAAGGGGACTTCAGTTCATACGTTCCCATCATGAACGGATGCAACAACTTCTGCTCGTACTGCATTGTGCCGTATGTACGCGGAAGGGAGATATCCAGATGTCCAGAGCAGATTCTGGAAGAGGTGAGGTTCCTGGATTCAAAGGGCGTGCGCGAGATCACCCTGCTGGGTCAGAACGTCAACTCCTATTCCTTTGAGGGCTGTCATTTCCCAAACCTGCTGGACATCATCTGCTCCGTGTGCGACAACATCAGATGGATACGCTTCGAGAGCCCTCATCCCAAGGATTTCTCCGATGAGCTGATTGAAGTAATCGCAAGGCAGGACAGGGTTGCAAAACACCTGCATGTCCCGATGCAGAGCGGAAATACGCGCATCCTCAACCTGATGAACAGGCGCTATACCAGAGAGGGTTATCTTTCCCTGATCAAGAAGATCAAGGACCGTATTCCCGAGATGACCTTTGCAGTTGATGTCATGGTGGGCTTCCCCGGCGAGACAGAGGAGGAATTCCATGACACGATATCGGCCATGAAGGAAGTGGGCTACATAGAAGCGTACATGTACTACTGGAATCCCCGTGAAGGTACGCGTGCATGCTCGATGGAAGGTCAGATTCCTGAATCCGACAGGCAGCAGAGGCTGCAGAAGCTCATCGACTGGCAGCTGGAGAATGCGGCAAGGATAAAGAGCGGTAGGGCGCACGGCATCCAGGAGGTTCTTGTCACGCAGGTGTCCAGGGACAACTCCAACCAGATGCTCGGACGCAACGAGCACAACGAGATGGTTGCTTTTGATGTGCTTGAGGGAGCATCGGTAAGGCCGGGTGACATGGTGAAGGTGGAGTTCAGGATGCTGAATGGAAATACATATCTTGGAAGACAGGTGTGATTTGAGGCATTGGAGAGATTGGAGTCATTAGACCCATTAGACCCAAACGTTGACAACTGAGGTAAGGACATGACCGGATTCAATGACAGTTATGCGGAAGACAGCAAGGTATTCGAGGAAAAGTTCGCCCACCTGGTGAAGCTGATCGAGCACAGCCACAGGATGACCGTGTTCACCGGTGCAGGAGTATCCACGCTCAGCGGCATACCCGATTTCAGGGGCAAGCACGGTGTGTACAACGATCCCTGGCAGGGAATGGACGTGGAAGAGATAATCTCCATGACGTTCTTCCGCAGGGAGCCGGGAATCTTCTACAAGTGGGCAAAGGACGTATGGTACAGGCTTGAGGATTACGAGCCCAACATCGTACACAGGACGCTGGCGCTGATGCAGGAAAAGAGGATGCTTGAGGCCGTGTATACGCAGAACATCGACATGCTGCACCAGAAGGCAGGATCACGCAATGTCTATGAGGTCCACGGAAGCCCCGAGTACCATCACTGTACGCGCTGCGGAGCCGGATATACCTATAAGGAGATTGCCCCGATAGTGCTCCGGGATGAGGTTCCCTTATGCAGAAAGTGCGGGGGAGTGATAAAGCCGGACATCATATTCTATGAGGAAAGCCTGAACGAGACCGTGCTCAACCGCGCATGGGAGGACTTCTCCAGATCGGATCTGTGCCTGGTGCTTGGATCATCGCTTACGGTGCAGCCTGCGGCATCGCTTCCCATACTTGCAAGACGCAACGGTGCGGACATCGTGATAGTCAATGCACAGAGCACGCCTCAGGACAGCACGGCCACGTTGCTGTTCAAGGACCTCCTGCAGACATTCGAGGCCCTCGACGCCTGGCTGAAGTCCAAATAGTTTCTGCCGACATATTGAATAATAGTCCAATACACAGTATTTTCTCTTTGGGTTTTAGAAGAAAATGACACAGCACAACGACAACATAAGGAACATCGCCATAATTGCGCACGTCGACCACGGCAAGACCACCCTGGTCGATGCTCTTTTCCGCCAGAGCGGCGTGGCATCGGATGATACCGACCGCATCATGGACAGCGGCGCCATCGAGAGGGAAAGGGGAATAACCATAAATGCAAAGAACTGCGCCATCAGATGGAAGGGCAAGAAGATAAACATCATCGACACTCCGGGCCATGCGGATTTCGGAGGAGAGGTCGAGCGCGGACTGTCCATGGTGGACGGAGTCATCCTGCTTGTGGATGCAGCCGAAGGTCCGCTTCCGCAGACACGTTTTGTGCTTGAGAAGGCACTTGAGAAGAATCTGGCCGTCATAGTGGTCATCAACAAGATCGACCGTCAGGATGCAAGGCCGGAGGAAGTGCTCAACGAGGTCTACGACCTGCTCCTGGAGCTGTCCAACAACGAGGACATGCTCGAGGTTCCCGTGTTCTACGCAAACGGAAGGGCCGGTTTCTGCTCCACAAAGCTCAACGACCCCGATGCAAAGAACATCTATCCGCTTCTTGATGCCGTGGTGGATTTCATGCCGTCACCGTCATATGACGATTCCGAGCCGTTCCAGATGCTGGTTTCGGACCTTTCATACAACGATTACCTCGGACGTCTTGCCGTCGGAAAGATCATCAACGGCAGCGCATCGGTAAACGACAGCCTTGTCTGCATCAACGAGAAGGGCGAGCATGTACCCCTCAGGGTCACCAGGCTTCAGGTCTACAACGGACCCACGTTCACGCCTGCAGACCATGTCGAGCCCGGTGACATCGTGGTTCTCTCTGGAATCGACAACGTCTCCATCGGAGACACCATCTGCACAAAGGACTACGCCAAGGCACTGCCCAGGATCCATGTCGACGAGCCTACGGTTTCCATGCTGTTCTCCAAGAATATCTCGCCGCTGGCCGGCAAGGACGGAAAGCAGCTCACCTCCGCCAAGATCTGGGACAGGCTGTGCAAGGAAGCCCTGCGCAACGTTTCCATCCAGGTGGAGAAGAATGCCGATGACTCGTTCACCGTCAAGGGCCGCGGAGAGTTCCAGATTGCAATCATAGTGGAGCAGATGCGCCGCGAAGGCTTCGAGCTCTGCGTCGGAAGACCCAAGATCATCTTCAAGACGGATGCACAGGGCCGCAAGACCGAGCCCATGGAGTACCTGCTGATCGACTGTCCCGAGGAGTATTCAGGTACCGTCATGCAGGCCCTGTCACAGCGCAAGGCCATGATGAGCAACATCGTCTACGGCGACAATTCACGCGTGAAGATGGAGTTCCATATCCCGTCACGCGGACTCATCGGCTACAGGGATGAATTCCTGACGGATACCCGCGGATACGGAATCATGAACAGTTCTCTGGAAGGCTATGAGCCGTACAAGGGCGATTTCCCCGACAGGGCATCCGGATCCCTCATCTGCGACCGCGCAGGCGATGCCGTTGCATACGGAATCTGGGAGCTGGAGGACCGCGGACGCTTCTTCATCGTGCCGGGAGATCCTGTGTATGAAGGAGAGGTAGTAGGCGAGCGCAACAGGGAAGGAGATCTCCTGCTGAACCCGACACGCACCAAGAAGCTGACCAACCTGCGTGCATCAGGCCATGACGAGGCCGTTGCCCTCACTCCGGTGTCAAAGATGACGCTTGAACAGGCCATCCGCTTCATCAAGGACGATGAGCTTGTGGAGGTGACTCCGCATGCGGTGCGCATGTGCAAGAAGATCCTGGACAGCCAGAAGAGACGCATCATGGAGAACAGGGGCTATATTCCCGAGTGTCTTACGTGAGTTTTTTATTTTGAAGACGTAGCATTCACATGCTATAGTATAAGCAAATTAACTTACATTTGTAGGAGAACAACGATGAACAAAAAAGTTTTCGCAATCATTCTTATCGTATGCCTCGCTTTCGGCGTTGCATTCGCAGCCAAGGCAAATCAGATCAGAGTCGGTGCACAGGCTGGTTACGGCGGATATTCACTGCAGTTCACTGACAAGGAGAACGCCAAGAACTTCCTCAGGATGTCCAACGGTGGTTTCTATTTTGCCGGTACAGCTGAGTATGCCTTCTCACCCGAGCTTTCTGCAAAGGTCGAGGCCGGTATCAACACAATGGGCAAGGCCAGAGCAACCGTTTCATATGACGGCGAAGAGGAGTCAATGGACGCAACGAAAGCTTCACCCATCAACTTCGCACTTTATGCAGGTGCACAGTACTGCATTGAGATTTCCAAGCAGTTCTGCATTGACCTCGGAGCAGGTTTTGATGTCCTTATGGGTAAGATGGCTCCGGATGATGATGACAATGAGTCATTCAACGCCGCAATGGGTATCGGACTTGAGGCTGCCGCTGCATATCATGTCAACGACAACATCAAGGTCAGCCTCGGCGGAAAGTTCGCATGGCACTTCATCAACACAAACAAGGATCTTGATTCCTTCATTAAGGAGATCAGCAACGACGCAGTAACCACGAACTTCGGTTTCCAGGGATACGCAGGCGTTTCATACGCTTTCTGATTCCGATCAGTTTCTTTTACCGGACGGTCCGCCGTCCGGTTTTTTTTGCCCAAGTGGTAAATAGGTGGTAATCCACTTTCTGTTAAGTGTTTACTTAAAGTCCGCAGGCACGATAAGTAAAATAGCATAATTTATGGTTTTTGACACAATTTTTATATGACTTCCCGGTTGCGGCATGCCCGTAAGTGGTCTATTTTTTACTCAAAGGTGGTAAGTTTTCCCAAAAACTGGCCAAAATAAAGGGAAAAGTGGTAAATAATGACAGGTGAGTACAGAAACACCATCGATGAGAAAGGCAGACTCATGATTCCTCCCAAACTCAGGGAGCAGCTGGGCAGCTACACCGACCTCATGCTCACCAAATCCACTGACGATTCCCTCTGGCTGTATACAAAGGAAGACT
>JAJBWA010000082.1:0-8321 GCA_031935845.1 bacterium | reverse complement strand
TGCTACGCAGCCGAGTGATGGTGAATTGCACGTGTCGTAGTTCTCGAAGAGTCCATGTCACCGAGACATCTCGTAGATCAGCTCAACGCGCTTGGTAAATACGTAGTTCATCCTCGTCTGCACCCCGCGCTTTTCCATGCACAGCGTGATGATGGGTCCCACGTACTGCGTGGGGGTTATGATGCTGGCCCTGATGTAGGGCTCCTCGGCATAGTCGATCCTGACCTGGTCCGGGTAGTCCAGCGGGTTGTCTATCTCCAGCACCTCGCCGTTCTTCATGTGGATGTGGTAGCGCACGGACGGGCTTGTGAGCACGATGGACATGCCGAACTCGCGCTCGATCCTTTCCTGCACGACCTCCAGATGGAGCATGCCCAGAAAGCCGCAGCGGAATCCCTGTCCGAGTGCCACCGAGCTGTCCTTCTCGTAAACCAGCGAGGCGTCGTTGAGCTTGAGGCGCTCGATTGAGTCCAGAAGCTCCTCGTAGTCGTTGGTATCCACGGGATAGATGGAGCTGAAGACAACCGGCTTGACGTCCTTGAAGCCTTCGCACGGCTCGGATGCCGGACGGGACGACAGCGTGACCGTGTCTCCTACCCTGATATCGCTTATGTTCTTGATACCGGCGATGAAGTATCCGACATCGCCTGCACTCAGTGTCCTTGTGCGTACCAGATTGAGCTGGAAGATTCCGACTTCCTCCACCTTGTACGTGGCTTGGCTGTTCATGAACATGATCTCGTCGCCTTCGGAGACCTTGCCCTCGAAGAGCCTGAAGTGGACGATGACTCCCCTGTACGGGTCGTAGTGGCTGTCGAATATCAGTGCCTTCAGCGGCTTGTCCGAATCGGCAACAGGAGCCGGGATGTACTCGACAATTGCCTCATAAAGCTCATCCACACCTTCTCCGGTCTTGGCGGATACCTTCTGGGCCATGTCCGGGTCGAGTCCAAGGTCATGGTCGATCTGCTCCAGGCACGACGGGATGTCGGCGCTGGCAAGGTCGATCTTGTTTATGACGGGGATGATCTCCAGGTTGTGCTCCATGGCCATGTAGAGGTTGGCAAGCGTCTGCGCCTCCACACCCTGTGAAGCATCGATGAGAAGCAGCGCGCCCTCGCAGGAACTGATGGCCCTGGACACCTCGTAGGAGAAGTCCACGTGGCCCGGAGTGTCTACCAGGTTGAGCTCGTACATCTGTCCGTTGCGGGCGGTGTACGGGATTGTGACTGCCTGGCTCTTGATGGTGATGCCGCGCTCGCGCTCGATGTCCATGTTGTCCAGTATCTGCGTCTGCTCGGGGCCCCTTGACGTGACAAGCGAGGCCTTCTCGATGAAGCGGTCGGCCAGCGTGGACTTGCCGTGGTCTATGTGGGCGATGATGCAGAAGTTCCTCTTGTGCGCGGTATCAACCATGTTTTCCCTCGTTTTCTTCGCAAAAATGGCGCTGGAAGCTGTCCAGCGCCATTATATTACATTTTGAAGTTATTTCAAAGAATGTCGGAATTCTTCGGGCCGATGGCCTCGAATCCCAGCAGCTCCCTGACCTCGTTGTCGTCCAGGGTTTCTCTGGCCATCAGGGCCTGGGCCAGCTTGTCCAGCTGATCCTTGTGCTCGGTGAGGATCTTTGTTGCCTCTGCCATGCACTCGCTCAGGATCTTGTTGATCTGCTCGTCGATCTTCTTGGCCGTTGCCTCGCTGAAGTCCTTGTGCTGTGCAATCTCACGTCCCAGGAACAGAGGCTCGCCCTCCGAACCCAGGCTGATGAATCCGAGATCGCTCATGCCCCACTCGGTGACCATGCGGCGCGCGATTTCCGTTGCCTGCTTGATGTCCGAGCTGGGTCCCGTGGAGGTCTGACCGTTGAGGATGCGCTCGGCGATGTATCCGCCCATGGCCATCTTGATGTGGCTCATCAGCGCGCTCTTCTTCATGTAGGACTGGTCGTTCTCCGGAAGTCCCATGGTCACTCCGCCTGCGTTTCCGTGCGGGATGATGGTGACCTTGTACAGCGGGTCGATGTCCGGCAGGTAGTAGAACAGAAGTGCATGTCCGCTCTCGTGATAGGCGGTGAGCATCTTGTCTTCCGGCGTCATGACATGGCTCTTCTTTGCCACGCCCAGCACCATCTTGTCCCTGGCCATCTCGAAATCGATCATGGTGACCGTCTTGCGCTTCTGCCTTGTGGCAAAGAGTGCGGCCTCGTTCACCAGGTTGGCAAGGTCTGCTCCGGATGCACCGGGCGTTGCACGTGCGATCTTCTTGAGGTCGACTTCGGGATCTGTCTTGACGCGGGAAGCGTGGATCCTGAGGATGTCCTCGCGCTCGTTGATGTCGGGAAGCGTGATTGCAACCTGTCTGTCGAAACGTCCCGGTCTGAGAAGTGCCGGATCAAGGACATCGGCCCTGTTGGTTGCGGCGATGACGATGACGCCTGTGGTGGTGTCGAATCCGTCCATCTCCACCAGTATCTGGTTGAGAGTCTGCTCCCTCTCATCGTGGCCTCCGCCGAGTCCGCTTCCTCTGGAGCGTCCGACGGCATCGATTTCATCTATGAACAGGATGCACGGTGCATGCTTGCGGCCCTGATCGAAGAGGTCCCTGACCCTGGCGGCTCCCATACCGACGAACATCTCGACGAAATCCGATCCGCTGGTGTGGAAGAACGATACCCCGGCCTCGCCTGCCACGGCCTTGGCGATGAGGGTCTTACCAGTTCCCGGAGGACCTACAAGGAGGACTCCCTTGGGAATCTTGGCTCCGATTTCGGAATACTTCTTGGGATCCTTGAGGAACTCGACCACCTCCTCAAGCTCGTACTTGGCCTCTTTCTGGCCCGCGACGTCCTTGAATGTGGTCTTGATGTCCTTGTCGGTATACTGCTTTGCATGGCTCTTGCCGAACTGCATCATCTGGCCGCCGCCCGATGTCTGGCGCAGCAGCATGATGGTGAATCCGATGAAGATTATCCACGGCAGGAACTCGAGGATGAGAGCCAGGATGGATACATCTGCCTCGGATCCGACGATCTCGACGTTCTTGCTTTCCAGCAGGTCCAGCAGCGTATCGTCCCTGTACGGGATGCGTGCCTTGTACTCGGTGCCGTCATATGTCCTGAAGATGATGATGGAGCTGTTCTTGATGTTGACGCTGTAGACCTTTCCGTTGGTCACTGCAGCCTTGAACGTGGTGTACGAAACCTCGGATGCGCTGCTGCGTGAAGAGAACAGCGTGAGTGCGAACAGGATCAGGAGTCCGACTACTACAGCCAGGCCGATGCGGTTCTTCCTGGTCTTGAACGGACCGCCCTGTCCCATGCCGGGATTGGGCCTGGGGTCGTTGTTTCCGCCGCCGTTGCCGCGGGAGCCGGAATCGTTCTGTCTGGAGCCGGAGTTCTCCCTGGGTCTCCAGTAGGAATCCGGATCGGACTTGCCCCTGCCGTTCTGTCTATTCTGATTGGAATTCCGATTGGAATCGTTCTTCCGTGAATCATCCGAAGGTCCGGACTCAAGGCCGGCGAAGCTGTCGGGCTTGACGTGCTGGATCTCGTCATACGGGGTTTCCTTCCAGAATGACTTGGCGCCGTTGTCCTGAGCCTCTTTGTTTTCGGGAGTCTCTTTCTTGAGCTCCTCGTCTTTTTCATTGTTGTCCATAAGTTAACCTTTAGAGACAATATATAAAGGAAAACCGTTTGGGGCAAGAGAAGTTCGGAATTTGACACAAATTCTGTCCCTTCCCCCCTGTGCGGTGCCGAATACGGCGCAGATGCCGTCGCTGTCCTCAAGCACCGGAACCCTGCCCCTGAGCACCTTGGGAATGCCCATGTCCTGAAGCAGCCTGCCCACGTTCTTCCATCCGCCCTTGAGCTTTATTCGGTCACCTTCAGCTGCGAATCTGATGGTTGTACTGCCGTTGAAGAGGTCGGGATTCATGCGGAGGGCAAGCGTGCCGTCGAGGCTGCCGGTTTTCAGGTATTCTTCCGCAGGCTTTCCGCTTCTGAACGCAAGGTTTCCGGGAAGGCTTATGGCCTGCGGCTGATTTACGTTGATTTCAGCCGAGAACTCTCTGTATGCGTTTTCTTCCTCCGGATCCGTCAGATAGAGGTTTCCGTGATAAAGCGTGAAGATGCCGCCGTTCGCCCCTACGGTTGCATCCGCTTTTTCATTTTCATAGCCAGATATTGCATCAAGCACCCGTGCCACAAGAGTCATGGGCAGCTCACGCTCTCCGAACACGCTGTCCCACAGGGCAAACAGCACCGCCATCCTCTGGGCGGCAGTCTTTCCGGCAAAGAAAGAGAGATTGTAAGGAAGGCTCACTGATTGCACTTGATTGCCCTGATTGGCTTGATTGCCCTCATTGCCTTCATTGCACAGCCTTGCCTCTTCCCTAAGCATCAGGATTGCATTTTCAAAATCCGGCCAGATATCCCGGATTGCAGGAATCACATCATTTCTTACCGCATTCCTGCTGAAGCAGGCATCCGAATTGGTGCTGTCGGTGCTCCACTCCAGATTCCTGCTTCTGTTGTATTGCTCAAGCTCCGCACGCGCAAACCCCAGGATGGGACGCGCAAGATGCCGCCTTTCATCCTTCTCCCTGATTCCGCCGAGCGTGGTTGCCGGCGAGCCGTTGGAAAGCCTCATCAGTATTGTCTCCACCTGATCCTGCATGTGGTGGGCGGTAAGGATCCAGCTGCTTCCGGTACGCTCTCTTTCCTCTTCAAGAATCCTGTAGCGCAGGATGCGCGCAGCCTCCTCGGTTCCGCCGCCGCGCTGCGCGGCAAGAGAAGCAACTTCGCCCTCATCGAGCTCCCGCACGGTCAGGTCAACACCGAGTATCGAGCAGTTGGTTCTGTTGAGTGAGATTTCTTCTTCAAGTTCAAAGGCATCCCTGAGGCGGTGGTTCACATAGACAGCCTTTACGCAGTCTGTTCCCAGAACTGCAGTGCAGAGGGCCAGAAGTGCAAGGGAATCACAGCCGCCCGAGAAGGCGACCAGTACCATGGGGGTTTTTCCAAGAAGAGTTGCGATTCTTTCAGAGAAGGCCCTTTCTGTTGAATTCAAGCTGCAGTTCCTCCACCGTAGCGCCGTTGATGTATTTCACGATCGCTCTGGATGCATCCTCCACCGCCTTGTCGATGGCATCCTTCTTCTCGCCTTCCGGCTCCCTGCCGATCACGTGGTCTACCACCTCGACACCCTCGGCCGGGCGGCCGATTCCGATGTAGATGCGGATGAAATCGCTTCTTCCAAGATTCTCGGCAATGCTGTTGAGCCCTTTCTGCCCGGATGCTCCGCCGCCCCGGCGGATGCGCAGGCCTCCTGCGGCAAGGTCCATGTTGTCGCAGACAACCACGAAGTCATCGTCTTTGCCGAAGCTTCCCATGATCTTCCCGCTGGCGTTCATGAATGTCAGCGGCTGCACAAGCAGGGCCTCCCTTCCGCTTTCGGAGCGGACTTTTGCCTGCCTATATAAACGGAAACAGCGTTTCTTCAGTGTGACCTGAAAAAACGCTGCTGCCTTTTCCACCGCATCAAAACCTACGTTGTGACGCGTGTGTTCGAATTCTGAACCCGGATTACCCAGTCCAAGGACTACGATCATATTCTCATACGATCTGGAAATCTGCATGGACAAGTCTGCCATACATGATGTTTTCCTGAAGAGCCTTGAAGATGCACTTGTAGGTCTTGCCGCCGAGGACAATCTCGCACTCCTTGCCTACCGCAAGCTTTCTGAGCGTGAGGTCGAAGTCATGGGCGTCGAGGACGATGTGGAAGTTTCCCTCCTTGCCGTACATCTCTGCAGGAAGCTTGCCTGCGCGGACGAGTCTTCTTGATCCGGCTGAGCCGAAATCTTCAGTTCTGAGTTCTGCATTGATCTTGATCATGTTTTTCTCCTACTCTCATTGGCTCCGCGGAAATGCTTCCACGGCCAATTACCATTGATTTGCGTTGCCACCATATCATAAATGTGAGATGAGGGTCAAGCGAAGCACATGCCTTACGGCATTTGTCCATGATATGGTTTTCTGCTAATATAGGAGTCATGAAACGTTCAGGAATCCTAAGGACCGTTCTTTTTGTCCTGGTCATCGCGCTGATAGCCGTGCTGGCGCTGGACACAACGGGAATCATAGACATCGGCTCGATGTTCTCAGTCACGAACAAGGCCAACTATAAGCCTTACACCGAGTTCGCTCAGGCCATCGTTTCTGGCAAAGTGTCCGATGCAGTCATAGAGACGGACCGCATCACCTACACCACCTCTGACGGCACTTACGTTACGGACAACCCGGCCTCGCCGGATCTTGCCGAGCGTCTTCTGGAAGCAGGAGTCAAGGTCACCTCAAAGACCAGCGTATCGGTTTCAGTGATCCTTGACGTCGTGTTCGACGTCATCTTCTTCGGCGCCGTCGCGTTCGGAATCTTCAAGCTGATCGACTACAGCAGAAAGACATTCAGGGTCGTCCATAACACCGGCGTCACGTTCGACGACATCGCCGGAATGGACAACGTCAAGAAGGACATGATGTTCCTGGTGGACGTGCTGAAGAATCCCGGCAAGTACGACGGCAGGGGCCTCAGACCGGTCAAGGGCGTGATCCTCGAAGGCACTCCCGGAAACGGAAAGACCCTGTTTGCCCGCGCCCTGGCACAGGAAGCCGGCGTGAACTTCATCGCCACCAAGGGCGCCGATTTCCAGAGCGCCATGATGAGCATGGGAGCACGCAAGATCCGCATGCTGTTCGCCAAGGCCGGCCGCCACAGACCGTGCATAATATTCATAGATGAGTTCGACAGCATCGGCGAACGCAGGAACTACGCCGGAACGGGAATAGACAAGGAGAACAACAGGATCATCACCGCCATGCTCAACGAGATGGACGGATTTGCTGCCAGCAACGGTCTTCTGGTGATAGGCGCCACAAACTCCTATGCATCGCTTGACCCTGCACTGGTAAGGCCCGGCCGTTTCGACCTCAAGTACACCATCGGCAATCCCGATGCCGCCACGCGCGCCCGGCTGGTCGCAATCTATACCAAGGGCAAGACCCTTGCTCCGGATGTCACGCCGGAGATCCTGGTTGCGGCTTTCGACGGTCTTTCATGCGCCGCAATCGAGACCGTACTGAACCAGGCGCAGGCACTGTGCCAGATGTCGGGAAGCCCGGCCATAGGCATGGAGCACATCCTCTCTGCGGCCCAGAAGACCGGCGCCAGACTGAATGTCCGAAAAAAGTAGTATCCGTCTGCTTTTTCGGTTGTTTTGGAAATAGAAGGAGTCCGATATGAACAGAATCCAAAAGATATTGGTTTTATCCGTGTGCGCAGTGCTTGCACTTGCCGCACTTTCATCATGCAGCACCCTGTCCGCCAATAACGGCGCACAGACCACAAGCGTCTCCATCTCCGGAAACGGCACCATCTACCTCAAGGCCGACATCGTGACCTTCAGCATCAACGTCAACGAGACAAAGGCCACCACTGCCGAGGCCCAGCAGGCTGCCAACAAGAAGATGACGGCAATACTGGACATTCTCAGGAAGTTCGGAATCGAGGATGACAAGATCTCCACCACGGCACTCAACTTCAGCACCGAGTACTACTGGGACAACGGCAAGCAGGAAAAGGTCGGCGAATCCGTCAGCCAGACCGTCTATGTGACGATGGAGGACATCGATGCCTTCCCGCAGCTTTCCGACGAGCTCGGAACAAAGCTCAACGGAATATCGTTCTACAATGTGCGCTTCGATTCCAGCCAGAAGGCAAAGGCATCCGAGCAGGCCAGGGAACTTGCATACAAGGATGCACTCCAGAAGGCAGAGCTCTACGCCAAGGCATCAGGTCTGCAGGTTGTGCGCCCGGTGAGCATCTCTGAGGGATATACTTCATTCTCCACGGCCAACTACAAGAGTGCCGATGCCGTCATGCTCATGGAAAGTGCGGCAGCCGCACCTACATACGGCACGCAGACCCCCACCGGCCTGCTCTCCGCCAGCATCGACGTCAGCGTCGTCTTCGAACTGAAGTAAGTATTTTCTTCAACAAGATAAAAACGGTATATACGATTTGAGTGCAAGTTCTAGGAGCAAGTGAGCGACAGTACTATGTGTACGGCGCGAGTGAGGCGACGACGAAATTGCCTCAAAGCATCTGCCATATTTGCAGGCCGTGGTGGAATCGAACCACCATAACCGGAGCCAAAACCCGGTGCCCTGACCATTGGGCTAACGGCCTGAAACCGTAAGAAATACTACATTCAGATTATTGCAAAGTCAACAAGGTCAGAAGCTGACCCCGATTGCCCGGATGCCG
>JAJBWA010000081.1:0-3704 GCA_031935845.1 bacterium | reverse complement strand
CTATCAGCTCTTCCACGACATACTCTACGCCTTCCGGCTCCCCGGCTTCGCGCACTGCTTTCTCGCCCTCCACCAGCCTGCAGGCCTTGATGCGGATGGAAGCTATGTCCTTCTTGGTGATGGACACGCCTCCTGCCTTGGCACCCTTTACCAGGAAATCTGAGAACAGGAACGTGGATTCCTTCACGCGGCTCGGGTTCTTGTAGGTCACGGTCACCTCTGCGTTCGGGTACACAGACAGCTTCTTGAGCGAGCAGTTCTCCGGATCAGGCAGCAACTCGTAGGTCTTGTTGAGTATGAAGCCGCTGAGCTTGCACCTCTTTATGTAGGTGACCTTGGCCTTCTTGTCCAGGTAAATTACCGTGAAGACGATGTCCTCCAGGCTCTCCTTGTCGGCCAGACCGCAGTAGGCTATGTCCTTGCCCACGAACAGTCTGTCGGAGACATTGGTGCAGTAGTACGTTCCGTTCTTCTGGATGACCAGGATCTTGTCGAACTCGGAGACCTTGAACAGTGCGTTGCCTGTCTTGACGTTGGTTCCCAGATATCCTGTCAGGCCGTCATATCTGAGGTCGATGTCCCTCTTGGCCACATCACGGATGTCCACGATGTTGAAGTCCTTGATGACTGTCTTGCGCTTGTGCTCCGGCGTCTGAAGGTCGGCCTTGATGGCATTGAGGGTCCTGATGGAATACTCGTCCAGATGACCCAGGTCATAATCGACCTGCCTGATGTCGGCGTTGATCTGGTCGATCTCTTCCTTGTTCTTCTCGATGTCGAACAAAGATATCCTGCGGATGGGGATCTTGAGCAGTCGGTCGATGTCGTCATCGCTGATTTCACGCACAAGCTGGTCCAGATAAGGCTCGAAACCTGTCCTGATGGCCTGGACCACGGCCTCCTGCGTCCTCTTCTGCTCGATCCTCTTGTAGATGCGTTCCTCGATGAAGATACGCTCGAGAGTCCTTGTGTGGAGCTTGTCGAACAGGTGTCCGCGCTGGACCTCCAGCTCCTTCTTGGAAACCTCCAGGATGTGGTCCGCATGGTAGCGGATGATGTCGCTTACCGTGCAGACATGCGGAAGCTTGTCGCGGATGACAAGGCAGTTGACCGAAATCTTCTGCTCGCAGTCCGTGTAGGCATACAGCGCGTCCACGATGTCCTTGGTGTAGGTTCCTTTTGCCAGCGAGATTTCGATGTTGACGGTGTCTGCCGTGAAATCGTTGACGCTCTGGATCTTGAGCCTGCCCTTCTTGACGGCCTTGCCTATGGAGTCGATCATCTTCTCGCTGTCCACTCCGTACGGCAGCTCCTCTATCACTATCTTCTTTGCATTGGACGTGTCGAGCTTTGCCCTGACGGCAATCGAACCCAGTCCGTCCTGATAGTCCGATACATCCATGATTCCGCCGCCCGGGAAATCGGGGAACAGCCGGAACTCCTCGCCCTTGATTGCCGCAATCTGGGCATCGATGACCTCGATGGCATTGTGCGGCAGGATCTTGGTGGACATACCTACGGCGATGCCTTCCGTGCCCTGGATGAGCACTACGGGAATCTTGGCCGGGAAGACCACGGGCTCCTGGTTCCTGCCGTCGTAGGACTCCACATACTCCGTGATCTCGGGATTGTAGAGGACCTTCTTGGCAAAAGGAAGCAGACGGCACTCGATGTATCTGGCCGCAGCCGGTCCGTCTCCGGTCATGAAGTTTCCGTAGTTTCCCTGCTTGTCTATGAACAGGTCGTAGTTTGCAAGGTTCACCAGTGCCGTGTAGATGGACTGGTCACCGTGCGGGTGGTACTTCATGGTGTGGCCCACCACGTTGGCAACCTTGTTGAAACGGCCGTCGTCGATCTCGATCATGGTGTGGAGGATGCGCCTCTGAACGGGCTTGAGTCCGTCCTCGATGTCGGGAATTGCCCTGTCCTTGATGACGTAGGAGGCATACTCTATGAAATTCTGTCTGAACAGATCCTTTGCATTAGCCATGTCCGCCTCCTCACACCAGATTTTCCATGATGAAGTCACGCCGCTCCGGCGTGTTGTTTCCCATGTAGAAGTTCATGGCCTTGCGGGCTTCCGCAAGACTGTCTATGGTGACCGGTATCAGGCGCATGTCCTCGCCGATGAACTGTCCGAACTCCTTGGCGGAAATCTCTCCCAGACCCTTGAACCTCGTGACCTCGGACCCCTTGATCTGCTTCATCATGTGGTCCCGCTCCTCTTCCGAGTAGCAGTATGTGGTCACGCTCTTGTTGCGCACCCTGAACAGCGGGGTGTCCAGTATCCACACCCTGCCGTTGTGGATGAGGTCTTCGAAATAGCTCAGGAAGTATGTCAGAAGCAGTATCCTGATGTGGAAGCCGTCTATATCGGCATCGGTTGCAAAAATGACCTTGGAGTACCTGAGGCCTTCGATTCCGTTCTCGATTCCCAGCGCCGCCATCACGTTGTAGAGCTCGGCGTTCTTGTACATGTCCGTCATGGACATGCCGTTGGTGTTCAGCGGCTTTCCGCGCAGGCTGAACACGGCCTGCGTCATGACGTCACGTGCCGTGTTGAGTGTTCCGGATGCAGAATCTCCCTCGGTGAGGAAGATCATGGAGCGCTCGCCCATGTCGGCGTGAGGGCCGGTCTGGCCCAGATGGAACTTGCAGTCCTTGAGCTTGGGGATGTTGATGGAGATCTTCTTGGCGTTCTCCTTTGCGATCTTCTTGACCTCTGAGAGCTTCTTGCGGATTGTCTCGTTGGTGAGGATCTTCTGGTTCAGGAGCTGCGCCACATCCGGGTTCTTGTGCAGGAAGTCTATGATGGCTTCCTTGACCTCGTTGATGATGGGCATGCGGACTTCCGTGTTGCCCAGCTTGTTTTTGGTCTGGCTCTCGAACACCGGAGTCTGGACCTTTATGGAGATTGCGCCGACAACGCCCTCGCGAACATCCTGCGGTGCCCATGTGGATTTCTTGAAGAACTCCTTCACGCCTGCCAGGATTCCTTCCTTGAACGCGGCCTGATGTGTTCCGCCGTCGCTTGTGTACTGTCCGTTTACATAGGAGAAATATGTCTCGCCGCTGAACTCACGGGTATGGGTGAATGCGAACTCGATCATCTTGCCCCTGTAGTGGATGATGTCGTAGATGCCGTTGTCCTGGACCTCTTTCTCCAGCAGGTCCAGAAGTCCGTGCTGGCTCTTGAAGATCCTCTTGTTGTAGTCCAGCGTCAGACCGGTGTTCAGGTAGCAGTAGTTGTTCAGTCTCTGCGTGATGAAGTCGTCGTTGAATGCATATGTTCCGAACACCTGTTCGTCGGGGATGAACTCGGTAAGCGTTCCGTTGTGCTCGTCGGTGACGCCCTCGTTCTTGGACTTGAGCTGTCCGTGCTCGAAATAGGCCTCGAAGAACCTTCCGTCGCGGAATGACTTGACGTGGAACCATGAGCTCAGCGCGTTGACGGCCTTGGTGCCGACGCCGTTCAGACCCACGCTGAACTGGAAGACATCATCGTTGTACTTTGCACCGGTGTTGATCTCGGACACGCAGTCGATGACCTTTCCCAGGGGGATTCCCCTTCCGTGGTCGCGGACGCTGACCTTCTTGTCCTCAAGTCTGATGATGATCCTGCCGTTGCCCTGTACCTAGTCCTCCTTGACCTTCTTGAAGACGGTGATTGTTGCACCTGTCAGATCAACATCGAGGTCGGTGAT
>JAJBWA010000080.1:0-2878 GCA_031935845.1 bacterium | reverse complement strand
TTCTCACATGAATCGGCTTCCATTCTAATCCACATCATAAAAAAAAGAGTCTCGCATTGCCAGGAAACAGGTTATCAGAAACGTCTGAATGCCGCCCTCCGCTGGGCCCGCCTCCACGGCTGCCCCATCCAGAATTTCTGAAAGCTCATCTCCTGGTCACCTCTTTTATGCCCACTATCACACCTCGTTTCTCCTCAAGGACAATGAACGGAATATCGCGCAGCTTCTGGATGAGAAGCAGTGATGGTCTGTCGGTGTTTCTGCCATAGAGGGTCAGAAGTGAGCGATCGAACAGAAGATAGCCTACGTCACCGCGCCACCAGACGCTGTTTTCGTATTCGAACTGAGGGTTGTTGAAGAATTTCCGTATCTGTCTTTTTGTCATGTTTCCTCTTTAGCCGCTTGTTTACCGACGCCGGCAAGTGGGAATAAATCCGCGTCGTTGGAATTGACCCGCACAGGCGGGCAGAGGGAATACACTGGCACTTGGACAAAAAGAAAAGACCATCACAGGTCCGCTCTTCCTTTAGCAGATAACGGCTGCAAGTAGAAGTGTAAATCCCGTTGGCTTCATAGTACTGCGTTATTGAGCAGAATGCAACACCAAGGAAGTATTGCTCACCACACCCCTTTTCTGCCTTCAATCTCAGAGTTAGGCATCCGTCCCATCACTCCCCGATCTTCACATGCTCTGCAATCCGGGAGGCAAACAGATTGCCAAGGCGGATCATGGATGATGAATTGTAGTGGGCAAGGTCGAAGTCGGAGACCTTGAGGCCGTTTCCGATCGTGTTGATGAATTCGCACCTGTCCAGAAGAAGGCAGTTGTCGCGCTTTGCGGTGTTGATCTGATCATATCTGGGCCAGGTCTGCGATATTCCGGCATCGAGTATCAGGAACTGTCCGTAGGCATTGCGGAGCTCTGTGAACATGTTTCGCTCGTTTTCCGCATAGGCGGCCGTCATTTCCTCATAGCAGGAATCGGTTTCTCCCTGCATCCAGCAGAAGGCAATGATCTGCGGATCAAGGCCCTGATCCTTCAGTATCCCCAGGCCTTTGTCTATGGTGGAGCACAGTGCGTTGTAGCATGTCCGTCCTACGGCGAATTCGCCTGCAAGAGGAGCTCCGCTGAAGGCATATTTGATGATGTAGAATGTCTCGTCCGGCCACAGCCGGCTGAGCATGGCGGCCATACCCACTTCAGGGCCGAACAGAACATCGGAATCACCCCACCCCGTTGTTGTCCTGACGAACGTATCGGAGCTGTTTCCGGTCCTGCCGTTCTCCACCAGAAGCATAATGTTGTCGAAACCGCGGCTGTATGACTCGGCAAGTTTCTTGGGTAGTTCGGACACGAAGGTAATTCCGGCTGCGTTGGACTGTCCGGAAAGGACTATCACCTTGGCTTTTGATGACGGAACGCTTATGGTTCCGCCGGCACCTGAAAACAGCTCCTTTCCACCTGCAGGGTCGTATTCCTGCCTGCACGAACACAGAAGCAGCAGTGCGGTCAGAATCATAAGGGTTATCCGGAGCGGTTTCATCATGGATATCAAGCCTCAGTCACGACATATCGTCTGATCAATATTTCATTCGTGAGGGCAACCTTGATCAGACAAACGAATGCCGCCAGTAGTTGATGCGGAGTACGGCCAATGCGTCTTCCAGAGTCGGCTTTTCAAACACATCCTCCACTGTCCTGAGGATAAGCTGGTCGTCACTGACATCATCGATATGCAGTGCTCCCTTCAGGAAAACGGATTCTTCCTCCGACAGTCTTATTCTTTCCTGCTGGGACAACAGAACCTGTTCTTCTGCATTCCGGACGCCCTGCTTCTTGAGTTCCATTACGACGGGCCAGAGGAACGCACCCATCGTAAGCAGCGGCAAGCCGACGGCACCTTCATCAAATATCCAGTCAACTGCATACGCGGTCCGTTTTGCATATTCCTGATAGGCCGGTGAATAGACGAGTGCCCCGACAAGGGGGAAAAAAGCACCGAACAGTCCGTACTCAAGCAGAAGACATGTTCCAGTATACGTATAGCCGGCAGAGAAGAAACCCGGCAGGTTGGATCTCATGGCATCTTGCGATACCTTGGCCACCAGTTCATTACCTTTGGTCCGGA
This sequence comes from bacterium, assembly GCA_031935845.1. Classification (GTDB taxonomy): domain Bacteria; phylum Spirochaetota; class Spirochaetia; order Sphaerochaetales; family Sphaerochaetaceae; genus UBA9732. Next base: position 749 of record JAJBWA010000080.1, on the reverse strand, counting down.
TGATGTTCTCCAGTTCTTCAGCCAGCACGAATCCGTAGCGAGCCTTGAACCTGAGGGCCCTGAGCACACCCCTCTGGTCGTTGCTGTATACAACCTGCGGTGCAATGGAGGTTGAAACGATACCTTCCCTGAGATCATACAATCCGCCGAACCAGTCAATCAGTTCTTCCGTCTGTGTATCAAGATAGAGGGTGTTCAGCTTGAGATCCCGCTGAAATGCATCAAACAGGAGGTTGTTGCTGTAAAGCTCTCCGGGATTGAATTCCGGCACATGCTCTTGCCCTTGGAATGATGCGGGGATGTTCACCATCGTACAGATGTCGACGACCTCGTCCCCGAAATCGACATAACCGAATTCATGACCGCTCGGGATACTGTGGAAGGCGATGTTGTCGAAAATCCTCCGCAGGTCCCCAACGGATGCATCCGTGACGAAATCGAAATCACTGACGGTATCATGCAGGACAAGATCCCTGACCGTGCCCCCGCACAGATAGGAATGGAACCCGTTTCTGTTGAGAGTGTCGGCCACATATCTGTCATGTCCGGACATGATGCCCAGATCGATTCCATGGAGTTCCTTGGGAATGACCAGTTTCTCATACCCTTTCCTAAGGACGGCTTCGTGGTGTGCATCAATCAGCCGGTTGATTTCGGGGTTATCGAACATCGGGCCGCAGACCTTCCGTTTGGGCAGATAGGAAGTCGGCATCGGTGACTTGAAGAAGTGCAGATTACTGTGATTCATT
>JAJBWA010000079.1:0-3639 GCA_031935845.1 bacterium | reverse complement strand
CGGTCTCTTCTCGGATTCTGCGGATCTCTACGGTGCATACGTAAGCAGGAACGGCAGCAAGATCGGGATCGACCTCTACAGCATGATTTTCGATCCGGAGTATGAGACAACGCTTCTGCTTCAGGCAGATGATATTCTTGTGGTTCCGTTCATCCAGTCATTCGTCACGGTGACCGGAGCCGTAGGTGAGCCCGGAAGATACCCGTACATTCCGGACAGGAAGTGGGACTACTACGTAAGCCTTGCCGGCGGGTACAACAAGAGCCTGAACAGCCCCGAGACACTCGAGATTGTCACGTACGACGGAAGGAAGCTTACGACGGATGACTACATACTTCCCGAGACAACGATCAACGCTCCGTCGAACCTCAAGGTCACTATAACCGGAGAAGTCACAAGGAACCAGGAAATCACCATCGGTTCCAGCCTCACAAGACTGTCTGATATCGTGGGATCCTATATGACGGCATATTCATCAGGCCGTTTCGTGACGGTGAGGGACAAGGACGGAAACGTCTCGCGCTATGACTTCTTCCTTGCCGACAGGTTCGGCGACTTCAGCCAGAATCCGTATGTAAAGGACGGTGACTGCATCATCCTGGAACGCGTACAGAGGCGTGTATCCATTTCCGGATCCGTCGAGCGTCCGGGTACATATGAGCTCAAGGATGGCGAGAACCTGAAGAGGCTTGTCCAGTACTATGCCGGAGGACTTGATCCCATGGCCGACACGGACAACATCACGCTCGGCAGGACCCTCTCGGATGTGTCGAGAAGCGGAGATGTGAGGTATCTCGGCGCATCGGTGCTGTCTGATGACTATGCTCTCGTGGACCGTGACTCCGTATCAATCGGAAGCAAGGCAAGCCTGAAGAACACAGTCTTCATCCAAGGTGCCGTAGGAATCCAGATATCGGAAACAACCTCGGGACAGATCGCGACACGCAACATCCGCTATAACTACGAGGAAGGCGAGACATATGCAAAGTTCGTCAAGAGCCACAAGGACTGGTTCACGGATGTGTCGGACTATGAGAGGGCATATGTTTCACGCAACGGAGAGAGGATCAGCATCGATCTTTACGACATGCTGTTCGATCCGGACTACGAGGATGACCTGAAGATGGAACCGGATGACATCATGGTGATTCCGTTCAAGCAGTTCTTCGTGACTGTCTCCGGAGCAGTCAGGTCTCCCGGAAGATATGCATATGTTCCCGACAGGACGTGGGAGTACTATGTCGGTCTTGCCGGCGGATTCGATCCGGATCTGAATTCAGGAGAGAAGGTCACCATGACCACCAATAAAGGAGAGACTCTGGCCAAGAGTGACTATATCACTCCAGAGACTACGATTGATGCCGCCAGAAACTCGTTCCTTTACAAATTCAACAAGTTCGCGACACCGCTTCTGACGATCCTGTCCATCATCACCAGCACAATCGTGATCTACAACACCTTTGCCAAGTAAGTGAGGTGACATGGACTTCGTAAGGAAGCTGAAGGAGACGCTGACATCCGTGATTCCGATCATGCTGATCGTGATTGTCCTGAACTTCACGATTGCACCGATCGGTGCCGAGCGGATGCTGCGTTTCCTTCTGGGAGGGCTGCTTCTCATACTGGGACTCACGGTATTCCTGGCAGGAACCGAAATCGGAATGGTTCCTGTGGGAGAGAAGCTGGGATCGGTGCTGACCCACAAGAAGAACGTCTGGTTCATGCTTGTGGTAGGCTTCATCATCGGATTCGCAATCACCATGGCCGAGCCCGATGTGTCCGTACTGGCTGCGCAGGTCCATTCCCTCAATCCCGCCATATCCGAGAGAGCCCTGATCCTGATGATAGCGATAGGGCTCGGTGTCTTTGTTGACCTGGGTCTTCTCCGGACGGTTACCGGGGTTCCCCTCAAATGGGTTCTGATAGGCTTCTATCTGATTGTGTTCGTGCTTGTCGGAATCATAGGACAGTCCATGGCTTCGATCAGCTTCGATGCCAGCGGTGCAACCACCGGGCCACTGGCCGTACCTTTCATTCTGGCTCTCGGTCTGGGTGTCTCGGCTTCTACGAAACGCCAGCAGGACAGTAGCTTCGGTCTCACCGGAGTGGCATCCATAGGACCTATTCTTGCCGTTGCCTTCATGGCGTTGACTTCATCAAAGTCAGCCGGTACCGCAGATGCAGCTGTAGCAGAATATGTCGTTGACTCATTCGGAGCCACTTTGGGAATGACCCTAAGGGAGACCGCTGTCGGCTTTGCGCCGCTTCTTGCGATAATCGTCTTCATGCAGTTCACCATGCTGCACTTTCCCAAGATCAAGTTCCGGAAAATCATGTTCGGAATTGCCTACAGCTTCCTGGGAATCGTAATATTCCTTACCGGAGTTGTCTACGGATTTGCCGATGTCGGGAAATTCCTCGGAAAGACGATATACCAGAACTACAGCCCTGTACTCGTGGTGGTGCTTTCCCTTGTGTTCGGAGGAATAGTGGTCATTGCAGAGCCTGCGGTATGGGTCCTGACCAAGCAGGTGGAGGAAGTTACCGCCGGAAGAATCAAGCGCACTCTTGTCATGATCTTCATCTGCATGGGAGTCTCTGTTGCGGTTGCCCTGTCGATGGTAAGGATCCTGCTTCACATCAACTATCTGTGGTTCGTGTTCATCGGGGTGGGTCTTGCGCTTGTCATGACTCTTGTCACACCTCCGCTGTTCACCGGAATAGCATTCGACTCCGGCGGAGTGGCAAGCGGACCGATGAGTACATCGTTCCTGCTGTCGTTCGCACTCGGCATATCCGGTTCTGCCGACATGGGATTCGGTCTGGTAGGTCTGATTGCCATAGCACCGCTCATCGCGATCCAGATCCTTGGATTGATATTCAGGTTCAAGGAAAAGAAAGGAAAAAAGGAGGCCGCTGATGCTGTTGCTTCAAAATAGTCTGATGATGGCAATAGTCAACGAAGGACAGGCCGAAAGATTCATGTCCATAGCCAGAAAGGCCGGAGCTGGCGGAGGAACCGTGATTCCCGCCAGAGGCACGGCATCGGGAAAGATCCTGAACTTCCTTGGTCTTGGAGACAAATCCAGGGAAATGGTCCTGGTGGTCACTGACAGTGATACGGCCGGGAAGATTGTCGATGATGTCCGCAGTGACGGGCACATGAAGGGTGTGGCAGCCATGCTCAGATCCGACGGGGAGGAAAAAATGGCTTCAAAATGGAAGATGATCACGATAATAGTAAGCACCGGTTATTCGGACGACATAATGGATGCCGCAAGGAAGGCGGGCGCCACAGGAGGAACCGTGACGCATGCCAGAGGCACCGGAACCGAAGACGACATCAAGTTCATGGGTGTCGACATCGTGCCGGATAAGGAGATGATCATGATTCTCTGCGATGCGGAGGACACGCAGAAGATCATGGACGCGATCATGTCGCTGAAGTGCCTTGCAGAGCCCGGAATCGGAATCATATACACGCAGGATGTGAGCGACTTCAGGAATCTGGATCCGGACCAATGACAGAGATCGTAATCAGATCAGGCAAGGAGAAGAGCCTGCTGCGCCACCATCCGTGGGTTTTCTCCGGGGCAATCGAAGAATCCTCCGTTCCCGCCCAGGCAGGCGTGTACAGGG
>JAJBWA010000078.1:0-14967 GCA_031935845.1 bacterium | reverse complement strand
CCTCACGCATGTAGAAGTCATGATAGGCTTCGCACAGCCGACGTACAGTATCTTCATCAGTGATGCCGAATGTCTGACGGAAGCAGTCTCCAAGCGGAGGTCCTATGAACACATCCCAATCCTCGACTTCCGGAATGGGGATTCCGACTTTGTCCATGGCGTAGCGTCCTCCGGCGAAGATGCCGTCGGATGTGTCCATCAATGTTCCGTCGAGATCGAAGAATACAGCCTTGTATTTCATTTTCCGCGCCTTTCGAGCAGCCTCATGCCGAGCTTCTCCACAATCTTCCACTCCCAGTCGGTGTAGCTTGAGCGTCCGATCCTGACATAGTCCGCTTTTGCGAACTGGCCGGTGCCGTCATACGAGAGCTCAAGTGAGTTCCAGCTGTCCTTGCCGGAGGCATACATGACGGCTCCGATGTTCTCGCGTCTCTGGATTCCCAGCATGGGATCCTGTGTTTCGGAGAACACGGCAACCGAGATGTTCGTGCCGGGGATGGTGAACATCTTGTCCTTGCCGTCGATCAGCCACGACTTGCGTGCCATCTCGATGAATCTGACGATCTCTTCCTTCTGCTTCATGTCGCAGTTGTTGAAGTACTGGGTTATGGGGTTGCTCTTTGAAGGGGAGAACTTGAGTATCTGGTCCAACAGCGGCAGGCTCTTTTCCTGTACCGGCTCCGGTTCCGGTTCGGGTTCAGGTTCGGGCTCCGGTTCAGGCTCGGGCTCCGGCTCGGGTTCAGGTTCAGGCTCGGGAGTGGGCTCGGATGCCGGCTCCTGCGTTTCCTGCTCATCATCATATGTCGGGAAACTCTGATCCTGACCGGGGTTGTCCTTTTCCGTTTCCTCCACAGGCTCCTCAGTCTGAGATTCGTCAAGTTCATCGGATTCGTCAAGCTCGGAGAAGAGTGACTCTCCACCGTAGGGGTCAGGCTCGTTGTCCTCTTCCGAGACGGCTTCGGATTCCTCATCCTCATCATCGTCGTAGAGGTAGTCCGATTCCTGTTCGTCCAGCATCGGGTCGTCGGAGAACTCGGACGTCTTTGTCTCGTCCAGATAGTCGTATGTATCGGGGCTCACCAGGGCCGTGTACTGCCCGGCGGTCGTGTCAGGCTCTGTCTCCGGTTCGGGCTCCGGTTCTGTCTGCCCTTCGGACTCTTCGGCATCGGAGGATTCTTCCTCAAACTCATCGGGGAACTCGTACTCGTCGGTTCCCTTGTATGCCGAGGACTCTTCCTCTTCATCCCCGTCGGTGACTGATGTCTGTTCCTCTTCCTTCTCCACCTCGTCGTCCTCGTCGAACATGGAGTCATCGGGTTCGTCGAAAGGAATGTCGTCTTCTTCTTCGGAAGTGGCTTCGGAAACCGCAGGTTCCTCTATTGCTTCTTCCGTTTCAGGAGCCGGTGCCGGTTCGGCAAAGAACACAGGTTCCGGTTTCTCTTCAGGTTCGGGAGCAGGCTCCGGTTCTGCTTCGACAACGGGTTCGGGTGTCACATCCGGTTCCGGAGTGGGTTCCTCAACAGCAGGCTCCTCGACAGGTTCAAGTTCCGGAATGGTTGCAACCGCCTCGGCCACCATGGGTGCTATGCGGTTGAGGCTGAAGCGGGTCACGAAACTGTAGTAGCTTCCGCTGTATTTGATGAACGGGGTGTCCAGATTCGCAGTGGTGGAGCCGATGATGCCGTAATGCGACTGAGGCATCTTGTCGTCGCGCCGTGGCGATGCAGAAAGCTTCCGGCAGATTTCGGTTTCGAGAGCGGTGGTCATCTGGACATCGAAGTCCACGAATCCCCTGGCCTTGGAAGTCTCCATGTCCACCAGAGTGTAGAAAGCGTCGTTGATGTCGTCGCGGATGCTGACCTTGACCACGTTCTCCTGCGGGAAGACCTCGTCGTAGACCTTCTCGCGTTCGGACTGGATGCCGTCTGCGTCAAGACTGCCCTCCGCAACCTTCAGAAGCACCTCGTAGTCGATGATGCGCATGGTTGACTTGACGTTTTCCGTCATCAGGCGGTGCAGGTTCCGTGCACACTTGCCCACGGCGGGATTCTCCACGTCTGTGGGGGCAAAGTAGGCGACCTTGCGGAAAACGGATGCATGCAGGAAAACCAGGAGGCAGTCGGTTGCCAGCTTCGAGAAATCGTCCGTACCGAACTGTGATCTGTTGAGGGCTACGTGAAGGAGCAGGCTGGCGATGTTGAACCGCAGGGATTCCTTCAGGAGTTCTGACCTGTACATTTCGATGTATGATGTCTGCTGGCCGATGTTCTTCTGGAGTTTCTCGGCAGAGATACTGGTCATGTCCTTCAGGTTCCATGGAAGATAACAGTTCATGGCTCTAGTATGTCACAATAAAATCAAATAATGTAGCATCTCCCCTGTTTTTTTTGTCTGTTTTGCTCCATACTCTCTGAGTGATGTATTTCTGTGTCAACTGCATGGCGACCAAGGAAGAGGACGTCAGGAGCAGGATAAACAGGCTTCTTTCCGAAACTCTCAGCGACGATTTCCTTGTATGGCTCCCGAAGAAGGAAGTCAAGGAAAAGCGCAACGGGAAGTACGAGATTGCCGAGCGTCCCATGTTCTCAGGCTACCTGTTCCTCTACTGGGAGGGCTCGGAGGAGAGGATCTTTCCGATGTTCGAGCTCAGGCGCATCCCGGGGCTGACCAGGATCCTAAGTTACGACGACGGCAGCCACGCACTGAAGGGAAAGGACCTGGACTTTGCCAGATGGCTGCACATGAACGGCGGCTTCATCAGACAGTCCAAGGTTGTCTACACCGAAGGCCAGCGCATCCATATCTGCGAAGGTCCGCTCAAGGGTTTTGACGGCAACGTGATAAAGGTAGACAGACATCACAAGCGCATTACGCTGCGCTTCGACATAGCGGGCAACATGTCCGACGTGAACTTCTCCGTTGAATTCCTGGACAGCAACATGGCCGCGGGCTCACGGTCCGTGCCTGTGGCCTGATCAATTACTGCCGGCAGACTCCGGAACAGGCCAGCCCAGGGCATTGTAGATCATGGCTCTGTCCTTTGCGGCTCTGGCGCAGGTGAAGCGCACCTCGTCTTCTCCGAAATAGAGTATGAAGCCCTTGCGGGCGGGCAGGACCTTTCCGAATCCTATTGAAGTGACCTCGTCGATGTCCCTTGACCATGCCTCCCTGCAGGGGGTCTGGCGGTGCTCCTTTTCATCGGTGCGCTGCATCAGGACCAGTCTGCCGCCGGTGACGCACAGGCGTCCTCTGGTGAGGTCGGCGTTCGGGTCGGCGGGCAGCTTTCCCACGTAGAAATCGTGCTCCGGCTCCTTGCCCAGAACCCTGATGACATCCTTGCGGCTTACCCAGAACATTGCGAACCAGTACAGTACGACAAGACCCACCATCGATGCGAACATGGGAATCAGAGCCCAGCGGGGGAGGTAGGCTGACGGGATGAACACTATGGCCGCGAACTCGGCCAGAATCAGGATTCTAACTACGGTCTTCATGTCTCTGATGATAGCCTTTATGGCATCGGAATTCTACTGCTTCACAACTGAATGCAGACTTCCCAGCCGCCTTCCTTCTTCCTGCTGAAGATGAACTGTGCAAAGCCGTTCAGGAGTTTCAGGTTGAGCTCGTCCAGATACGGTTCTTCAAGCGGGTCTCCGGAAAGTCCGCGGAAGCTGATGAGCAGCGTGTGGTTCGTGCTGGTCTCGCTGCACAGGAGCCGTACGCTGGCGCTCCTTGCAGGAGCTTCCGCATTGTGGAACACAGGGTAGATAAGCTCGTCACAGAGAGTGGGAATCAGTTTCACCTGCCTTGATTCATGTTCGTAGCGCAACAGGAATGTCCTCATCTCGCTTGAGAGTGCATAGAGGTCAAGGCTTGCACCGTCAAGCTTGGACTCGAACATCCTCGAGCGGTAGAGGAAGCGCTGCGTCAGGATCTTTGACGGATGGTCGAACACCTGTTCCGGTGTTCCCTGTTCGTAGATGCCTTTCTCGGCAAGGAAGATGACCTTGCTGGCCACGCTCTTTGCAAAGCGCATCTCATGGGTGACCAGAACGCTGGTCATGCCCTCGCTCACGAGATCACGGATGACGGATTCAACTTCATCGACCATGGTGGGATCAAGGGCGCTGGTCGGCTCGTCGAACAGAACCACCTGCGGATGCATGGCAAGCGTACGGGCAATTGCCACGCGCTGCTTCTGGCCTCCGGAGAGCTCGGACGGCATGGCATTTTCCCTTCCGGACATACCGACGCGCTTGAGAAGCTGTTTTGCAAGATCCACTGCGTCGGAGCGGCTCATGCCTGCCACCTTCATCGGTGCCAGAATCACGTTCTCAAGTATGTTCAGGTGGCTGAACAGGTTGAATGACTGGTACACCATTCCCATCTTGCGGCGGATGGCATCGACATCGGCATCCTTTGCCAGGATGTTCTGTCCGTCTATCAGTATTTCTCCTTCATCGGGTACTATCAGGCGGTTGATGCAGCGCAGCAGGGTGCTTTTTCCGCAGCCGCTGCCGCCGATGATGACCACGCTGTCACCCTTCTTGACTTCCAGATTCACATTCTTCAGGATGGTGTTTCCCTCAAAGCGTTTCGTAAGATTGCGGATGGTGATCATGCGGCTTTGCCTCCTTTCTGCATCTTCCTGGACAGCAGGCGGCACAGTCCCTTTACCGCCGATCCGATGAGGAAATAGAGCAACGTGATGGTGAAAAGGCCTACAAAGGAGTCCAGCGTACGGCTGGAGACTATGGAAGAGGCCCGTGTCAGGTCAATCACTGCCAGGTAACCTACGACCGAAGTTTCCTGCATGGTTGCCACGAACTGGTTCTGATACAGCGGGAGTGCCGCGGCCACGGTCTGGGGCAGGGTGACATAGCGTGCCGCCTGCCAGCGGCTCATGCCCAGCGTGCGTGCCGCCTCGATTTCGCCACCCTGGACCGTGCTCAGTGCAGTGTCGAATATCTCTGCAAGGTAGGAGGCTGCCTTGAGCGTAAGACCGATGATTACTATGATGAGCAGCGGCAACGCACTGCGGCCGAAGATGACATAGGCCATGATCATCAGGAGTACCATGGTGGGAAGTCCGATGAAGAACGATTTTATCGTGCGGGCAATCTTGCTCACCACCTTGTTGGATGAGCGCATTGCGGCGCAGATGCCGGCTCCCAGTGCGGTTCCCAGCAGGAAGCTGGAGAACGTGAGTATCAGCGTGACTCCGAGACCGTCCACGAAGTAGAGGTAACGGTCATCGACAATGAATGTATTTATCAGAAGGCGTTTCAGTTCATTCATCCTTTCCTGTCTCCTTTATTCAAGATTATCAAGATTGACGCTGAGTTCCTTCTGCGTCTTCTCGATGAAATACAGGGGCATCTCATCCAGCAGGTCGCTTACGAACAGCCCTGATTCCAGGACCACAGCATCATAGACATCACCCAGATAGCCGGTTCCGATGTCATAGGTGCCGGCCTTCAGTCCCACGAGCATGTCATTGTAGACCGTGAGGTAGAAGTTCAGCCGGTAGTTCTTTTCATTTGCAAAGAGCTTGAGGGCTTCCAGGTCGAATCCGGTGGGGATGTCCTCATCCGGTTCGATGTACGCCCTGGGATACTGCTCCGCCAGTACGGCTATGTTCAGGACTTCTCCCGTTCCCGTGAGTTCGGATACCGGGTCCTCATAGTGCAGGCCGTCGAAGTCGTACAGTCTTTTCATGTGGTCCTCAAAGGCTTCCGTCTTCCGGTATTCCTCCAGGAATGCATTGAATTCATCCTTCAGTTCTTCACGGTAGGGGCTGAAATACAGTTCGTAGCCAACTATGCCGAAGGCCGGCTCCACGCGGGCAAGACCGGTGCTGTTTATCTGGAACAGTTTCCAGGAAAGATCATCCAGTGCAAACACATCCACCTTGTTGTATTCCAGCGCCATGATCATGTCTGCAAAAGAGTCATACTGGACCAGCGTCATGTCCTTGCGTCCGCTCAGATAGTAGTCCGCCTCCCACGCGAGGTTCACGGCTACCCGCCGCCCCTCCATGTTGTTTATGTCCGTTATCGGCCGGTACTCCCACTGTGCTTTGCTGCATCCGCACAAAAGCAGCACGAGCATGCAGGCCAGTACAGGCATCTTCAGGCGCAGATGTTCCCTCTTCTTCATTCAATTTCCCTTATCAAGTTCGGTTTTGAAATTCTAACATGAGGCTTCCGAATACGACAGAAAAAACTGCCTGTTCTTCACAGATGATAAGCATTCGCGGAAAAACAACACAAAAAACACGATTTTCCTCTGAAAAAACAAAAATATTTCCCGCAGTTTCCTCGTAAAGGGCGGGTGTATGGAGGAAAACATGCAGAAATACTTGAAGACAATGGCCGTCCTGATCCTTGTGGTTCTGACGGCGGTTCTGGCGTCGTGCTCGGAGAATCCCGGGACCACGACGATGAAACTGATTCTTTCGACAGATGCCGGAAGTTCAAGCCGTACCCTGGTTCCGGCCGACAGCTCGCTGATGGACGTGACCAAGTACACGATCACCGGCACAGGCCCGAACGGCAAGACGTTCACCAAGAGCACGGACAGCAGTTCCGTGAGCATAGAAGGTCTTGTAATCGGCTCGTGGACGGTGCAGGCCAAGGGGCTGAACAGGGAAGGGACGGAACTTGTTTCCGGATCGGCCACGTTCACCCTCACGTCAAGCGCCACGCCGCAGACGGTGGTGCTGAACTCGCTTGTGGGAACCGGAACGTTCAGCTTCGTGCTGGACTGGTCGCTGTGCGATGTGCTGAGCCCCAGCCTGGATGCCTACCTGACCGGACCGGACATGGATGCAGACGAGGTTCCGCTGTACGTGGACCTGAATGCCGGGACCAAGAAGGCAACGATTTCGGAGACTCTGGCGGCGGGCTCGTACAAGGTACGGGTAATTCTCAAGGACGGAGGGCAGCAGGTGGCTGGTCTTGTGGAGGCCGTAAGGATCTCCAACGGGACAAGCACGTCCGGGTCCCATACGTTTCACTTCAGCGAGCTGGGGCCGGCGGTACTGACTTATTTCGTCGATGCCACCGGAACGCCCATCAAGGGAAGCCTGTCGGTCTCCGGCAACCCCGAGACCTTCCTTGACGGCGAGGACTACACCTACGCCTTCTCGTTCACCGAGCCCGACAAGGTGTCCACCGACGGGCTGTCCATAGACTGGTACTACGACGGAAACAAGGTGGGCGATACCGCACCCATCGGCAAGACCGGCAGCACCGTGACCATCAAGGCATCAAACGGGGTTCACAGGGTTGATGCCGTGGTCTACAACAAGCTGCGCGGTAGCACGGGCTCTGCCGCATACTCATTCACCGTGGTTCCCGACGGACAGCCTGGCGAGATGGCCCTGCTGAATCCTGATGCAGGAAGATCCTTGTCCCTGAGCTCCAGCTCCATAGTGTCGGCACTTCCGGGCAACATGTTCCTGGTGGTGTCACCCGACAGTGCAAAGATGTACGTGTGTTCGGTGGCATCCGGATCCCTGCAGGTACTCAAGACCTATGACGTGTCCAACTTCGCATGGCTGGGCAGCACAAGGCACGTGTTCTCCGATCCGGGCATGGACTTCGTCGTGCTGACGGACAACTACGGCGGCAAGGAGAGCTTCAGCGTGCTGAGGTTCAACCAGAGTGCAAAGACGCTGGAACAGGTCACCGGCATGAGGCACGAGGGCGTGGTATCATCGTTCGGGATCCCGTTCACGAACTTTACCGCCGCTGCTTTCAACAGCAGGGCCGGCTACATCTACCTGTCCGATGCCGGCATGTACGGATACGACTACTACATGAGGGTCAGCGGCAGTTCGGTGACCATGGCTGGAACCGTGAAGAAGAAGGGCAGCACCTACTACAACGTGGCGGACATGGACGTATCCGCAAACGGCAGTTACTTTGTCTCCGTCAGCGAGGCTGCGGCCAAGCTGATTTCCGCAAGGACCACGGATCTGGGCAGCCTTACCGTGGTCAATGAATCCGAAGCCGCACCGGCATCGCTGGGCAAGGTCCGTTTCGTGAACAACCAGACCGTGGTTGCCGGAAACACCGCAGGCCTGTGGTCGTTCAAGGTGGTTCCCGATGAACCATACACAAAGTACAGGGACATCGGGATTGCCGTGAAGGATCTTGAGGCAGACGGAAGTAACTACTTCTACGTGGCCGACAACAGCCGCAGGGTGGTGAGCTTCGAGGCATCCGGTTATGAGGTCTCCCAGCTCGGCTGGACCGAGCTTGATGCTCCTATCGTGAGCATCTGCCTCAGCGGCAGGTACCTTGTTGCCCTGACTACCCAGAACAGGCTTGCACTGTTCGAGGTCATAGAGTGAGGCGCGCATGAGAAGGATTCTTGTTTGTGCCGTGTTCCTGATTCTGCTTGCCGCCGTCCCGGCGTTCTGTACAGGTCGCGCCGGCTTCAGTGCGGACATTGCAGGCGTGCAGGACATATTCCTGGGAAAGGGAAGCTTCCAGATAGGCATGGACCTCAGGATGATGGTCTCTGATGAATTCCAGATAAGGATTCCGATTGCATATACCATGAACAGGACATCGTTCATGATTGAGTCCGGAGTGTCGTTGGTTTACTACCCATGGCACACCGGTCCCTTCATGGGCCTGTCCGTGTTCCAGTTCGGATTCTCCCACGGGAGCAGCAATCTGGAAAACGTCGTGAGCCTCAACGAGGTCATGCTGGGATGGAGCTTTGAATTCGGGCCGGGTCTCTTTGTCGAGCCCGGCATAGTGATAAGGGATCCGTCCGGAACGTTTTCGGACGAGTATTCCCGTCTCAAGGGGGAGTTCCCCTGTTATACGACCTTCCGCGGCCGCCTGGCTTTCGGATGGTATTTCTGGAGGTGAATGATGTCACGATTCCTTAATAGAAAGAATTTCTTCAACGAGGCCGTGTGCCTTCTCGTTCTCGTCTGCTTCGTGGCCTGCAATGCCAACTTCAGGCCGTCGTTCAAGCAGTCGATAACAGACTCAAGCCTGCGTTCACGCATGTCCAGGGTCATCGATGCCCAGCTGGAGACCGTAAAGGACTACCTTGATGAGGATCTTCAGGCCCGCATTGACGGAACATCACGCGGCGGCCGCATGTCCGGTTCCGAAATCGTGGACGTTACCATGAAGGAGTCCGGCGGACGTGACTACCTGGATTTCTGCTATGCCGTCGACATGTCCACGACCACCGGTGACGTCGATGCCGTCATGGATACCGCCCGCTGCATCCTGCCTGATTCAGAGTATCAGGAACTGGTGCAACTTACACAGGAAGTCGAGCGAGAAATAACCATCAAGGGAGAGGAGATGGCTCGTGCCATTCCGCTGGATCAGCAGGCTGCATTCTACAAGGACCTCAAGACGCTGGTGGTGAGGGCAATCGTGCTTCTTGCGGCAGGCATCGTCTATGCGTGCATGCCCACTGTCATCTTCTGGGGCAAGATCAGCGCAGCCTGTGCCATATCCGTCGGCGCCGGCCTTGTGGCCATCACCATCATGTCGCTGTACGAGTATTTCCGCTTCGGAACAGGCGAGGGCATGAGTTTCGAGGACTGGTTCAAGGACCTCATCAAGATCCCGCAGGCCGATTTTGCCCTCACTACTGCCATCACCACTGTTGCAGAGGCCATGGGTTGCGGCCCGGTGGTCACCGGCATAATCATCTGTGTCTTTGCCCTGTACAACATAGTGGACATGGTGCGCACCATGCTCAAGACCTACAACTTCGACGCCTGATATCATGCCCGGGCACGGGTCCTTACGCCCCGTGCCCGTTTGCTTTGAAAAGAAATCCCTCAGCTGACAAATAGCTCTCCGGTGTCGATATCCATTACGGTGATGTGGCCGTCGGGAACGAATGATCCGGTGTCGATGCAGGTCCATCGCCGCAGAGGAATTCATACAGCCACATGTCGTGGTTTCCTACCACGGGCAGGAAGTGCGGAAGGCCCATCAGGTAGTCCAGTACGTTGATGGGTTCTGGGCCACGGTCGCAGAAATCACCCACCGCATACAGCGTGTCCTCCTGCGGATCAAAACCTGCGGCCGAGAGTACGGACACAAGTCTGTCGTACATGGCATGTATGTCACCGATTACAAGATTCCTGGCCATCCGTATTCTCCTCAGACTTTCATGATATCACATGCACGTGCCGTGGTATAATAGCCTCAGCACGATATCGGAGGCTGCAGATGGAAGCTGTTGATGTAGTCAGACTACTCAGACGTGAGATGATTCCCGCAATGGGATGTACGGAGCCTGCGGCCTCTGCACTTGCAGGGGCCAAGGCAAGACAGTTGCTCGGCGACGATGAAATCGTGAGCGTAAAGGTCTCCGCGTCCAGGGACATAGTCAAGAACGCCATGGGTGTGGGTATCCCCGACTGCCAGATGCGCGGAATCCTCACGGCGGTGGCGCTTGGCGTGGTCAAGGGAGATCCGACCAAGGATCTGAACATCCTCTCTGAGATTACGCAGGATGAGGTGAAGGAAGTATCGGACATCCCGCTGAGCCTGACCATAGAGGAGAATGTGCCGCAGCTTTTCATCGGGGTCGAGATAACGGGAAAGCACCACAGGTCCAAGGCCGTCATCTCCGGGGAGCATAACCGCTTCAGCCGCCTGGAGCTGGATTTAAAGGTTCTTCTGGACCTGCCGTTGACGGAATCAAAGGCTTCTGACGGCAATAATGACACGGAATTACTACTCAAGCTGACTCTTCAGGATATTGTTTCGAATGCAGAGGCCGTTCCGTTCGATGAACTCGGTTTCGTTTCCGAAGCCATCAGGGTCAACCTTGCCATAGCACGTCATTCGCTTGAGGGCTCCTACGGGCTGCAGGTGGGGAAGACACAGATGGAGAATCTGGACGAGCTCGACATAAGGAACATGGACGAGGCATTCAGGATCGGTGCGTGCTATGCGGCCGCCGGAAGCGATGCCCGCATGAGCGGCTGCCCGATGCCCGTCATAATCAACAGCGGAAGCGGCAATCAGGGCCTGACTGTTACGCTCCCCATCTACTGGTTGGGCAGGTATCTGGGTTGCACGGATGAAAAGATCGCCCGCGCCGTATGCGTAAGCGAACTCGTGGGACTTGTTCTCACCGCACGCAAGGACAGGCTTTCCGCCCTGTGCGGAGCCTTCACTGCTTCAATCGGCACTGCATGCGGCTACGTGTACCTTCTGGACGGTGGGATACCCCTGATGGACATGGCCATCAAGAACATGGTGGGAAACCTCACCGGAATAATCTGTGACGGTGCAAAGAACACCTGCCCGCTCAAGATATGGTCGTGTCTGGAGGCCGCTTCCCTGAGCGTGAAGCTTGCCCTCAAGGGTCATGCTCCCGGAAAAGAGAGCGGCATAGTCGGCTCGGACAGCCTTGAAAGCATCCGCCATCTTACAAAGATAAGCAGTGAAGGCATGGAGAAGACCGACCGCACCATCCTCTCGATAATGCTCGGAGACAACGGCTGACTGTTGTCAGTATTCAAGCAGAGTCTCGACTGACCAGTGGTCTGAAGGGGCTGCCCATCCCAGTCTGTAGTGGGGACTGTCCGCCATCAGGACACGCAGTCTTTCATTGACCATCACCTTGTCTATGGACTCGACAAGGTTTATTTCATCGCTGGGAGGTGAGCATGGAAAAGTCACTGGTGCAATCTGTCCGAGAATTGAGAAAACCTCCTGCATTCCTGTAGCTTTCCTGATTGTTTCCACGGGGTGGAGCGGATCATTGAAATCCCCGCATATGACGGCTCCTTCTCCTTCCTTGACGAGATTCGGGATGGAATTGGCTATGATGTGAGCCTCATGGTGCCTGTAGGTCTTTCCTGTGGCAACTTCATCGGCGTTACCCTGCCATGTAAGATGCACGGTCGATATAAATAAGGTCTTTCCTTCATTTGTCCGGAGTCTTGTCCAGAAAAGACGTCTGTCAGGCTCCGGCATGTCAAGGAATACTTCACCGTGCTCCATTTCGGCAAACATGCTTTTCCTGTAGTAGATGCAGCCTTCGTCGGTCCACCCGACGAATTGATCATGTATCCGTTCGTGATCCGGAAGAGACTCGTCTATCCAGTCAAGAAGCTGGGTTCTTACCTCCTGGAGACAGAGGATGTCCGGAGAATAAAGACGGAAGAATGAACGGACGCAATCTTTGCGAAGGTCCCATTGGATTGTATTCCAAAGGTTTTGGGTCATCAAAGTGAAACGCATTCAGGAAACTCCTTTTTCAGTTTGCCAAGTGATCCCAGTGAGAGCACGGTCACCCAAGCTATGTCTATGGTATAAGTGCCGGTTTTTCCGGGCATGTCGTAATAATCCCAGTCCGTATGGTTGAACTGTTCCGGTTGCCATCCGTATTGTTCGGATCCAAGATCCTGGGAAGGTGAGCAGATGAACTGTCTGCATGCCTCGAGCATCATTTCGGCTTGTTTCCTGAAAAAGACAACACCGGTGATTCTGTGTAATCTGAGGAAATCATAGGCAATCAAGAAACCATAGAAATCGAGATGCTGGTTCGCTATCGATGCACTCGTCATGCCGCGGCTATCGAATCCGAGATGTCCCAATGGAGTATTCGGATCAAAGAAAATGCTGTCCTGGAAAATCCACGAAGAGACGAACCGTGCGGCATTGACTGCTGCTTCAAGATATTCAGGCTTCCTGTATCCGTTGTCCCACAGATCCAGCATGGCGCTGAGAAGTGCTTCTCCGGATTCCTTGTCGCATGAATCCGAATCAAGGGTGTCTCCGAAAAAGTCTCCTTTCATTGCCATCTTCGAATAATACCCTGCAGCCTTGTCTATTGCAGTCCCGTATTTCTCGGAGGGGATGATTCTGTTGAGTCTGATCATGAAGGAAAGGATATAGGCGCCGTTTGATCCCAGCCCGTTTACGTTTTTTCCGTCAGGAGACCACCATCTGCCGAAGTTTCCGTCCTGCAATTGGTTTCTTACATAGAAATCAGCCACTCTCGTCACTACAGGTAGAATCTGATCACTGATCTCCGGAATCACATCCATAAGCTGCAGATAGGCTGTCATTGCCTCTCCGTTGCACCGTGCATTGACAAGACTGTTGTATTGGGAATTCTCTCCTATTACCAGATATCCCACCACGATTCTACTCTTCAGGTCATAACAGTCCTGGAAAACCCCCGGCTCGTGCTCCGCCCTGAGGAAAAACCTTGCGATTCCGCAGGCAGTTTTCCTGTACAGGTCACAGACATCTTCCCCTGAATCTGTTCCAAGTCTTTCAGACAGTTCTTTCTCCTGCTTCTCGAGCTGATTCCGGACATCCGGGCTTGCCTTTTCCTTCACCTGTCTGCTGTTTTCCGATGCAAGCAGAAATGCGCCTTCCAGACTCTTGACCAGGAATGATGCCGCGGTATAGTCGTATATCTCCTGATGCTCTCCATTCTCGCGTCCCATTGCAAGATAGTATTCGCCGGTTCCTGTGTCCGCCTTCTCCACAAGACTCAGCAGCCGGGTAAGAAGAAGGGCTTCCACATCCGCCCAGTTTTGTCTGAACGGGGACGGCCTTTTCTTGTCACAGCGTTCAAGTGCGGTTGAAAAATCAACTGCGGAAGCACAGTAGTCTGCAAACAGTGAATCTGCCCTACGGAGTGATATGACAAAAGTCTTCCTGAATTCGGTTCCCGTGACGAATGGCATCCCTTCAGAGGGAGAGAGGGTGTTCTTTCCTCTGTATGAGAAAGGATATTCGTATGCCGGAATTGTCTGGGTGATGGTTTTTCCGTTCCATGAAACACTGCATGGCGAATCTGATGATATGGCCGATACCATGAAAGCGACTGAATCATCATGGAGCATCACACATGCCGGAATAGCTGTGCGGCTCTCATGGAAACTCCAGCTCCGGGATAGGCTGAGACGTGGATAGCTACCTTTTCCCTCCTCATTGCCTCTGTACATGATTGCCGGAGCGAATATTTCCGGATCATCTGACAAAGACTGTGTCGTGAAATCTGTTTCCAGCCTGTATGAACAGCTTCCTGAGGTTTTCCATATGCGTTCGACAGATACGCTGTCGCTGCTGATTTCGGTAACTATTTCACTTATAGAGGAGTCAAGGCTTTCCCCGTCAGGGGTCAGGACCCTGCCGGAGACAATGAATTCCATGCCATTTCCGAGAATGACTTCAAGAGAGTTGTCTGAAAGACGGATCGTGCGCACAATTCACCCCTTTATTCCTGTCATGGCTATGCCCGCAATTATCTTCTTCCTGAAGAAAAGATAGAAAATGAACTGGGGGATGCACGCTATCACGGCACCGGACATGATGAGGGAGTACTGAGTTCCATGAGTTCCCTGGAAATTGGCAATTCCGACCGTTATCGTGTACTTGTCAGTATCGTTCATGACAATGAGTGGCCACAGGAAGTCGTTCCAGCAGTTTATGAACGATAGAATGGTCACCGTTGCGAATGCGGACTTCCCGAGGGGCAGGATTACCTCGAAGAATGTCTTGAATCTTGAAGCCCCATCTATGAATGCAGCCTCTTCCAGTGCGTCCGGAATCCCTTCGAAGAATTGCTTCATTATGAATATCCCGATGGGGAGGGCGATTCTGGGAAGGTATACCGCGGCCATGTTGTTGATGAGGCCGTATGAATTGAACTGCAGATAGAGCGGGATAATCAGTACCTGGAACGGAACCATCATTCCGGCCATCACTGCCCAAAATAGGATGTTTCTGCCCTTGAAACGTATTTTTGCAAAGGCATAGGCAATCGGAGCATCGACAACCAGAGTCAGAATCATGGCCATTGCGGATGTGAATGCGCTGTTGAGCATCCATCTGAGGATCTTGGATGAGCTGAAGGCCTTTATGTAGTTCGACAGGGTCGGATTCTGAGGAAAGAAGTGGAATACCTTGGTAACAACCTCGTTTTCGATTTTCAGGGATG
>JAJBWA010000077.1:0-29236 GCA_031935845.1 bacterium | reverse complement strand
TGTCGGAGAAGAACGGGAGGAGGTACTTCCTGCACCGGGACCTGTACTGGTTCTGCTGCTGTATCCCGACTCTGTTGAATTTGAAGTATTTTGCGTCCTGAGAGAGGAAGACCTTGTCGATTGCCGCTTCCATAGTGACGGTCGAGTCACGGTATGCTTTCGGAGCTTTGATTCCGTCTGCAAGTTTTTTGTATTCGGAAGCATATGCAATCGGAGCCAGCTTTTTTGCCTGCTTCTTGTCGAGGCAGCCTTTTATGACTCTCTCCACTTCCTTCCCCTCAAAGCTGAAGCGGATGTAGAACTTAGTTGTGATGTCTTTAGTCTTTTTGCTCTCCGATTTGCGCGAAATCACTGAATATTCACTCGTATTGTAAAACTTGGCGTTATTCATTATCAAAAATTCCTCATTTACACCTATAACGTTATCACAACATTCAATTCGTAGGAAGGGGTTGTATCAACGTATATGGAATCTTTGCGAATAGTGGATTTGCAGTGAACAAAAGAAAAACGCCATTCCAGATACCTAGAATGGCGTTTTCATTGAGCGGACAGGGGATCGAACCCTGGACCCGCAGATTAAGAGTCTGCTGCTCTACCAGCTGAGCTATCCGCCCGACGCGAAGTTATGTATAGCATTTTTTGGATTCTTGCGCAATACCTATAAGGAAATATTTTGTCAAGCGGTACAATCACACGCCCATCATCTTGGCAAAGAACGCAAGAAAACCTTCTATGGGCCTGGTGTGTTTCGGATATCTGCCGCACTTGAAGTTGTCAATCACAACCTCATAGCGCTTCATGGCGCGCTCTACGGCATCGTCCCATGAGAGGTACAGGTTTTCCGATGCCGTCTTGCCTATGCGGTGCATTACATCCGGGTGCTCTATCATCTGCATCAGGCACTTTGCCAGCGACATGCAGTTCTCGTCGATCAGAAGTCCGTCCTCTCCGTCGGTGACGCCCTCGCTTGCACAGCTGTCCTTTATGAGTACGGATCCGAGCGAGCATGCAGAGGCCTCGCGGACGACAAGCCCGTTTGTGTCGAAAGTGGAGGGGAATAGGAAAAGGTCGGCACGTGAGTACCAGGCGGCAAGCTCCTCGCGGTCGTAGACCGGGCCCGTGAAGAAGCACTTGTTGTCAAGACCGAGTTCACTGCAGTAGGTGATGATTTCTTCGGCTTCCTGACCTTTTCCTACGAAGACCATCCTGAAATCGATTCCGCGGGAATTGAGGATGTCCAGGGCATCCAGGATTATCCTCAGGCCCTTGTACCACATGAGTCTGCCGACGAACAGGAATGTGGGAACCCCTTCGGGAAGGTCATAGGAAGAGGTGGCTTTGGCTATGAGCTCCGGAGATGAAATATGCCTCTTCATGTCCACGCCGTTCTCCATCAGAAGATAGTCGCCCTTGTAGCCGAGCTTCTTCAGGCTCTCTCCGGCTCCCTTGCTGACCACCCAGAGTTCGTCGCAGGAGCTGACGATCTCTATCAGGACCTTTATTGCCAGATCCGAAATCAGCTGGCTCTTGATGGATTTCCTGATCTCGATGTCGAACTTGGTGTGGTAGGTGAGGACAAGCGGGACATTCAGGGCTGCCCTGAGTTCCATTGCCATTACTTCTGATATCATGGGGCAATGGCTGTGGAGAAGACTCACATCCTGGTTCTTTATCAGCTTGAGCGTGTCTGCATAGAACGGGTTTCCCACGACATAACCGATCTTGTTCGACATGTCCATGCCGGGATATCTGATGACGGGGTATCCGAATCTGAAGTCATCGGCCTGAGGATGTTCGGGTGTGACCACGCTGACACCCTCGCCCCTCTCATGGAGGACCCTGGCGTAGTTTGAAACGGCATTTGCCACGCCGTCTATGATGGGAGGGAATGAATCGTTCAGAAGACAGATATTGCTCATAAATTTTACTATACCGTTTTACCGGCAAAAAAGATATATAGCCCGGACAACTTGTCTATAATTGCGAAACCATGTAGGATTTCAGCCGTAGGGAATACGGATGATGGACAAGAAGAAAAGGCATGCACTGGATTATCTGATCATCTGCGTCATAGCGGTACTCGGAGCATTCAATTACCAGATATTCGTCTTTCCCAATGATTTCGCTCCTTCCGGAATCAACGGTATCCTCACCATCATCAGACACCTGTTCGGAATAGACTTCGGTATGATGTATCTGGTCCTGAACGTACCGCTTCTGATGGTTGCCCACCATCTGATCCACGGACGGTACGCGCTCAACACATTCGTCTATGTAGTGGTGTTCTCCATAACCAGCATGATCCTGAAGAACGTCGACCTGTCGGTCCTGTCCTTCAACGGCCAGGATGCCGGCGAGAGGATCATGGCTGCAGTTGCCGCAGGTGTGTTCAGCGGATTCAACTACGGATTGACCATGCGTATGGGCGGATGCACCGGCGGAATGGACATAGTGGGTTCCATAGTCAGCCATAAGAATCCTGAAATCAACATGGTGTGGCTGGTGTTCTCCATCAACGTGGCGGTTGCCGTGCTGTCGTTCTTTGCGTACGGCATGAACTACGTGCCGGTGATCCTGTGCATCATATACAGCTTCGTCACGTCGAGGGTGGGGGATTTCATCCTCAAGGGTGCCAGGTCCGCCGCCAAGTTCGAGATAATCACATCATATCCGGAAGAGCTGTCGCAGGCGCTTATGGGCAGACTGCACCACGGATGCACCGTACTTCCGGCCAGGGGAATGTACTCCCATGTAGACAAGAGCCTCCTGATCTGCGTGGTAAACCGCCGCCAGATTCCGGAATTCGGAAGGATCATAAAGGAATTCGACGATACGTTCGTAATCATGACGCCTGTGGCCAGAACCTACGGAAATTTCAAGCAGGTGAAGTGAAACAGGTATATAATGGAAAAAGACAACAACAGCAAAGAGGTGGAAAAATGAAGAAAGCAATTATCATTCTCCTTTCAGCAGCACTGGTCCTCATGGCAGTCTCCTGTGCATCGAATTCTGGCGCGGCAAAGTCGGAAAGTGTTCCTGTCAAGGGCACCAGCCACGGCTATGCCTATACAGCTACGACAGACGGAAACAACCTGACCTTCGTTATCGAGGGTAATCCCACTACCGGTTATCAGTGGCAGCTCACGACAGAGGATGAATCAGTCAAGGCCTCATCCGAATACGGCGAGAAAGCTTCTCCTGAGGGCATGGTCGGTGTCGGCGGAAACTACAAGTTCGACATTACATTCCTGAAGGACGGCGATTTCACACTCAAGTTCACATACCTCAGGTCTTGGGCTCCGGATGACAATCCCGTGGACCTCACAATGAAGGTCGAAGTTGAGAAGGGACAGATTACAGGAGTCATGGTCGAGACAGTCGAGTGATCCTGAATGGACAGTCTTGAACAGCGCCGGAACCTGAAGAACCTCATTGTTCTTGCGGTTCCCGTGATACTGGAGGAGATTCTCACGACTCTCCTCCAGTATGTCGATACGGCCATGGTGGGCCGCCTGGGCGCCGCCGCAACCGCATCGGTAAGCCTTACCACCACGGTAAACTGGCTGATAGGTACCGGCTTCGGTTCAATCGGCGTGGCCGTGGTGGCCATCGTATCCTCTGCATACGGAGCAGGGGATCATGACAAGATCCGCCGCGTCACTTCACAGATAGTCATCTATGTACTTGCGGCGGGCCTTGCCGTAGGAGCTCTGGCAGTAGCCCTGAGCCCCGTGATTCCTGTCTGGATGCAGGCCGATGTCTCCATCCGCAGACCGGCTTCGGTCTATTTCGGCATCATTTCAATTCCAATCTTGTTCCGTGCCGCCAACATAATCTGTGCAAGCGCGCTCAGGGCGGTCAAGGACACCCGTACCCCGATGTTCATCAACCTTGCGGCCAACGTGCTGAACGTGGTGCTCAACTACCTGCTGATCTATACGGCAGGCCTGGGTGTCACGGGTGCGGCAATAGCCACCGCCATATCGTCCTTCCTTGCAGGTGTGGCCATGTTCGTAGCCATGAGGCGCAACAGGATTCTCGGCGTCAGGATGGGAAGGCTGCGCTTTGACAGGGACATATTCCGCGAGACCGTGCGGATCGGATTCCCGGCCCTTGCCACCAGCACCACAAGCTGTCTGGGCCACATAGTCTTTGCATCCCTCGTATCTTCCATGGGTACTACCGTGTTCGCCGCCCATTCCATAGCCCTTTCCGCGGAGACTATGTTCTACCTGCCGGGCTACGGCCTCAGGAGCGCCACTTCCACGCTGATAGGCATATCCGTAGGCGAGAATGACCATGACAGATTCAAGGTTGTCGAGCGGCAGTCCGTCATCCTTACCATGGCCATGATGGCCGTGACTGGAATCATGCTGTTCTTCCTGGCAGGGCCCATGATGAGGATATTCACTCCCGATGAAGAAGTGATACGTCAGGGTGCAAAGGTACTCAGGCTCATTGCCGTATCGGAGCCTCTGTTCGGGCTGATGATAGTGTCGGAAGGAATCTATTACGGCCTCGGCCAGACGAGAATCACTTTCATTGTGGAAACCATAGGATCCTGGGGAATCAGGATATGTTCCACGCTGGTATGCGTGAACATCCTCCATACCTCACTGTTCGAGGTGTGGATCTGCATGTTCGCCGACAACGCCTTCAGGGCGCTGGCCATGGCGATCCCGCTTTTCTCAGGGCTTGATTCAAAGTATTTCGGAAAGCGCAGGGGAGAGCTTGCTCCGAGGGTTTCCGGAAATTGAGTAAAAAATCCGCCTGCATTCCTGCAGGCGGAAATACGGAAAACCGATTTCAGTAATCAGTTCCTGAAAGCCTCTCTTCCGGCATAGCTGGTATGAAGCAGCTCATGTGCCAGATGTGAGTTGGGCTCGCCGAGGAACTTCTTGTAGAGCTCGATGATCTGAGGATTGTTGTGTGACTGACGGATTGTCTGTCTCTCGTCCTCGGAGTAGAGGGCCTTTGCTCTCTTTTCCTTGTAGGTGTCCAGGATATCGTCATCCTCGTTCGGCATGAAGACAGGCCTTACGTAAGGCTGTCCGCCTCCGTTGATGCAGCCGCCCGGGCAGCCCATGATCTCGATGAACTGATACTTGGACTTTCCTGCGCGGATCTCGTCCAGGAGGACCTTTGCCGACTTCATTCCGGAAGCGATGGCCACGTTGACCTTTGTTCCGTTGATGTCGATTGTTGCCTCTCTGATTCCGGCCTCATGTCCGCGGACTTCCTCGAACACAACCTTGCCGTACTCCTTGCCGGTGAGCTTGAAGTAGACGGTTCTGAGGGCAGCTTCCATGACTCCTCCGGTGACTCCGAAGATGACTCCGGCGCCGCTGTAGTCGCCCATGATGTCCTGGTCCCACTCTTCATCCGGGAGTCTGTCGAAGCGGATTCCGCATCTTCTGATCATCCTGGCCAGCTCTCTGGTTGTGATGACTGCGTCGACATCCCTGATGCCGTCCACTTCCATCACGTCCCTGTCCTTCTCGAACTTCTTGGCGATACAGGGCATGACCGACACGACGAAGACGTCCTTGGGATCATAGCCTTTCTCTTTTGCCCAGTAGCTCTTGATGATGGCTCCCTGCATCTGGTGCGGGGACTTGCAGCTTGAGAGGTGGGGCAGAAGGTCGGAGTAGTTGCACTCGGCGTAGTTTACCCAACCGGGTGAGCAGCTGGTGATCATCGGAAGAACGCCCTTGTTGGTCAGTCTTCCGAGAAGTTCTGTTCCTTCCTCCATGATGGTGAGGTCTGCGCCGAAGTTGACGTCATAGACTCTCTCGAATCCGAGTCTGCGCATTGCTGCGATCATCTTGCCGGTGACTGGTGTTCCGACGGGATAGCCGAACTCCTCTCCGATGGCGGCTCTGACTGCAGGAGCAGCCTGGACCACGACGTGCTTGCCTGACCTGAGAGCCTCGTCGACCTTGTCGATTTCAGACTTCTCCATGAGGGCGCCTGTGGGACAGACAGTGACGCACTGTCCGCACTGGATGCACGGTGAGTTCTGGAAGCTTCTGTTCTCGGCAGGAGCCACGATAGTCTTGAAGCCTCTGTTCTCGAATCCGAGGATTCCCATTCCGTGTGCGTTCTGGCAGCGTGCGATACAGCGGCCGCAGAGGATGCACTTTGATGTATCCCTGAACAGGGCCGGAGCAAGGGTGTCAAGCGTGGTGGGTGAGTGGACGCCTTCGAACGCGTTCTCTCTTGCACCGGTCAGCTGAGCCACGTACAGAAGCTCGCACTTTCCGTTCTTGTCACACTGCTGGCAGTTCTTGTTGTGGTTGGAAAGCAGCAGCTCGACGCTTCTGCGTCTTGCCTCGATTGCCTTGGGATCGGAAATCCTGATTTCCATGCCTTCGCTCACGGGGTACACGCATGAGGCCACGAGACCTCTGGCGCCTGTGGCTGCGACAAGGCAGACACGGCAGGAGCCCTGGTTGCACTCGCCGTGGTTGAATGCGCACAGCGAAGGAATCTCATAACCGCACTTTCTGGCGGCTTCAAGGATTGTAAGTCCGCTTTCCACCTGATAGGGGATGCCTTCGATTTTGATGTTAACTAATGCCATGGTCTTCCTCCCTTATCTCTTCTCAATGGCCTTGAACTTACAGGTGCTGATACATGCACCGCACTTCACGCACTTCTGGGCATCGATTGCCATTGAAGCCAGCTTGTGGTTCGGGGCAATGTAGTCTGTCCTGGTGATGCAGCCTGCCGGGCATCCCTTGGCGCACATTCCGCATCCGACGCACTTGTCGGGATCGATATGATACTCCATGAGGTTCTTGCAGACATGTGCCGGACACTTCTTGTCCACGATGTGTGCGATGTACTCGTCCCTGAAGTGGGCGATGGTGGAGTTGATCGGGTTTGCTGAGGTCTGTCCCAGAGCACAGAGAGAGTTTGTCTTGACTGTGTCGGAGAGCTGCTCCAGCTCGTCCAGGTCTTCCATGGTTCCCTTGCCCTCGGTGATGCGGGTGAGGATCTCAAGCATGCGCTTTGTTCCGACGCGGCACGGTGTGCACTTTCCGCAAGACTCGTCGCAGATGAACTCCATGTAGAACTTGGCAACGTCGACCATACAGTTGTCCTCGTCCATGACGATGGCTCCGCCGGAACCCATCATGGAACCCTTGGCCACGAGGTTGTCGAAGTCGATCGGCTCGTCGAGGTACTCTGTGGTGAGACATCCGCCGGAAGGTCCTCCGGTCTGGATGGCCTTGAACTTCTTGCCGCCGGGGATTCCGCCGCCGATGTCATAGATCAGCTCGCGAAGTGTCGTTCCCATCGGGACCTCGACCAGTCCGACGTTGTTGACCTTTCCGCCGAGTGCGAAGACCTTGGTTCCCTTGGACTTCTCTGTTCCGACAGATGCGAAGTTGGCTGCGCCGTTTCTCATGATGTACGGAACACATGCCAGAGTCTCGACGTTGTTGACGATGGTCGGCTTGCCCCACAGTCCCTTGATTGCCGGGAATGGCGGTCTGGGCCTGGGCATTCCGCGCTTGCCTTCGATCGAGTTCAGAAGTGCCGTCTCCTCTCCGCAGACGAATGCACCTGCACCGAGTCTGAGATGGCAGCGGAAGCTGAAGCCAGTTCCGAGGATGTTGTCTCCGAGAAGTCCGATCTCCTCAGCCTGCCTGATGGCGATTCTGAGTCTCTTGACTGCGATGGGGTACTCGGCTCTTACGTAGAAATAACCGTTCTGGGCACCGATGGCATAACCGGCGATGACCATTCCCTCGATGACTGCCAGAGGATTTCCCTCCAGGATGGAGCGGTCCATGAATGCACCCGGGTCACCTTCGTCACCGTTGCAGACCACATACTTCTCGTCGCCGGGGGAGTTGAGGGCGAACTGCCACTTGCGTCCGGTGGGGAATCCGCCGCCGCCTCTTCCTCTGAGTCCGCTGGCCAGGATCTCGTTCACGACATCCTGCTGGCTCATGGAAAGAGCTTTCTTCAGACCCTGGAAACCACCCATTCCGAGACTTTCGTTGATGTCCTCGGGATTGATGACTCCGCATCCGTACAGTGCAACACGGCGCTGCTTCTTGTAGAAGTTGATCTCATCCTGCTTTGCGACCTTCTGCTTTGTCGCAGGATCGACATAGAGCAGGCGTTCGACGATCTCGCCGTTTCTGATATCCTTCTCGATGATCTCCTCGACATCCTCGATCTTGACGAGTCTGTAGAGAGTGTCTTCCGGGTAGATCTTCACGAACGGTCCCTGTGAGCAGAAACCGAAACAACCGACCAGGTTGACCGTGGCCTTGTCCTCAAGACCCTTGGCCTTCAGCAGTTCCTCGAACTTTGCCTTGATCTCATCGGAATGGCTTGAGAGACATCCGGTTCCTCCGCAGAGTACGATGTGCCTCTTTTCGTCAAGTCCCTTGATCTTGTCTTCAAGACACTTGGTGCATGCTGCTGTTTTCTGATTCAATTCTTCAACTGTCCTGATCATCAGACGGCACCCTCCTTTTCCTTGAGCTCCTTGATGATTGCGGGAACCTTGTCCACGCTCATCTTGGGATAGACTGTTCCGCTGATGCTGACTGCCGGAGCGATACCGCATGCTCCGATGCAGCGCAGTGCATCGAGTGTGAACAGACCGTCGGCAGTTGTCTGGCCGGGCTTGATGCCGAGGATCTCAGAGAACTTGTCGATTACGTTCTGGGCACCCTTGACATAGCAGGCTGTTCCGAGGCAGCAGCCGATGATGTACTTTCCCTTGGGGGTCAGTGAGAAGAATGAATAGAAAGTCACGACACCGTAGATCTCGGCCACTGAGATTCCGGTCTCTGCAGAGACGATCTCCTGTACCTCGAGCGGGATGTAACCGTACTCATTCTGAATGTCGCTCAGAATCATCATAAGGGGAGTTTTCTCGGCCTTATAACGACCGCAGATCTCCTTGATCTGGGCGACGGCTTTTTCCTGTAGTTTTGCCATTAGCATTCCTCCGATTGGTAAAATCCTAATATATCCAAATTATGATAACATAATTTCAAGATTATAACCTTAAAATTCGTGCACCGAGTGCCTGGGCCTCCGTTTCCGAGTGAGTCGATACTACAGCCGGCTTTCCGCTACCGCGTATCAGTGCCGCACATTTCTTCATCAGGTCCTCGTCAAGTCCCTTGAACGGCTCGTCCAGAAGCAGGGCATCGGACCTGAATGCCAGCGCCCGGGCCAGGGCCACGCGCCTTTTCATTCCGCCCGACATCTTCCCTATGGGCATGGAAGGATCTATTCCCAGCTGCTCCAGAAGCTTTCCGGAGATGTCCACGTCGTCCTTCTGCTCCAGCACCAGCGCCACGTTGCCGCGGGCATCCAGCCAATCGAGCAGGCGGTCTTCCTGGAACATCAGGCTCCTGCTTTCCGGAAAGTCCGAAACCGTTCCGCCGTCAGCCCTGATCAGGCCCGCCATGATGTGAAGCAGTGTGGTCTTGCCGCATCCGGACGGACCCATCAGGCAGATCATCGTGGAATCGATATCCGCGCTGAAGTTCCTGAATATCTGCTTGTCACCGTAGCTGAAGGAGAGGTTCTCAATCTTCATTGCTCTTCCTCCTTGCAATCAGCTTCCTGACCAGGATCTCGAGCGCAAAGCTCAGCGCTATCACGGATGCCGTCCATGCGAACAGTTCGGAAGTCTCCAGATAGACCTTGGAATAGTAGATGTTGGATCCTATGGCAAGCTTCGGCTGGCTCAGCACCTCGGCCGCAATGCCGGATTTCCATGCGAATCCCAGACCCGTCAGGCATGCCGCCCTGAGTGAAGGCATCAGCTGCGGAACAAGGATGAACCTGAAGTGCTTCCATTTCCCCAGCCTGTAGGCGGCGGCCATCTCGTCAAGCGCCGGATCCCTGCTTGAGTAGGCCTCCGTCAGGTTTCCCCATACCACGGGGGCGACGATCAGTGCCGACATCAGTACCGGAACGCCTCCCTTGCTCATCCACAGCATGGCAAGGATGATGAACGATGCCACCGGGGTGGCCCTGACCATGCGGATGATGGGGGAGAACAGCGAATCCAGGATCCTTGACCTGCAGCAGCCGAATGCCAGAAGACAACCAAGCGCAACTCCTGCGGCGTAGCCGAGCATGATGCGCAGCACGGTCATAAGTATGCTTGTCCAGAAGCTGCCCTGACGTACAAGAGACCAGAGCGCCTTGATGACGGACACAGGGCCGGGCAGAATGAGGTCCTTGCCGACCGCCATGGAGGCAATCTGCCAGACGGCAATCCAGAAAAGAATTGCCAGTAGCGTCCTTATCCCTGATGTTGCTGTCTTCCGTTTTTCCATGAGTGGTTTGTGTCAGAATCCGATGGAGTAGAAGTCTTCTCCGGGCATCTTTCCGCCTACGGCCTTGGGGTTCGAATCATAGAGAACCTTCAGGTAGCCTTCAAGAGCAGATCTGATGCTGTCGGCTCCTGCCGTGAAGATGAGGTTGCAGTCGGGTATGGCCTTCCTGGCAACCGCGGCGGAAGGCACTATCTCATACTGCGCGCACAGCTGTGCTGCTTCATCGATGTTGTCCTGTACGAATACGATGGACTTTTCATAGTCCTCGAGGAAGAATCTGACTTCCGCCGGATGTTCCTTCAGAAAATCGGTCCTGACCACTACGCATCCCATTGTCAGGATGCTTCCGTTTCCGATCCTGTTCCATTCTTCGGTCATGTCCAGGGCAATGCGGATATCGGGATTCTTGATCAGAACGGTCGTTACTGCGGGTACGGGAAGCATGCAGATTCCGATACCGCCGGCTGCGGCTCTGGTGGTGAGTTCAGCACTGTCCATGAAGACTATCTCCACATCCTTGTCCGGATCGATTCCGTTTTCCGAAAGGATGTAGCGCAGGACATATTCGGGGTTCGATCCCTGTCCTACGGTGTATATCGTCTTTCCCTTGAGGTCTGCGACGGTCGAGACGGTCTTTCCGTTCTCGAGTATGTAGAGGACTCCTGCGGTGTTGAGTGCCGCCACCCTGACCCCGCCGTTGGTCTTGTTGTACAGGGATGCCGCCGCATTGGTCGGGATTGCGGCTATGTCTATCTGTCCTGCCGCGACCTGTGCGATCATGTCCGTGGCCTCGGCAAGGACCGTCACGGAGTAGCGGTTCTTTGTCTCTCCATTGTCATTCTGGGAGAGCAGATAGCTGGCACCTATCCCCGTGGGACCCTTCAGTACTCCCAGACGCACCTCGGACGCGGGGTTCGAGAAGACGGGAAAAGATGCGAGAAGAAAAAGCATGACGGCCATCACTGTGATTCCGAGTTTGCGACGCATTGCCTGCACTCCTTATTCTGAATATTAAATGTTTCAGTGGATACTATAAACTTGACTTAATAAAAAAGCAATCGCCTGTAAATGTGAATGAAATTATATTAAGCAGTTGCAGGATTCAGGGTATTTTCACTCCGCACTCTTGCGGAATTTTATCTCGTAGAACATCCTCTCGAGTTCAAGGCCTATGTTGATGTTGTGCACTACCGGAATGGATCCGTCGGCCGTGGGCATGGGCTTGAGCGTCACGGGCGAGAAGTTCAGGATTCCCTTTATGTTGCACGAGAGCACGTGGCTGTAGGTGTCCTGCGCCGCAGACTCGGGTACGGTCAGTATGGCCGCACTGATGTGGTTTTCCCTTGCAAACTCCTCAAGGCGTGTGATGGAGTAGATGGGAAAGAGGGAAGTCTGGTTCTGGAACACCGCCGGGTTGTTGTCGAATCCTGCAAGGATGTTGATTCCGTCATTTTCGAATCCGGAGTAGTGCATCAGAGCCATTCCGATTCTTCCGCATCCGATGACGACAACGTTCTCAGGGGAGCCTTTTCCCAGCAGCTTGCCCAGGACATCGGACAGCTCCACGATGTTGTAGCCGCCGCGTTTCTGGCCGTAGATGCCGAGCTGCGAGAAATCTTTCCTTACTATGGATGCCGACACACCTGCCGTATCGGCCAGATTATGTGCAAAAACCTTCTCCAGACCTATTGTCCTGAGCTTTACAAGCGTCCTGTAGTACTTTGTTACCCTTACCAGCATCTCATTGTTCATATCAGACCCCGCATAAGTCGATTTATATCCCTCATGGTAACATAAAAGACCTGTTTCTTCAATTCTCGGAGAAAAAAATCCGCCTGCATCACCTGCAGGCGGAAAAACCGGAAAACAAATCCCGAAAGACAGATTATCTGCTGAAATGATCGATGATGCTCTTTGCTGCGACCTTTCCCGCACCCATTGCGGATATGACGGTTGCAGCTCCGGTTACGGCATCACCTCCGGCATAGACATTGGCTCTGGACGTGAGACCGCCTTCGTTGACGATGATTCCGCCGTGCGGATTCACCTCAAGGCCCTCTGTGGTTGACTTGATGAGCGGGTTGGGGGATGTTCCGATTGCGATTACGACTGTATCGCAGTCGATCACATATTCCGAACCCTCTACGGGAACAGGTCTTCTCCTTCCTTTTGCATCGGGCTCGCCGAGTTCCATCCTGATCACGCGGATACCGGTGACGAAACCGTTCTTCTCGTCACGCGGGTTGTCGGGATTGCTGTATCCGAGAATCTCCACAGGGTTGCGCAGAAGATGGAACTCGATTTCCTCTTCCTGTGCATGCTCGACTTCCTCACGTCTTGCAGGCAGCTCCTGCATTGAACGCCTGTAGACGATGTAGACCTTTTCCGCACCGAGTCTGAGAGCAGTTCTGGCAGCATCCATTGCAACGTTTCCGCCACCGACGACAACGACCTTGCCGCCCTTCATGATCGGCGTGTCGCATTTTTCGCGGAATGCCTTCATCAGGTTGCTTCTGGTCAGGAACTCGTTGGCAGAGTAGACACCCTTGAGAGCCTCTCCCGGAATGTTCATGAAGTTGGGAAGGCCTGCACCG
This sequence comes from bacterium, assembly GCA_031935845.1. Lineage (GTDB taxonomy): Bacteria > Spirochaetota > Spirochaetia > Sphaerochaetales > Sphaerochaetaceae > UBA9732. Next base: position 16,314 of record JAJBWA010000077.1, on the reverse strand, counting down.
GAACCGATGAACACGGCTTCGTTGCCCTGTTCGAAAAGCTCATCGACAGTGAGTGTCTTTCCTATGATTGCGTTGGTGACGAACTCGACACCCAGTTCCTTGAGTGTGTTGACTTCCTTTGCCACTATTGCCTTGGGGAGCCTGAACTCCGGGATTCCGTAGACCAGGACTCCGCCCTCGGTATGCAGGGCTTCATAGACAGTCACCCGGAAGCCGGCCTTGACAAGGTCTCCGGCACATGTGAGTCCTGAAGGACCCGAACCGATTATGGCGACCTTGTGCCCGTTCGGTGCAACCTTCTTTGCCGCTCCCTTGGAATTTGCGTTGTGCCAGTCTGCGACAAAGCGCTCGAGGCGGCCTATTCCCACCGGCTCGAACTTGATGCCCATGGTGCACTTGCTCTCGCACTGTGTCTCCTGCGGGCATACACGTCCGCAGACGGCGGGAAGCGATGACGACCTGTTGATTACATTGTAGGCGCCCTCGATGTCATCCTGTTTGAGGCATGCGATGAAGTCCGGAATGGCGATATTGACGGGACAGCCCTCAACACAGGGTCTGTTCTTGCAGTTCAGGCATCTTTTTGCCTCAGCCAGTGCAACCTCGTGTGTGTAGCCCAGGGCAACCTCGCTGAAGTTGCGGGCACGTACCTGCGGGTCCTGGACCGGCATTTCATGTTTCTTCGGTTCAAGTGCCATTTTATTCCTCCTCAAGCATTCCTGAAGAGATTGCAGGTCTCTTCATGGGCCTTTCTCTCGAACGGGAAATACATTCTGCCGCGCGACATGGCCTCGTCGAAATCAACCTCGTATCCGTTGAAGTCCGGTCCGTCGACACATGCGAATTTCGTGACACGTCTGCCGTCCTGATTCAGCGTGAGTCTGCAGCCGCCGCACATTCCCGTTCCGTCGATCATAATCGGGTTCATAGAAACCGTAACGGGTACGTTGAAGGGCTTTGCCGTGAGGGTGACGAACTTCATCATGATGACGGGTCCGATGGTGATGATTTCATCGAAGTGACGTCCTGCCTCAAGCATCTCCTTGAGCGGGACGGTGACATTGCCGTGTCTGGCATATGAACCGTCGTCGGTCATGACCACGAGTTCCTTCGATGCTGCACGGAATTCATCCTCGAGGATCAGCAGATCCCTGTTCCTGAATCCGATGATGCTGGTGACTTCAGTGCCCTGTGCCTTGAAAGCCTGGGCAACAGGGAGTGCGATGGCGCAACCGACACCACCTCCGACGATGCAGACACTCTTCTTTCCTTCAATCTCGGTCGGCTTTCCGAGAGGTCCCGCGAAGTCCTGTATGAACTCTCCCTGCTTCCTGTGGTTCAGTTTTTCCGTTGTGGCTCCGACAATCTGGAAGATGATCTTGACGGCTCCGGTCTTCCTGTCTGTGCCGGCGATCGTAAGGGGGATTCTTTCACCGTCTTCGTCGACCCTGAGGATGATGAACTGTCCCGCCTTTGCCTTTGCCGCTACGAGCGGTGCCTCGATTTCCATCTGGGTCACTGTCGGGTTGAGTTCCTTCTTGCTGAGAATCCTGTACATTCCGTACCTCCTCGATGGTATTCCGATGGCGCGTCAATACCGAAAAGCCACCATGTGGGGATGTTACCATGAACTTCGTGCGCGTGTATACAGCAGGGGTATGTCCGGGGTCGGGCTCCGTGTTCGTTTTCCGCTTTCTTAATCAAGTCGTGTCGGCTATACTGGACTCATGAAAAAACTATTTGCTCTTCTGATCTTGCTTTCGATTGCAATGTGTTGCGTGTATGCGGATACTATCGACGATACCGTGGAACCCGAAATGGACTATTCGTTCGATCTGGTTATCAACAACGCTTTCCTGGAGCCGGGCGGTCCGGTTCCCGGTGACAGGCCTTCCGTTGCACTGGTGCTGTCCGGAGGCGGAGCCAAGGGCATAGCCCATATAGCCATAATCGAGGCTCTGGAGAAATACGGAATACCTATCGACAAGGTCTTCGGAACCAGCATGGGAGCCCTGATCGGAGGTCTCTATGCCGTAGGACATTCTCCGAAGGAGATGAGGGAGATCGTCACGACCAACGACCTGACGAAACTCTTCACGTCGTTTGATTCGGAGGGCTATACGGAAGTCCTTGACGCATTCGACTTCAATTCCAACAACGTCCTGTCGATCTCCCTGGGGCAGGGAATCGGAGGCATCAGCGGTTTCATCGATGACTATCTTGTCCTGAACTTCCTGAACAAATACATCGGAAACGTTCCTGACAACATCAATTTCGACTACGACCTGGTGGTGCCGTTCGAATGCAACGCAGCGAACATGCTGACGGGTGATGAAATGATATTCAGGGACGGTTCCCTGCTGACGGCAATGCGCTCCAGCATGAGCCTTCCGCTGATATTCGAGCCTGTTGTCCTGAGTGACGGAACAGTCCTCATGGACGGCGGTATAGTAAGCAACTACATAGTCCACAGGGCCGTTATGGAGGGCTACGACATAATCATAGTCGTCACTCTCAACGGATACGGAAAGAAAGAGCTGACGGAGAACAGCTACAGCTCTCTTTCCGGCGTGCTCGGAAGCACGCTGAGCGTCGTGCTGAACAACGTCTCCAGAGGAGAGGTGGACCTTGCCGACTACTGGTTCTCTCCGGATCTGACCGGCTACGGGACACTCAGCTTCTCATCTGCGGCAGGCATCCTGGAAAGAGGAGAGAAGGAAGCCGAGGAACAGAAGGCAAAGCTTGAGGAGATTGCCGCCCGGTTCACCGAGGAACAGAAGGTCTACAAGGATCCTGACAGAGTAGGCGAGTACCATACGAGATACGCAGAGAAGACCAAGAAGGAATTCTATTCCACAAAGGACCAGAGGCATGAGGACCTTCTCGGAAGGACAAGGCTGTCCCTGGGCCTGTACGGATCAGGCGGATATGGGTTCTTCTTCAAGAAAGATGATGACAGTTATACGAAGCGGGCACTGTATACTACGCTGAGCCTCAGGAGCTTCATCAGGGATATAGGCGGTTCACCCATAAGCCTCGACATCAGGCTCAAGCTGAACCTGAACAGGACCACAGACCTTTCCGCCATGGGCCTCCTGTGCATATTCGGCGACTCTCTCGAGAGACTGTACGGCCTTGTGAGGGCCAAGGCCTCGATAGGCTCCATGACATACTTTACGGACAAGAACGAACCCCTCAGGGTCAACCTTTCCATCGAGAAGCTCATAGGTTTGGATGCCGGACTTATGCTTACCAACGAGATGAGCCACAACATGATGCTGTATGCCTCTGCCGACCTGACCTGGGACGAGTCCAACGAGAGGGCTTCAGAAGAGATGCTGGGCCGTTCGTTCCGTCCGTCCGTGACTTTCGAGACGGTTTTCTATCCCGGATATTCGACCGGGTTCTTCTCCGCAACCGGAACCAGGGTGGATGCCAAGGGTACTGTCGGTTACTCATCCGATAACCGGAGCTGGTTCTACAAGATCGCCCTGGCTGCAGAGCGGACATTCAAGCTCAGTGAAAAGGTTTCGATCTGGGGTGACGCCATGGCTGTGTCATCACGTGGAAAGTTAGAGCTCAGAAGTACGTTTGCCGACTACGGCGGATGGGACGGAATGCCCGGTTATGCCGCCGGAACGCTCATGTCCGAGTTCATCATCGGAGGTTTCGGTGTCCAGGTGAACCTGTCGCAGAGCTTTGCTTCCAGCTACCTGTCGTTCGTGGTGCGCGGCGGAATCCGCTCTGATGTGACATACGGCTGGGCGAACCACGGGGAATTCGGAACCATGGTTCCGTTCAAGGACTGCTTCGACAAGAAGATCTGGGACCTGGGTGCATCGGTCGGTTACGGCTTCAGCACCCCGGTCGGAGATATTATCGTGGGCGCAGGATTCAACAAGGACCTGCAGCTGTCCATTTACGTCGAGCTTACGTAATTATTCTTCTTCACTGCTGAAGAGAAGCTGAAGCAGCTGGAGGAAATCGAAATCCTCATCGCCGGACTCCTCGTCCCACGACCAGTCATCCGAGGACCAGTCTTCGGATGACCAGTCGTAGCTGTCGTAGCTGTCGGAGCTTTCATATCCGTAGATGTTCGGGACGCTTACAAGCACCCAGACGCCTCCCTGGGCATCTTCCCAGTATTCGACGATTTCCCTACCCATGACGGCGGCTTCGGCCTCTACATTACGCTCGTTGGCCGAAACTCCGTCGGCATCCGAGTAGGTTGCCTTTGCGCTTGCACCGGACCACTCGGCCACTGCAAGCAGTGCCTGCTTGGTTGCCAGAAGCAGTGAGTCATAGAAGGAGCCGGACTTGGCGTAGCCTTTCTCATAGTGGAACTCATCGGTCTCCGGAACCTTGACCACCCAGTTGGGTCTGGGAATGTTGTTCTTTCCCCACTCGGGAATCATCTGCTGCATTTCGGTGACATCGCCGACTTCCACGTCCTTCCACTGGAAGACTGCGTAGAGCTTGAGGTCTCCGGAACTGCCTTTCCTGACTGTGTAGTTCTTCTGAAGCTCAAGGCTCTTGTCTCCGGACCTGATCCATCCAAGGAAAACGTAGTTGTCCTTCTGCGGGTTGGCCAGCCTGAAGGTGCTGCTCTCGACGGTGTAGGTGGTGGGGTTGGTGACATCGTAGGTGTAGTATCCGCCTGCAAGCTCATATTCGATATTGTAGACTGTCGGTGTCCACACTGCGGTGAACTCCAGCTCCCCGCCGGCTGTCGTGTCTACGACGTATGCCTGCAGCGGCTCTGCATCGGAACCTTCGGCCACCCATCCGGCAAAGTCATAGTTCTCCCTTGTCGGAACGGGGAGCTCGAACGGCTGGTCCAGGATGGTGTAGGTCATGGATTTCCCGTCAAGCTTTCCGCCTGCCGTGTGCAGCCTGATGCCGTAGGTATGTGCACCCCAGACAGCCTCGAGACTGACATCGTGGTCGGTGGTGAGCGTGATGACGTAGTTCTTCACGGGCCTGTCGCCGGAATCCTTGATCCTCCATCCCAGGAAATCATAGTTATCCCTTACGGGTGAGGGGACGGTGAGGTTTTCTTCCTCGGTCTCGTAGTCTCCGGGAACATCGGTGTCGGCGGGCCATGAGCCACCGTTGAGGACATACGTAATCGTGTAGCCGGACTGTGCTACGACAACTTCCTCAACAGGCGGTTCTTCCTTGGGCTGCGGTTTGGAAGACAGCGTGCCGCAGGAAGTGAGTGACAGTGCCAGCATGACGGCCAACACACACAGGATAAGCAGGTAACTTCTCTTCATGGAAAGTCGGGCCTCCTTCTCATCATCAAGAATTCAGAATATCAGGGTGTACGGGGATTCTTCCGACCCACCCCGCTGGTTAAACTTCCTGATTCCGAAAAGGTTACACCATGTGGGCAAAAAGAAACCGGAGGCCGTGTGACCTCCGGTTTTTTCGTGCACCTGGCAGGGCTCGAACCTGTAACCTGCGGATTCGAAGTCCGACGCTCTATCCAGTTGAGCTACAGGTGCTAATGAAAAAGTCCAGCAGTGCTTGCTGGACTTTAGGGTGGAAGAAGGGGCTCGAACCCTCAACAACCAGATCCACAATCTGGCGCTCTACCATTGAACTACTTCCACCATGATGTCGTTTGACCGCTTAAATATGCATTATGCGGTAAAAAAAGTCAATTGTCTTTCAAGCAAACGATAAGGCAGCTTGTCTTCCACATCAGCGGTGCGGCACAGAGGGTGGACACCAGTTCCTTCTCGAGCTTTCCGGCCTCCGTCTGAGAGAGGTCGGGCAGGGCAGGCAGGTAGCTGTTCCTTACCCACCGCTGGACATCGCTCTCCCTTGCGCTTCTGGATTCGGTGAACCTGTAGTCCTCCACGGACACAGAGGAGAATTCCGATTCAAGCAGCTTCACCATGTCATCGCGCGTCGGAACCTTGGCATATATCTTCTTCTCTGCCTTGAGCAGGGTGTCCTGAAGCGGACCCATGTGGATGAAATCGGACAGCCTGGATGCTTCTGAGACTACGGTCTCGCAAAGAACGATGTCGCCTTTCTGTGCCAGGCGCTTTTTTGCTGCCTCCAGCACTTTCCCTGCCTTCCTGAAATCCGTGAGCAGGTTCCTGCCTATTATGTGCTCGAAAAGCAGACCCTGTTCCACACTTGAATCCAGATTGCCCAGAGCATGCTCATAGTCCGGATCGCAGATGAGCCTGGGTGCGCTGACGGAATCCAGAGTCTTCATGTACTGCTGGATGTAGGCGCTTTCCTCCGTGCTCCTGACATGGGCGACCACCAGTCCTTCCGGGGTGTGCCGGTATGCCTCCCAGACCAGAAGCCCGTGGCCTGAGTTGAGGACGAGCACCCTGTCTGACCTGATGATTTCCAGGCACCTGAACATCCTGTCGCGCATGTTCTCAAGCGCCGTGCTCCTTCCGCTTATGGTGCGTCTGAGCCACTGGTCACGCCTGTCGTCAGGCGAGTACGTCAGGTTCTCCGGGAAGGCGTTGATGTCCACGCTCTCCAGCTGGATCTCACGCCTTCTGTTGACCAGATCCGCGATCTTCTTCTCGTATCCTATGCTGCCCACGTTGTAGAAGACCTTGCCCTGAAGCTCGTTGGGCAGGTACTGCTGGGCAACCCAGTGGTCCTGGTAGGCATGGGGATACATGTAGCCTTCGCCGTGTCCGAATCCCTTGGAGTCCCTGCTTGCGTCACGCAGGTGGTTGGGTACTTCTGCCGCTGCAGATTCCTGCTCAACGGCCTTGAGGGCGTCGAAGAATCCCATCTCGCTGTTGCTCTTGGGGGCAGTTGCAAGATAGAGGGCGGCATGGGCAAGATGATAGCGGCCTTCAGGCATTCCGATTGCGTTGAACGCGGCGGCATCGGACTGAACCACTACTATGGCGTTGGGATCGGCAAGCCCAACGTCCTCGCATGCGCTTATCATCATCCTGCGGAATATGAAGCGGGGATCCTCGCCCGCATAGACCATCTTGGCAAGCCAGTACAGGGCGGCATCGGGATCCGAGCCCCTGAGGGACTTTATGAACGCGCTGATGACGTCGAAGTGGTAGTCTCCTTCCTTGTCATAGAGCACTGCCTTGCGCTGGATGCTTTCCTCAGCGGTTTCTTTGGTGATGTAGACCTTGTCGCCGTCACGAGGTGTGGTGACCACCGCAAGCTCCAGTGCGTTCAGGAGGCTTCTTGCGTCACCGCTTGCCACATCAACCAGATGCTCCAATGCTCCGTCTTCGAAGCTTACATCCAGCTTTCCGTAGCCGCGGTCCTTGTCCCGGATGGCCTGCCATGCGATTTTGGTAAGGTCATCCGACGTCAGCGGCTTGAGCTGGAATATCCTGGATCTGCTTACAAGTGCGGCGTTGACCTCGAAGAACGGGTTCTCGGTGGTTGCGCCGATGAGGATGAACGTTCCGTTCTCCACCCATGGCAGCAGGGCATCCTGCTGGCTCTTGTTCCAGCGGTGTACCTCGTCCACGAAAAGTATGGTACGGGTCCCGTAGAGGTCCAGACGCCGTTTTGCGGCATCGATCTCTTCCCTCAGTTCCTTCACTCCGGAGAGTACCGCATTGATGGTCGAAAAATGACTTCTTGTGGTGTTTGCAATCACGCGTGCAAGCGTGGTCTTTCCCGTTCCCGGAGGCCCGTAGAAGATCACGGACGAGAGCTGGTCGGCCTGGATCGAGCGCCTGAGGAGCCTTCCGGGGCCGATGATGTGGTCCTGGCCGATGTACTCGTCCAGTGTGCGCGGCCTCATGCGGTAAGCCAGGGGCTGGGATTTCATGTCAACTCTGCTGCTGTCGAACAGTTCTGCCATACCGTCTCCTCATATCAGCCCCAGCACTCTTGCAGCTGTGCTGTCCAGATCCGGATCAGGCGTGGTCCTGATCAGGACTTCCTCCGTGGAAAACACCTTGAAGTAAAGATCCGCCAGATGGGCCGCGACCATGTCCATGACTGTCTCTGCATCGAAATCAGTGGAAAAGGTCTTCAGGTTCTGCCCCGTCAGGAGGTTCGTCGTGTTGACCCATGCGTTGTACTGGATCACTGCCTGCTGCCAGTACGTCGGGTCGATTTCCGTGATGCTCTGCTTTATCACCTGCTTCATCGCGTCGAAATGGAGCCTCCTCATGTACAGGCTTATGGAGCTGCTTCCTGATGAGAGCAATGCACCCGGGTCTGCAAATACCTGATTTGCGGCGATGTCCGCGCTGTACTGCCTGAAGCTCTCATAGAACCCAAGGATGTAGGTGGTGGTCTGGTGCGCCCAGTCCGTCAGTATCCTGTCCATTCCCGGAATGTCATGACGCAGCTGGTTCATCACTATGTATTCGGTTGGAACCATGGGCTCCCTGAACTCGTTCAGACGCATGAACAGCTCCGAGACCGTCCGTTCCTCGATCCGATGCATGACGTAATCCATGGTGAAGGCAACCTCGTCATCCGTGAATGACAGGCTGGTGGTTGTGCAGCAGACCAGAGTAAACGAGACCATGATTGCAAGTATCGCCAGTGCGGCCCGGACGGCCGGGACTCTTTGCCTCATGCTGTGATTCTATCACTTGTTCATGTCTTTGAGAATGAGAAACGTTCCCCTCCGGCAAGGGGAAAACCGACCTTGAAGCAGTCCAGCGCCAGAGTGGCCGCCGGGGATGTGCACGGACCGTAGAGCGGATCGCCATCTATGGGCAGTCCAGCCCATGCCAGGTGGGCCCTTATCTGATGCCTGAAGCCACGGGTTATCATGCAGTGTATGATGTCCTGTCCTGCGTACGTTGCGTAAGTGGTGTAAAGCACGGGGGTGTCGGCACGCTTGATATCCTGTATTGCTCTTACCTCTTTTGATTTAGGACCATATGAGCGGAAATAGGACATTATGGTGAATGTGGCGCCCAACCTGAATGCAGGCGGATCAAATCCCCTGAGCCTGTCGTCATGAACCACGCGGGCCTCATAGGTCTTCTCCAGGAGATCCTTCTTCTGGACCTCCATCAGATGATCAAAGGCCTCCTGTGTCCTTGCAAAGACTACCAGGCCGGATGTGGCCGTATCAAGCCGGTGGACCGCTCCGCATTCCCACGGATTGTGCCCGCGCACGGAGAGGATTTCCGGGCACTCGGCCGCCGCCATGCCCAGCAGCGTTCCTTCAGCTTCCTGTCCCTTGAGGGGAACAGTGGGGATTCCGTGAGGCTTGTCGGCAATTATGAAATCCGCATTGCGGAATACAACCAGGCCCATCTGCTTACTGCCCGTACGGCTCCGTGATCACTCCGTCCGGGTTTTCACCGGGACGGCTCGTGACTATCTCTATGCGGCGCTCGATTTTCGACAATTCGTCATCGACTTCCTTTGCAAGCTTCATGCCTTCCTCATAAAGGCCTACCGCCGCCTGAAGATCCGTTGCAGGGTCTGAGAGAGATCTGGAGATGTCCTCCATCCTTGAGAGCTTCTGCTCGAACGTCATTGTTGTTTCCTTCTTTTCAGCCATGTATGACCTCCCGGGCCGTAGTGATTATCTTTCCGTCCTTCAGCGTGAGCGTGAGGCTGTCGCCTTCATTTACCTGAGCTGCAGACCTCACCGTCTTTCCGTCTTCTCCAGCGATTATCCCGTAGCCGCGTTCCAGTACCGCAAGCGGGGAGAGTGCCTCCATCTTGTGCTTCAGCAACTCAGACCTCGATCTTGCTGCATTCATCATGATATCCATCCTGTGCTTCAGCGCGGTGGAATCAGAATCCAGCTGCATCCTGATCCTGTTGAGCCTGCTGTCCAGCTGAGCCCTTGCAGCCGCGGGGGAGAATGCCGCAACGCGGAGCTTTACATTGCCCAGCCTTCCGCTGATTGCTTCATACATGGCTCTTCTGAGCTGGCTGATCTTCTCCAGCTGGTCAAAGCTGCTTTCGCACACAAGCTCTGCCGCGGCAGACGGGGTCGGTGCCCTGAGGTCTGCCACGTAGTCGGAAAGCGCCCAGTCTATCTCGTGTCCTACGGCGGAAATGACAGGAATCTGCGATTCATGGATGGCTTCTATCACGCATTCTTCCGAGAAGGGCAGGAGATCCTCTATGCTTCCGCCTCCGCGACCCACTATCATCACGTCCGCCAGCAGAAATTCGTTGACTTCACGTATGCGTGCGGCAATGCTCTGTGCGGCTTCGGCTCCCTGGACTACTGCCGGCAGGATTATCAGGTCCATGCCCATGTTGCGCCTGCCCGTGATCTGCAGTATGTCCTGCAGCGCAGCTCCCGTGGGGCTCGTGACCACAGCAACCCGCTGCGGCCTTCTCGGGATGGGCTTCTTTCCTGCCGGGTCGAAGTATCCCAGGGCATCATACTTGCGCTTGCGCTCCTCCAGCATGGCCAGTATGTCGCCTTCGCCGGCAACCTTCATGGATGTGCAGATTATCTGGTAAGTTCCCCTGGGCTCGAACACGCTGATGCTGCCGGTGACTGTGACCTTCATGCCGTCCTTTGGTCTGAAGTTCACGCGCGGTATGGCCGAGCGCCACATGCAGCAGCCTATCACGGCACTCTGGTCCTTGAGAGAGAAGTACCAGTGGCCGGTGCTTGCCGGCCTGAAGCCCGATATCTCGCCCTCCACCGTAAGGCCGTAGAACGAGCCTTCCAGCGTGGTCTTTATCAGGGAGGTGAGCTCGCTGACGCTGAGCTTGGGGACTGTGTCTTTGAAGAACTGCGTGTCCATGACAACAGGATAGCAGAAACGCCTTGGCGTTGGTATCGTCTGGATCAGGTTTTTGTTGTTGTTTTTGCTGGCTGCGGTTGCTGCTTCAGCTACTTCGACTACGGGAGCTACTTCAGCCAACTTCAGCTAGCATCGGGACAACCCAATGTTGCCAGCATCCGTGTCGTGGAGTATCATCAGAGCCATGAAGAGAATCCTTTTGATCGGCACGGGCGGAACAATCGCCTCCAGACCGACTGATGACGGCCTTGCACCGTCTCTTGCCATCACGGACCTGCTTGAGAAGGTTCCGGAGATAGCGGATTTCTGCGTTCCCGAATGCATGCAGCTGTTCAACATGGACAGCACCAACATACGCCCCGAGCACTGGATTGCCATTGCAAAAGCCGTACGCGACAACTATGAACGTTTCGACGGCTTCGTGATAACCCACGGCACCGACACAATGGCATACACGGCTGCCGGCCTGAGCTACCTCATCCAAAGCAGCGCAAAGCCCATCGTCATAACGGGTGCACAGGTCTCTGCTGTACAGAGCGATTCCGATGCCAGACGCAACCTGATCGATGCCTTCCTCTGTGCCTCGGACAAATCCAGCCACGGCGTACTTGTGGTGTTCTCCGGCTCGATAATCCTTGGCACAAGGGTCAAGAAGAACTACACAAAGCGCTTTGCGGCCTTTGCAAGCGTCAATTATCCCGAGGTCGGGCGCATCCAGAGCGGCAGGGTCTTCTGGTTCGTGCCGCAGGTTCCTGATGCGGATGTCAGCTTCCACGACAGGCTCTGCACCGACGTGGGGCTGCTCAAGCTGTACCCCGGCATGCCGGAGGATGTCATGACGTTCATGATAGAACGCTATGAGGCCCTTGTGGTGGAGTGCTTCGGCGTGGGAGGACTGCCGGAATACTATGAGTTCTATTCGCACATCAGGCAGGCTGCTTCAGAGGGTAAGGTATTCGTCATGACCACGCAGGTGCCAAACGAAGGCAGCGATCTGGGGCTGTATAAAGTGGGACACCGCCTGATGACGGTGCCCAACGTACTGGAATCAAGGGACATGACCAGCGAGGCCGCCCTTGCCAAGCTCATGTGGATACTCGGACAGACAAAGGATCCCGAGGCTGTCAGGACGCTGTTCTACACCCCCGTGGCACACGACATGATCATGCGCGACTGATGTTAGCTGAAGTAGCTGAAGTAGCCCCGCCTCAGTTCCACGGCTGTCTTTCAGTACAGACTTTTTCCCCTGTTTCACAAGCCTTCTGCATCAGCAGCATGGTGTATGCATCCTGCAGGGCTTCCTGAAGAGGATAGGGGGATCCGGCAAGACCTTTGCCGTACAGCGATGCCTGCTGCATCATGATTGCCATTGCCGTCTCGTCCTGTGCAAGACCGCACAGTCCGAACGGCGGCTCGTACACGGTATCTCCGTTGAAAAGCACGGAAGTGACTTCCTCTATGCTCCTGAGGTTGGGATTGTCGTATTCCGTATCAACTGTCCGTGTACTGATTACCACCGCCTCACGCCGGGCGGTGTTCGAGGCATCCAGCCAGTCCACGGTGTCGTCTATGATTTCTCCTCTGCATCCAAGAAGACGCATGGTGTTCCTTCTGATGGGTGAGCGGTACTGCTCGCCGTCGAAGTCGTAGAAGGCAACCTTGCCGCATGCGAACTCGAATGCGGCGACGGTTCGTTTCTTCATGGCAGTGCGCCCGTCACTGAAGGAGTCATATCGGGTGAGTGTCTCCGTAACGGGGAACTCATAAGTCTTTGCCGTAACGGAGAACTGCTCGCTCTGATCCAGACATAGAAGTGCCCGTATGAGGCTTATGCCATGATATTCATGGGCAAATGAGGCATTCAGGCTATCGTTTCCTCCGAGAATGCCGCTTTGTGCAATCCGGATCAGTGAGCTGTAGACCGGGTATCTGCGGTACTGCTCGTTCACCACCAGTTTCTTTCCGCTGCAGTGCATTTCCCAAAGCTTCAGCAGCTTGGGATACTCAAGTGCGGCCGGCGTCTCAGATAAAACGCAGAAACCCATGTCCATCCAGTGCATGGCAACATCGGCAACGGAGGCCTTGTTGACCGCAACCACCACAAGGTCTGGCTTCATGTCCACGCATTCCTTTTCGGATACTGTCGTGTAAATCCTGTTTTCCGCCGCCATGCGGGAAGCTTTCTCTTCTGTCCTGCAGAGCATGGCGCAGAGCTCGAAATGATCGGGCAGGGCCTTTGCTATCCTGACGTAGTAGAGGGATCTCCACCCCGATCCCACGATGATGAACCTTGTTTTCTCCATACCGCCCTCCTTTGGGAAATTCTAACAGGCCGAACGGACAATTGAAACCATAATTGAAACAAGTGGTTTTATAAGATAGTATACCCGAGGCGTCGGAAAGGTATTTAAGGATAGGAGTTCTTTCGATGATCAGAAAGCTTACCAAGCAGATGCTTTTGGCACAGGTTCTCTCTGTTCTCACCACATCGTTGTGCATGTTGGTGGACAGCATCGTCATCGGACGTTTTCTGGGCGTTCGTGCCATGGCCGCATACGGTCTTTCAAGTCCGATACTCCTGATCATAGGAGGAATAGGTACCATCCTCTCTGCAGGTGTCCAGGTTTCATGCAGCAAATCCATCGGAAAGGGACTGATAGAGGAAGCCAACGTAGGCTATTCGTCGGCTGTGGGTTCATCGCTCTTCATTTCCCTGTTCTTCCTTCTTTTCGTGTTTGCCTTCCAGAATCTGATCCCCACGTGGATGGGCGCCGGGACATCGGGCCAGCTCTTCGATTCCACACGCGGATACCTTCTGGGATTTTCGATCGGAGCTCCGGCATGCGTAACGGCACTTGTCCTGATTCCTTTCCTTCAGATGGCGGGACAGATGGGACTTCTTATCTGTGCCGTGGTTGCGATGACTGTGACAGACGTTGCCCTTGATCTTCTGAACGCAATGGTTCTCCACTGGGATCTTTTCGGAATGGGACTTGCATCGGCAATCAGCTATTACGTCGCCCTTCTTGTCGCCATCTGGTATTTCTTCTCCAAGAAGGGAATCTTCAAGTTCAGGTTCAGGAACGTGAGGCTCTCCAAGGTCGCGGAACTGGTGAAGAGCGCAATCCCGTCGGTGTTCAACATCGGAACCACCATACGCACTTGCTTCGAGGAGAACATTGGTAGATTTGGCCAAACTAGGAATATGTCTTGCTCAAGTCCTCATGACAACGTAGTAAAGTCTATACCCATCTCGGGATACAAAAGCAGGCCGGCTTCGTATGAAGCCGACCTGCAAAGGGTGTTATGAAGAACTCAGAAGTAGGGCCTACCCCGTATCAACCTTTGACGCCTCCGAGCATGAGGCCCGAGACGAAGTGTTTCTGCACGAACGGGTAGATGATCAGAACCGGAAGCATGCCCAGTACCATGACTGCCATCTTCAGGTTGTTGTAGACATACTGACCACCGCCGAGCGACTCGTCGGATTCGAACATCAACGAGCGCAAGACCACCTGCAGGGTGTACTTGCGGCTGTCGTTGATGAACATGATAACCTCGAAATACCTGTTCCAGTAACTTACAAAGTAAAACAACGTAACAGCGGCAATGATGGAGACCGAAAGAGGCAGGACGATTTTCAGCAGGATGGTAACGTCGTTGCAGCCGTCGAGGGTGGCGCTTTCAATCAGCGAGACCGGGATGCTGGTCATATAGTTCTTGATGATGACCAAATTGAACGTCGAGATGGCAACCGGAAATATGATCGCCCCCATGCTGTTGATGAGCCCAAGCGACCGTACAACGATGTAGAAGGGCATAATGCCCGCATCGAAGACCATCGTGAACACAATCGCCTTCATGATGATTGACCTGCCCACCAGATGCTTCTGCGCCAAGGCGAAGCCCATCGGAACGGTGATCAGCATCGAAAGCGCGGTGCCCAAGAAGGCTACGAACAGCGAGTTCTTGAAGGCTCCCATGTAGCCGCTGTTGAGCACGCGCCAGTAGTTCTGCAGCGTGAACGAACGGGGCATGAGCAGGTAGTCGGCACCCATGACATCAATGTCTTTGGCAACGGAGGTGATGAGGACGTTCCAGATGGGAATGATGAAGATCAGGCAGATGAATGCCAAAAGCAGGGTGTTGATCACCCGAAAGAGCTTGCGGCCCCCGCTTTCGCGGATTGTGGTCGGTGTGGTTTGCTTCATGTTCATCCTCCTACAGAATCGGTTCGTCCAGGAACCGGGCGCTGAGCTTGTTGGTGGAGAGCACCAACGTCAAGCTGACAATGGACGTGAACATACCCACTGCGATCGAATATCCTAAATCACCTGCAAGTACCCCTTCGCGGAATACATAGGTCTGCAGTACATCGGCCACGTCGTAGACAGCGGCGTTGTACATGACCAGCACCTGCTCGAATATCAGCAGCACATGGCTGAGGTTGAGAAGCAGCATGGTCACAATCGTGGAACGGATGCCCGGAATCGTCACATGCCACAGCCGTCCCCAGTGGCCGGCCCCGTCGATGGTCGCAGCCTCGTAGAGCTCGGGCTGGACCGTCGTCAGGCTCGCCACATAGATGACCGCCCCGTAGCCCATCTGACGCCAGATGTAGGAGCTGACCAGAACAGGACGGAAGAATTTCGCACTCGCCATGAAATAGACCGGCTCACCACCGAATTTGGTGATGATGTTGTTCACCAAGCCGGTGGAAGGGGAGAGCAGGTTTACGAAAATACTGCCCACCACAACCCAGCTGAAGAAGTAGGGAATGTAGATGAGAAACTGAATGAACCGCTTGGACTTCACGCTCTTCAGTTCATTGATCATCAGGGCGACGATGAGCGGGGCGGGGAAGTAGAAGACAATGTTCGCCAGGCTGATAACCAATGTATTACGGAACGCATTCCAGAAAATCGTCGAGGAGAGCAGGCGCTGGAAATTCTCCAGTCCTACAAACGAAACCTTCGAGCGGAATCCATAGTCGGTGAATCCCAGGCTCAACCCCAAGAGGGGAAGGTATTTGAACAAGAGGTACCAAACCACGCCCGGCAGGAGCATCAGAAGCAGGAACTTCTGGCTCTTCAGCCGAGTCAAGAGCGGTGGTTTTGTACGAATAACTAATGGTTTGTCTGCCATCGCATGACTCCTTATCGAATACAACGTAATACTGCGGGTTTGTCCGCGCCAAGCATCAAGCTTTTCTCATCCGGCTGGCTCGAGCCTGCATACAGGGTATAGGGACCGCTCACTGTATGGCGGATTCCCTCTGTGTCAACGGCAGTGAAGCGCCGCTTTTCAATGCGTAAGTGTACCAGTTTTTCCTCGTTCCCTTGAAGCAGCACACTGCTCATGCCGCAAAGCACAGGATGAGGTGGAAGATCGGGTCCTTCCATCTTCAGGTAGAGCTGCACCACCGTTCTCGATGCAATAGAGGAGGTATTGCGAACCGAAACCGCAACCTCTACATCACCCTCATCGGTCTCTTTTGCCTGCAACCCGTCAAAAGAGAAGGATGCATAGGACAGGCCGAAACCGAAGGGGTAGAGCACATCGCTATGGTCACAGTAACGGTAGGTTCGACGATTCAGCGAATAGT
>JAJBWA010000076.1:0-8747 GCA_031935845.1 bacterium | reverse complement strand
TTTTTTGTGTGTCTGCGGATTTCTCATCCGGATGGGAAGCCTCAAAGGCCCTGAAAAGGTCATCCGTATTCACGTGAGTGTAGATTTCAGTTGTCCTAATGTCACTGTGGCCTAGCAGTTCCTGCACGGAACGCAGGTCTGCCCCGTTCTGCAGCAGATGGGTTGCAAAGCTATGCCGTAAAGTATGGACTTTGGAATCCACTCCTGCAAGTTCGCAGTACTTCTTGAGCCTGTGCCAGATCTGCTCACGTGTTATGCCCTTGTGCTCCTGGCTGATGAACATGACTGAAGAACGCTCCCTTCCGAGCAGGCGCGGCCTGACGCTGGAGATATAGGTCTCAAGGTATGATGCCGCCACTTCACCTACAGGAATCATGCGCTCCTTGGAGCCCTTGCCCAGCACGACTATCTTCTTCTCAAGACTGTAGTAACGGTCAACCCTGAGGTTGGCGCACTCGCTTGCCCTGAGGCCGCATGAATAGATGAGTTCGAACATGGTCCTGTCCCTGAACCCCAGGTCCGTACCTGTATCTATTACATCAAGTATCTTCTGTACCGCATCATAGTTCATGGCAGCCGGTAGGCGCTTGGGCTCCCTGTTGTGAGGCAGAAGCTCGGTAGGATCGTCAGGCCTTATCCTCTCTTCCTGAAGATAAGAAAAGAAAGAACGAAGCGCAGTGACGCATCTGGACATGGTGGTGGATGAAAGATGGCCTTCATCCTTTCCTGTGGAAGACCGCCATATCAGGTAATCCTTGAGGTCTGCAGTAGTCACAGAGGCATAATCAAGGGCGTTGAGCTGCAGATAATCAAAAAAGCATGCAATCTCATGCCCGTACACGTCACGTGTGGCCTTTGATGCATGCTTCTCTATGAGGAGACTACGTTTGTAATCCTCAAGAATCACTTGTTGTCCTCATCATTTCTCTGATATCTGAGAATTGAAGGGATCGAATAGTCGGTAGGATTGGCGTTCGGGGCCTGTCTGCGTCCGAGCTGGGTCTGAAGATCCTGCCATCTGTTGATGGAAATGACCTCATCCGGCTTCTTGGGCTGCTCCTTGGGAGCACTCTGGGAAGCTGCAGGAGCGGCACTCTGATTCCTGTTCTCGGAATTGTTGATGAACTGGTCGAACCTGGGCTGCTTCTTCTCGTACTGAGGCATGTCGACGGAAACCGTCTCGCGGTCGAATCCCGTGGCGACAACGGTGACCTTGACTTTGTCTCCCAGATCGGGATTGTAGGCCTGACCGGCGATGATGAGGGCCTCGGGATCACAGTTCTCGGTGATCATCTCTACGACATCCTGATATTCCTGCAGAGTGAGGCCGTCGCTTGCCGTGAGGTTGACCAGGACGCTCTTGGCACCATCGATCTTGGCATTCTCAAGCAGCGGGTTGCTGATGGCCTGACGTGCGGCATCCACGGCACGGTTTGCACCCTCTCCAAGACCGATTCCCATGATTGCGTCGCCCTTGCCCTTCATGACGGTGCGGACGTCGGCGAAGTCGATGTTGATTTCTCCAGGCTCGGTGATGAGCTCTGAAATACCCTGGACGCCCTGTCTCAGGACATCATCGGCCATGAGGAAGGCCTGCTTGATGGGCGTGTTGTTCTCGGCGACCTTGAGAAGATACTGGTTGGGGATGAGGATCAGCGTATCGACGTTCTTGCGCAGCCTGTCGATTCCCTCGTTTGCGAACTGGAGCTTCTTTCTGCCCTCGAATGCAAACGGAGTGGTGACGACTGCAACGGTGAGGATGTTGAGGCCTTTTGCCAGCTCTGCAACGACAGGAGCAGCACCGGTGCCTGTTCCGCCGCCCATTCCTGCGGTGATGAACACCATGTCGGTTCCCTCGAGTATCTCGCGGATCTCATCCTTGCTTTCTTCCGCAGCCTTCATTCCCATCTCGGGGATTCCGCCTGCTCCGAGACCGCCGGTAAGTTCCTTTCCGATGGGAATCCTGACCTGTGCATTCGAGCGCTGGAGAGCCTGCACATCCGTGTTAAGAGCCACGAACGTGACCTTCTTGAGTCCGCTCTCGATCATTCTGTTTATGGCGTTTCCACCGCCTCCGCCGACACCGATTACCTTGATGTCGGTAGGTGGGGTCTGTTCATCATGAAGCAAATCTTCAATAATTCCGAAATCCATTTCAATCCTCTCAGATTATCGTCTTGAAGAAGCCGGAAATCTTGCCGAAGAGGCCTCCCGACTTCGCTGCTCTCTTATCCATCTTGTTTCTGTTTCCTGAAGCGGAACCAGCTTTCTTGGCCTCGGTCTTGAGAAGTCCGAGCACCGTCGTGTATTTGGGGTTGATGTAGGACCTGTCCAGTCCCGGAAGAGCCTCCGGGAAACCTATCCTGGCCTGCATCCTGAATATCTCCGATGCAAGATCGGTCACGCCTGAAAGTAGTGAACCGCCGCCCACAAGCACCACGCCGCCGCCGTAGGTTGCGGGAGGAAGCTTGGAATCGAGGTCCTTCTTCAGAAGTGAGAATATCTCAGCCATGCGTGGCTCGATTATCTTGCAGAGCTCGCTCTTGGGCATCTGTATTGCCGGAAGACCGCCAACCTGCGGGATAATCACCTTCTCGTCCGCCTGGACGTTGGGGATGTAGCAGCTTCCGCTCTCCACCTTGACCTGCTCGGCAACCATCTTGGGTTTGTTGAGCATGTATGCGATGTCGTTGGTGACGCTTCCTGATCCCAGATCAACGCCGCCGACGTAGTACGGTGAGCCGTTCTGGTACACGATCATGTTTGCCGTGGAGCCGCCCAGGTTGATGAGGATGGTGCCCATCTCCTTCTCGTCGGCGCTCAGCACTACTTCTGCATCGGCAAGTGAAGACAGAACCAGCCTGGAAGTGTTGATTCCGGCCCTCTGGAGCGTCTTTCTTGTGTTGGAACAGTTGCTGGCAGATCCTGTGACTATCAGCACCTTGCTCTCAAGCCTGTGGCCCGTCATGTCCACGGGATCCTTGATGCCGCTCTTGCCGTCAACGGAGAAGTCCTGGACCAGCGTATGCAGGATTTCCCTGTCCACCGGAAGCTCGAATGCCCTGGCGACCTCAAGCGAGTGATAGATGTCGTTCGAGGAAATCTCAAGATCCTTGGTGTTGATTCCGACGACTCCCTGGGACTGGGTGCCTCCTACAGAAGCTCCGCCCACACCCGTGATGACGCTCTGTACTTCCGCACCTGCCTGCAGCTCTGCTTCCTGTATGACGGATGAAATCGTCTTGAGGGTCTGCTCGACATTGACTACGACACCTGAGCGGACTCCCTCGCTGGGACGCTCGCAGATGCTGTCGACCATGAGCTGGCCGTCTTTTGACAGTGATCCGACCACGGCCCTTACCCATGAGGAGCCGATGTCCAATCCCATCATTATTCTCTCAGAAGCCATGCCCACCTCCTAAGTCCTTTTGACCCAGGTGTTTGCATAAAGGTCATAAACGACCGACGCACCACCCGCGGAAAACTGGCTACTGATGATCTCCAGCATCTCATCCAGGCGCCGGACGCTAACCTGCTCCCTGACGTAGAGAACCGAGTTGAGCGATGATAAATCGATAACGAGCCTTCCGAATTCGTTACCCATATTATTATCGTATTTCATACTTGTTATCAAGTTCTCGTCAGCCAAATGTTGACCCATCCCGACCATTGCCCTGAAGCCCTCGTCGGAGCCCCACTTGAGGATCATCTGTGCATAGGCAGGGTTGATCTCCACAACTCCCAGCTTGTCGAAGCTCTCCCATGTGGTCTGGCCCACGATCTCAAGGATGTCGTCGTGGATGAAGTAATACGTGATCTCACCGTCTTCGGAAATGCTGTATGACCGGAGGGCCACGTCGTCGTATTCGATGTCTATTATCAGCTTGTCAGGGTAGAATCTGCTTACCTTGACCGATTTTACGCCATCGAAAGCCTCAAGGGACTTCCTGATCTTTCCCGTACTGACTTCAAAGATGTTGAGCCCCTTGAGCGGGTTGATGATGCGCTGCATGTCCGCCGGGACATTCGTCACGGGCCCGGATACAGAAACATCGATTTCCTCAATGTTGAAGAAATCGATATTCCTGAGGGCAATGTAGGCGCCGGCTACGATGAGCACGAGCACCAGGACAAACAGTATCTTCTCAGCGGTTCTCAAATTCGTATTTCTCCGGGAACATGAGCTCGTCCTGTATCGTGTCTATCAGATGCTCTCCTTCCGCACCGTCTGCCTTGGTTCTGGTTATCCTGTACAGGATTCCGCTTTCGAGCAGAACGGGGATTATTCCGATTCCGTATGAGAAGAACGGAAGCGGGAGTCCCTTGCCGGGAATCAGGCCCAGGACCCAGGCGATGTTGAGCAGGAACTGCCACACGACCATCGTGGTGATACCGATTGCGAGGTTGGACAGAAATCCGTTGTGCCTGCGCACGTTTCTCGCCGCGGAATAACCTACAAATGCATAGAATGCAATGAATAATATGATGAGGATGACACCCCAGAAACCAAGCTCCTCCGATATGTTGGCAAGGATATTGTTTCCGGCTATGTCTTCCAGGACGCCCTTGTATACTCCTCCGCCCAGACCCTTTCCGAACCATGAGCCGCTGGCGATTGCAGATTTCGCAGTCAGTACACCGGCTGCACGCGGATTGGTTCCGAATCCGGGGATAAGGAACTCAGCCACGGCGAGGATACGCTCGGACTTGGAGAAAATGATGCAAGCCGTGGGAACGGCCGCATACAGAAGCAACAGGATCACGCCGAACAGTCCCACGCCGCCTGCGGCGAACATGGTGACCATCATGGCAAGATACATCAGTGCATAGGAGAAGTTCCTCTGGACCAGAATCAGCACCATGGTTATGATGCAGCCCACCAGAGGCGGTATGATCTGACGCACGCGACCGATCCTGTTTCCTCTTCCGGCAAAATACAGTGACATATACATAACTCCAGACAGGAAAAGGAAATTTATTGTGTCTGGAGTCATGAGGATCGTCTTTCTCAGGATGATGTCAACGGCAAGAGCCACCATGCAGAGGAAGAACATGACCGGCGACAGGATTTTGAGTCCCGCCTCCGGAATCAGGTTCACGAACAGCATCAGGACAACTCCGATGCCGACATATATGCCCTGCATCATCAGGTAGTGATAATGCGGAAGGCCGTTGGCTACGGCCATTTCAAAGCTTGCCGAATATACGCAGACAAGACCCATCAGGGTCAGGAGGATGACTATGCAGAGAAATATGAATGAATTGCGCTGACTGTTCAGCTGACGGTTCTTGCCGGACCTGGAGCCTCGGACACGCTGATCCTCGGTATGCACCTCGCCCATGAAGTTCCAGTCGTCATAACTGGCCCGTGCCATATCCCCTCCTTCTGCCGTATTTATTATCTCACGTTGTCCTCAGCCTTTGCAACAAGAGAAGAAGAATCGGACCTGATCTGAGTGAACACGATGTTCTGGACCGCAGCCTGCTCTATCAGGTACTCCGGAGTGGTCTTTCTGGCAATTGAAGCAGCAAGAATCATCTTCTGCTCCTCTTTTTCCTTCAGCTCCAGCTCTATTCCCGAAAGCTCAAGCCTGAGCTGGGTGTTCCTGGCTGCCTGCCAGACGGGAATGAGCAGACAGATGTTTATGAACAGTATCGTAAATACTATCAGAGCTTTTTCAATCCTAGCGTTTTTCATATCCCTATACCTCTTCTCAGTCCCTGTATTTGTTCCTCTTCTTCAGAGGATCCCTTTCCTTCCCGAGCTTCTCCACCACGCGGAGCTTTGCACTCCTTGAAGGCGGATTTGCATCGCATTCCTCCTGCGTCGGTTCCAGTGGTTTCTTGGTAAGGATCTCGAGAATGTTCTCGTGATTCTTGAAAAACCACTTCACCGGCCTGTCTTCCAGGGAATGGAACGTTATCACCGCTATCCTTCCCCCGGGCTTCAGGGCCTTGACCGCACCTTCAAGAGCAGGTTCAATGCGGTCAAGCTCACCGTTGATCTCGATCCTGAGAGCCTGGAATGTCTTGGTCGCAGGATGGATCCTTCTATGTCTGTACTCATTCGGGACGGCGTCCCAGATGATGTCAGCAAGCTCATCCGTGTACTCTATCTGCTTTGTCTGCCTGTAACTG
The DNA here is from genome assembly GCA_031935845.1 of bacterium. GTDB lineage: Bacteria > Spirochaetota > Spirochaetia > Sphaerochaetales > Sphaerochaetaceae > UBA9732. Next base: position 2,609 of record JAJBWA010000076.1, on the reverse strand, counting down.
CAGATTGCAGCGGCGATTCTTCTGGAGTACCTTTCCTCGCCGTAGTTGTAGATCAGGTCCGCAAGGCTCTTCTCGTCGTAGGTATTCACCACCTGCGCCGCATCAAGCGCTCCGTCCACATCCAGCCTCATGTCCAGCTTTTCCGGGCGCTTGAAGCTGAAACCTCTTCCCGATTCCTCGTAGTGGAAGACGCTTATTCCCAGGTCGAACAGCACGTAGTCCACGGCAGGTCCGTCGTAGTTTTTCCAGAACTCGTCGAACCAGATGTTCCGTGCCTGGAACCTGTCGCCGTATGGAGCCAGCCTGTTTTTTGCCTTCTCCATAATCCTGCAGTCGCGATCCAGACCGATTACGTGCAACTTGGGATAACGCTGCAGGAAGAGGTTGGAATGTCCGCCCTCTCCGAGGGTGCAGTCGACAAGCAGAGCCTCTTTGTCCCCGGGATTCAGGAATGAGAGGACCTCGTTCTGCATCACCGAATAATGGACGTACTGCATCACCTGCCCATCCTCTGGTTGCTGAGTTCGTCACCCAGATCCCCGAGCATGTCCTTGTACTGGATCATCATCTCCTCATACTTCTTGGCGCTGATGATCTCGATCTTGGACATGGAACCCAGAATCACGCATTCCGACTTGGGCTCAAGTCCCGCAAACTCCCTCAGGACCTGCGGGATGCTGAGTCTTCCGGTCTTGTCAAGCTCCACCTCTCTGGCGGGAGATATGACCATCATGTCTATCAGCCTCGCCTTCTTGTTGAAAACCGCGAGAGGTCCGTAGTTGACTTCCCTGTTCAGGGCCTCGAAGTCTTCCTTGGTATACAGCCAGAGGGAATCGTCAGTGGATTTGGTGAGCATGAGGTCGGTGTAGCTGCCCAGCTGCTCCCTGAGTTTGGGAGGAATCATGAGTCTGCCTTTCTCATCGATGGTGTTTCTGTACTCACCTGTCATTTCTTACCACTTTTACCTTTGATTTGGCTTGTTTTTGGGAAAACTTACCACCTTTGAGTAAAAAATAGACCACTTGTGGGCATGCCGCAACCCGAAACCCATATAAAAATTGTGGCAAATTACAATGAAAAAACCATTTTACTTATCATTCCGGCGGACTTTAAGTAAACACTTAACAGGAAGTGGATTACCACCGTTTACCACTTGGGCGGAAAAAAAAACCGGGCGGCATGAACCGTCCGGTATCTGTTGTCGGAATCCGACTGGATCAGAAAGCGTATGAAACGCCTGCGTATGCCTGGAAAGCGAAGTTCGTGGTTACTGCGTCGTTGCTGATCTCCTGGATGAAGGAATCAAGATCCTTGTTTGTGTTGATGAAGTGCCATGCGAACTTTCCGCCGAGGCTGACCTTGATGTTGTCGTTGACATGATATGCAGCGGCAGCCTCAAGTCCGATACCCATTGTGGCGTTGAATGACTCATTGTCATCATCATCCGGAGCCATCTTACCCATCAGGACATCAAAACCTGCTCCGAGGTCAACGCAGAACTGCTTTGAAATCTCGATGCAGTACTGTGCACCTGCATAAAGTGCGAAGTTGATGGGTGAAGCTTTCGTTGCGTCCATTGACTCCTCTTTGCCGTCATATGAAACGGTTCCTCTGACCTTGCCCATTGTGTTGACACCTGCCTCGACCTTTGCAGAAAGCTCGGGTGATAAGGAATACTCAGCTGTACCGGCAAAATAGAAACCACCGTTGGACATCCTGATGAAGTTCTTGGCGTTCTCCTTGTCAGTGAACTGCAGTGAATATCCGCCGTAACCTGCCTGGGCACCGACTCTGAGTCCGGATGCCTTTGCTGCGAATGCGACGCCGAATGCGAGGCAGACGATAAGAATGATTGCGAAAACTTTCTTGTTCATTGTTATTCTCCTTTGAGATTTTTGTTTTCCGTTAACTAAAACTGAAAACAGATGCATTGGTTACACCCTTTTACAAAAAAAACCGGACGGGTGAACCGTCCGGCGAAATGAATTCCGATCAGAATCAGAATGCGTATGTGCAGCCTGCATAGACCTGATAACCGAAATTGGTAACCGTGTCCTCATCCTCAAGCCACTTGATGAATTCAGTGATATCCTTGTTCGTGTTGATGGGATGCCATGCGAACTTTCCACCGACTGCAACCTTGAAGTTGTCGTTGATGTGATACTCTGCATCAGCTTCAAGAGCCGGACCCATTGCAGCGTTGAAGGACTCTGCATCGCTGTCGTTGTCGGCCATCTTGCCCATCAGGACATCGAAACCGACGCCCAGATCGACACAGAATTCCTTTGAAATCTCGATGCAGTACTCAGCTCCTGCATAGATCGAGAAGTGAATGGGGAATGCATCTGACTCAAAGGTCTGCTTGACGCCGTTGTAGTTGACCGTCCATGATGACTTTCCCATGATGATTGCGCCGAACTCAGCCTTTGCGGAAATGTTCTTGGCAAACTCGTACTTGCCGTCAACTGCGAAATAGAAACCGCCGTCAGCGATATTCATATAGTTCTTGGTATCGTCCTTGTCGGTGATCGTAAATGGGAATCCACCATAACCGAGCTGGGCGCCGACCTTGTGCCCTGATGCCTTGGCTGCTAATGCAACACAGAAGT
>JAJBWA010000075.1:0-9229 GCA_031935845.1 bacterium | reverse complement strand
GAGCCACGTTGCAAGCTTCTTGAACGTGAAGAAATGGTATGTCACCAGGAAGTTGATGCGGGCGGGCCTGACGGCTGCCGCGATGAACTTGTAGTCATCGTTCGACGTATGGTTGGATATGAGCAGGGCAGGGCCCTTCACACGTTCTCCGGATTCGACCAGATTGAACTTCAACTTACACATCAGGCGTGCATATATACGCGCTACGGGAAGATAGAGCAGCGGATTCGGTTTCTTCTGTATCCGTTTCTTCTGTTCCACCAATGCTGTTGTCTTCTTGTTATCTTCGGGCATATCTGGATTTTACCATATATATCATGCACGCGCTTGTATTTTTTTCCCCGATTTCCTTTCCGATTTCGGATTCTGTTGTTATCTTTGCGGTGTTGAAGGTGAAAGAACATGGGTTGTACATTCAAGTCCAGTGACAGAAAGGAATTCGATGAAGTGCTCAGGCATCTTGAGAGCCTGCGCTGCGCAATGGAGACATTGTGCGAATGCTTTCTGATGCGTGCAAAGGACAATGATGAAGATCCCCTGTGGCGCAGGTTCTACAGAATCCAGATGTCATCCTACCTCTGCTGCAAGAAGAACCTCGAGGTATCGGCTCCCGAGGGCGATATGGTCCATGACCTTATCCGCGGCGTGTGGGAAGATGACGTAAAGGATTATATGGAGAACTCCAAGTTCGGCCCCATATCCAACGTTGACCAGTGGTTCAAGACCATCAGGATAGACTTCCCGGTGGATCCTTTTGACCCTGAATGTGCCTTCTTCCGCGGCTCTTTCGGCCCTGCCGCGCTGACGTTGTGTCAAAAGGACGCACAAAAAGAGGTTCCTGCGGAAGCTGTGTCGAAATGACACGGTTTTTCTGATTTCTGCACATGATTTCTGTCTGTGTTTCATTAGACTGATATACTTATTCCTTATTTTATAATTAATTAGATTTGTTGTTCATGTTTTGGCATGCTCCTTGCTTGTCTGTTGGCATAGGAGATACCGACATGGCAAACATCAACACCAACAGATCCAACAACGCTGAGAACGGAGCTCTGAGCATGTACCTCAGGGACATCGAGAAGATTCCGCTCATCGGCAGGGACGAGGAATACGATCTTGCCATGAAGGCCAAAAGCGGTGACGCCGCAGCCCGCGAGAGACTGGTCAACGGCAACCTCAGGTTCGTGGTAAGCATTGCAAAGCAGTTCCAGGGCAGGGGCCTGCCTCTGATCGATCTGATCAGCGAGGGCAATGTGGGCCTGCTCGCCGCCATAGACAAGTTCGAGCCGGAAAAGGGCTATCACTTCATCAGCTACGCAGTCTGGTGGATCAGACAGTCCATCCTCAAGGCCATAGGCGAGAAGTCCAGGATGATCCGCCTGCCGATGAACAAGAGCGCAGACCTCATCCAGATCCTGCAGGCCAAGAGCAACCTGGAGAAGAAGGGTTACGACGATGCCTCAATCGAGGCCATTGCAGCCGAGTGCGGCATGAGCGAGTCAGATGTTCTGGAGATCATGCAGATTGCACGTGATGTATCGTCCCTTGATGCTCCGGTGGGCAGCGAGGAAGACACCAGTTTCGGCGATTTCATCGAGAGCGATGATCCCAGACCTGAAGATGTCGTCATGGACGAGGCCCTGAAGAATTCAGTGCGCAAGATCCTGGGAACGCTGTCCGAGAAGGAGAGGGGAATCATCACCCTCAGGTTCGGTCTGGACAACAACGAGGCCATGAGCCTCAAGGAAGTCGGAGAGGTCTACAACCTCACCAAGGAGCGCATCCGCCAGATAGAGAAGAAGGTCCTGGGCAGCCTGCTTCAGAACGACGAGGTCAAGGAGCTCAAGGCGTACATCGCCTGAGGCTCCGACTCTGTTTTTGATTTAGTTTCCCCATACTTTACGCAAACGTTTGAGAAATCTTCAGTTTTTCCTCATTTTCTGTTTGTAATTTAAGCAATTAGCGGTTAAAATACCTCTTGTGATTGACAGCAACGCTGATTTTTTAGAAAATCATCGTGCTTAATTGGTAATTCTTAAAACTTAAAAAAGGAAAGAAACATGGCAAAGAAAGTTACAAAGTACGTTTACTTTTTTGGCAATGGAAAGGCTGAAGGCACTTCAAGCATGAAGGATCTCCTTGGCGGAAAGGGTGCCAACCTTGCTGAGATGACCAACATCGGTCTTCCGGTACCTCCGGGATTCACGATCAGCACGGAAGCCTGCGACTACTTCTCAAAGCACAACGGGGAATACCCCGAGGGAATGAAGGAAGAAGTCCTTCTCAATCTCAAGCAGCTTGAGACAACAATGGGTGCCAAGCTCGGTGATTCAAAGAATCCTCTTCTGGTTTCAGTCAGAAGCGGAGCCGCTCAGTCAATGCCTGGCATGATGGATACAGTCCTGAACCTGGGCCTCAACCCGGATTCAGTCGATGCTCTTGCAAAGAAGACCGGAAACGAGCGCTTTGCATGGGACAGCTACAGAAGATTCATCCAGATGTTCGGCGACGTCGTCATGGGAGTTCCCCACGACAGATTCGAGGAAGCCATCCAGGACATCAAGGATGAGGAAGGCCTGACATACGACTACGAGCTCACCACAGAGAACCTCCAGAACCTCGTCAAGAGATACAAGAGGATCTACAAGAGAGCAACAGGCGAGGAGTTCCCCATCGATCCTCAGGATCAGCTCTTCAAGGCAATCAACGCTGTCTTCCGCTCATGGAACAACGCCAGAGCAATCAAGTACAGACAGATGAACGATATCCGCGGCCTGCTGGGAACAGCAGTCAACGTCCAGTGCATGGTCTTCGGTAACATGGGCGAGACCTCGGGAACCGGTGTTGCGTTCACACGTGACCCGGCCACAGGTGACAACCACTTCTACGGCGAGTACCTGATGAACGCTCAGGGCGAGGACGTCGTTGCCGGTATCAGGACCCCGCAGTCAATCGAGACTCTTTGCAAGGTCAACCCGGGCGTCTACGATCAGCTCTGCAAGATCAGGGAGACCCTTGAGAAGCATTATCACGACATGCAGGACATGGAGTTCACCATCCAGGAAGGCAAGCTCTACATGCTGCAGACCAGAAATGGAAAGAGAACGATCTTCAGCTGGCTCAGATCACAGGTCGAGATGGTCGAGGAAGGCCTGATCGACAAGAGAACCGCTGTTGCTCGTGTTCCCGCCGGTGAGTTCAACAAGCTCTTTGCTCCTATCCTCGACCAGGCACAGATCAAGGCCGACGGCATCAAGACCCTTACCAACGGTCTCAACGCATCACCCGGAGGAGCCTGCGGACAGGTTGTCTTCTCAGCTGAGGATGCTGAGGCATGGGCAGCAGAGGGAAAGGATGTAATTCTTGTCAGGACAGAGACTTCTCCTGAGGATATCGGCGGAATGGCCGTTTCAAAGGGTGTCGTCACCTGCCGCGGCGGTATGACAAGCCACGCTGCTGTCGTCGCCAGAGGTATGGGATGCCCGTGTGTCTCAGGTGCCGGTGAGATCCATGTGGACCTGGCAGGCAAGTTCTTCGAGGTCAACGGAAAGGTCATCAAGGAAGGTGACTTCATCTCTATCGACGGATTCAACGGTGCAGTCTATGCCGCAAAGATCCAGGTCAAGCCTTCTGAGATTGTCCAGGTTCTCGAGGGAACCATGAAAGAGCAGGATTCCAACCTGTTCCAGAACTACAAGAAGTTCATGAGCTACGTCGATGAGATCAAGACCATGGGCGTCAGGACCAATGCCGATACTCCCAAGGATACCCACATGGCAGTCATGCTCGGTGCCGAGGGAATCGGACTTTGCAGAACCGAGCACATGTTCTTCGGCGGTTCAAGAATCGTCTCCATGAGAAAGATGATCCTAGCCAACAACCTGGTGGAGAGAGAGGCTGCTCTTGCCGAGCTGCTTCCGATGCAGAGAGGAGACTTCGAGGCCATGTTCCGCGAGCTCAACGGTCTTCCGGCAAACATCAGACTGCTGGATCCGCCGCTCCACGAGTTCCTGCCCAACGATTCTTCAACCAGACACGAGATGGCTCAGGCCCTCGGAATCTCACAGGAAGAGGTCGCAAAGAAGGCTGCTGCACTGCACGAGTTCAACCCGATGCTCGGTTTCAGAGGCTGCCGTCTTGCAATCGTCTATCCTGAGATCCTGAAGATGCAGGTCAGGGCAATCATCGAGGCTGCTATCAACGTCCAGAAGGAAGGCATCAAGGTCTTCCCCGAGATCATGATTCCTCTCGTAGGCAACCACAAGGAGTTCGAGTTCTGCAAGAGACATGCCCTTGAGGTCATCGAGGCTGTCTTCAAGGAGACAGGCGCAAAGGTCGATTATGAGATCGGTACAATGATCGAGGTTCCGAGAGCTGCAATCACTGCCGACGAGATCGCTCAGGAAGCAGAGTTCTTCAGCTTCGGTACAAACGACCTCACACAGATGACCTGCGGATTCTCCAGAGATGATGCTGCATCATTCCTCGGCCACTATGTCAACGACACAGACAAGCAGTTCTATGAGTACGATCCGTTTGCAACAATCGATGTCGACGGTGTCGGTAAGCTCATGGCTACGGCTGCCAAGCTCGGCCGCTCCGTCAGACCGAACATCAGGCTCGGTATCTGCGGCGAGCACGGCGGTGATCCGAAGACCATCGCATTCTGCCAGACTGTCGGACTGAGCTATGTCTCATGCTCACCGTACAGAGTGCCTATCGCAAGACTGGCCGCTGCACAGGCTGCAATCAACTGAGTTTCATACTCGGTTTACGTCAGGGACTCCGGAAGGGGTCCCTGATTTTGTTTCCCAGACCAAGGGCTGATGATTGCAAGCAGGCATTATTGCATTTTGATATTTACAATTTGGCATTAATTCGGTATCTTTGCATTGCATGCCAGATTAGCTCAGGGGTAGAGCAGCTCACTCGTAATGAGCAGGTCAAGGGTTCGATTCCCTTTTCTGGCTAACAGACAGCTCCAGCTTTTTGCTGGGGCTGTTCTGTTATCAGGCAACTGATCGCTATCTTGCAAATCGAGCAGGCCTACCAGATCAAGGAAGTTTTGGACGTCAAGGACATCGATCTGCTTGAGCTGATAGGCCTGATAGATAGCACCCTGTAGTTGACTATTTGCCATTGCGAATGTACTTTTAACGCATGAATAAAATAATGATTGTTCCCAAGACAGATGAGCTCATGCCGGCAAAGAAGGCAAAGCGCGGAGCCAAGGTGTACGGGCTGCCTCTGTCAAAGGAGCTTGTTTCCTATATAGATGATGCGGCGCCTCAGGCAAATCAGCAGAGACTCATAGAGATGTTCTTTGCAGGGAAGTTCTCTCCCGTCGCCATCAATGATGATGATTACGAGGACGAGTATGACGATGTCCTCGATGATGCCTTCAACGGAGAGAGCTGATGTACGTCCTTGGAATAGAAACCTCGTGTGATGAGTGTTCCGCAGCAATTGTGGAAGACGGAAAGAACATACTCTCCAATGTGATTGCAACGCAGATAGAGCTGCACCGTCCGTTTGACGGTGTCGTGCCCGAGCTTGCTTCCAGGCTTCATACGGAATGGATAAGCCAGGTCGTGAATGCTGCGGTCATGCAGGCGGGAATAAAGAAAGAGGATATCGGTGCCATTGCTGCTACGGCAAGGCCGGGTCTGTTGGGTTCGCTGCTTGTGGGCCTGAACTTTGCAAAGGGCATGGCTTGTGTGATGAATGTGCCTTTCATAGGCATAGACCATATCAGGGCACATCTTTATGCTCCGCAGATCGAGCATCCGCTTGAGTATCCGTATCTGGGTGTGCTTCTTTCCGGCGGACATACCGTTATCTGCAGGGTAGACAGCTATGACAGCATCGAGGTGCTGGGAACAACTGTCGATGATGCAATCGGAGAGGCATTCGACAAGGTTGCAAAGCATTACGGCCTGGGATATCCCGGCGGAGTCATGATCGACAGGCTTGCACAGAAGGGTGATTCCATGGCATTCAGATTCTCCGGCCCGAAGATGGGAGCAGGGTATCATCCTTATGATATTTCCTATTCCGGTCTCAAGACTGCAGTGATAAACCAACTGGACATTTTCTCCACAGGCAAACCGGCTACTCCGGAGAATATTGCTGCAAGCTTCCAGCGTGTTGCTGTGGGTATGCTGATGAAGAGAGTGGACAAGGCTCTGCAGGATACAGGACTGAAACGCATATCGGCAGGCGGCGGCGTCGCGGCTAATTCACTTGTGAGAAGCTCGCTCAAGGCTTATGAGGAAAAGGGCTATGAGGTCAGTTTCCCCAGCCTGAAGCTCTGCACGGACAACGGAGCCATGGTTGCAGGCCTGGGATACAGGTACATTGCCGACGGCGTACGCTCTGATTATGATCTTACGGCAAGCGCAAGGGTGAGTGCATTCAAGAAACAGTGAAAAAGATATTGACAGAATACCGGGTATTTTGTATTCTCACCTTGTTCGTTTGATTTTTTGGGATGTAGTGTAATGGTAACACTGCAGATTCTGGTTCTGCCTTTGGGGGTTCGAATCCCTCCATCCCAGTAGAACCAACAAACTAGATGGTTCCATCGTCTAGGGGTTAGGACGGGAGATTCTCAGTCTCTAAACAGGGGTTCGATTCCCCTTGGAACTATTAAAGCGACTGTCTTGAAAAAGACAGTTTTTTTTTGCAATCATAGTGAATGTAATTCAATCAAGGAGAAAGCGATGATAACTGCTTCCGACATATCCCTTTCATACGGAACACAGGTTCTGTTCAAGAACGTCAACATCAAGTTCACGCCGGGCAACTGCTATGGAATCATAGGAGCCAACGGAGCAGGAAAATCCACTTTCCTCAAGATCCTCTCCGGAGAGATAGAGCCTGATACGGGAGAGATCATCATCACTCCAGGCCAGAGAATGGCTGTTCTCAGGCAGGATCATTTTGCATTCAACGAGTATTCCATCCTTGATACCGTCATCATGGGCTACAAGAAGCTCTATGATGTACGCAAGGAAAGGGAAGAAATCTATTCCAAGGCTGAATTTACTGAAGAAGACGGCATCCGTGCCGCAGAGCTTGAAGGCGAGTTCGCCGAGCTGGGCGGATGGGAAGCAGAGGCTGATGCAGGCGTTCTGCTCGACGGTCTTGGAATTCCCGTACCGATGCATGACAAGCTTATGAAGGATGTAGAGGATAACGTGAAGGTACGTGTTCTTCTTGCCCAGGCACTGTTCGGAAACCCGGACATCCTGCTTCTGGACGAGCCTACCAACCACCTGGACCTTGAGTCCATTCACTGGCTGGAAGACTTCCTGGGAGATTTCAACAACACCGTCATAGTCGTTTCCCACGACAGACACTTCCTGAACACAGTGTGCACGCATATCGCGGACATCGATTTCGGCAAGATCCAGCTGTATGTCGGTAACTACGACTTCTGGTACATGTCCAGCCAGCTGATTGCAAAGCAGATGAAGGATGAGAAGAAGCGCCGCGAGGAAAAGATCGCCGAGCTCAAGGAATTCATCTTGCGCTTCTCCAGCAACGTTGCCAAGGCCCGTCAGGCAACCAGCAGAAAGAAGCTCATCGACAAGCTGACCATTGACGACATCCAGCCGTCCAGCAGGCGTTTCCCGTATGTGGCGTTCAAGCCCAACCGCGAGTGCGGAAAGAACATCCTGGAGATCCGCAACCTTACCAAGACAGTTGACGGAGAGAAAGTGCTGGATAACCTGAATCTCCTTGTGAACAATGGAGATAAGATTGCATTCGTGGGCCCGAACCACTTTGCAAAGACGGTTCTGTTCGAGATAATCACCGGCAACATGCAGCCTGACAGCGGCGAGTACCTGTGGGGCGTCACCACAAGCCAGGGATACTTTCCCAAGAACAACGATTCGCTTTTCCAGGAAGACATGAGCATCACCGACTGGCTGGGCCAGTTCATAGAGGATGCCGATGAAACTTATCTGCGTTCCTTCCTGGGCCGCATGCTGTTCTCCGGAGATGAAGCCCTGAAGAGCTGCAAGGTCCTGTCCGGAGGAGAGAAGGTGCGCTGTGTTCTTGCAAAGCTGATGCTTGAGGGCGCAAACTGCCTGATCTTCGACGAGCCCACCAGCCATCTCGACCTTGAGGCCATCCAGAGCCTGAACAACGGACTGATCGATTTCAACGGCGTGGTTCTGTTCAACTCGCACGACCACCAGTTCGTGGATTCAATCGCAAACAGGATCATCGAGTTCACTCCCAAGGGACTGATCGACCGTTACATGAAGTTCGATGACTACATGTCCGATCCTGCCATCAGGGCTCTGAGGATGGAGATGTACGGCTCCAAGACCGCCGTTGCCCTCTGAGGCATGATGTGAGGCTTGATATGAAAGATCCCAGAATCCTTGCCGTAGACATCGGGAATACCAACATCGTCCTTTCCATACATGACGGAAAGCAGTGGGGCGATGCAATCCGCGTCAAGACAAAGATGGCTACCAATGTAGAAGCGGTACGCACGCAGCTGAAGCAGCTGACATATGAGAAGGCAGTTGTCAGCAGCGTTGTTCCTGATCTTACGCAGCCCGTAATCGATGCCGTCAAGGAAATAGGCGGAATCGATCCCGTTGTCATCGGACTGGACATAGAGACCGGTCTGAACAAGGAGTCAATCCCGCGCGAGCTTGGTTCCGATATCCTGTGCAACCTCATTGCGGCACACAAGCTGTATCCCAACGATTATGTCACCGTTGCCGATTTCGGCACTGCTTTTACAACTGAGACAGTATCTCCGGAAGGTGATGTGCTTGGCGTAACCATCGGCCCGGGCATGATGACTTCCGTAAAGGCACTGTTCTCCGCTGCAGCCCAGATTCCTGAAATCAGGCTTGATCTGCCCAAGACGGTTCTGGGCAGGGATACCGTTGCATCCATCCGCGCAGGCGTGATCTACGGCTTTGTCGGCCAGCTGAAATCCATTGTGGAGCAGGTGGAGAAGGAAGTAGGGCACAAGGTTGTCGTGATAGCCACCGGCGGTTTCTCCAAGTATCTTGAAGGCAAGATCTACGTCAACAAGGCGGATGTGAAGCATACCCTGGAAGGTGCCAGGATTGCATGCCTGATGAACAGCTGACCGTATGGAAAAGAAATACAACGATTACGCGGATTCGATCATAAGGGATTTCCTTGACCTGAGGGTCGGGGATGCCCTGTCAATAAACACTGACGAGAAGGACCT
>JAJBWA010000074.1:0-9409 GCA_031935845.1 bacterium | reverse complement strand
GGAAAGGAATAGAAGATGATGATTACTGGATGCTGGAGTGTATAGCTGGGAGTAGACGCTTCTATCGCTACAATGGAAAAGGCGATCTGTCAGCATCTGAGATAGAGATGTACGATAAAGGACAGGAGTTCGAGAACGGATACAGTGCTGCTAATGCAAGAAAATGACAAATCCCGGTTTGTCTGTTACACGATTTGCCTTATTCTACACGATTTGAGGTTTTTTACACGATTTGCCATGAAAACCCGAATCGGTGAACAAAAATGAATTACAAGTTAAGCTGCACGATGAGACTGTTAGTTAATTGTAAGATTGTTTATTTTATTTGACGTAAAGAAATAAAAAAATACTGAAGCCTTTTGAATTGTATCAAAAAACTTCAGTAAATATGGAGGTGGGGAGAGTCGAACTCCCGTCCTATCGGACCATCCATCAACGTCTACAGGCTTAGATCCGGCTGATGAATCTCGGTTCCCGGCGGCAACTGGTCAATCCTAAGGGAACCCAGGATGAAAAAGTGTCTCTACAGCCTACATCCGTCAGCCATAGATGAGCCCTAAGGATTTACAGGGAGTGGGGCCAAGGGCGCGGCGTCCCATTCCTTGTCCGTTCTGGCTACGATTAAGCAGCGAGAGCGAATTCTGCTTCGTCGAGGACGAAATCGTCTTCTTTCTTGGCAGTTGTGGTTTTTGCTAGTTTAACAAGTTGGCGCTTGACCTGCAGCTGGTGGCCTGGAAACCCGCCAGTCGAAACCAATACACCCCCGAAGAACTATATTGGCAATGGGAATATACTATTTTTGCCCTAATAAGGCAAGTCTGAAAGAGGAAAATATGATAGAATGCGTACATCTAGATTCATAGCAGGGGTGAACATGCACGATCCGCTTGTACTGACATTTGATCTGGGAACTCAGAGCATGAAGGCTCTTCTCGTCGACAAGAAAGGAAATACGGTCCTTTCATCGCAGGTGAAGTATCCATATCCCTTCATGCCCACCGAAGAGAGGGGAAAGGCTGAGCTGGAGCCTGATTTCTATTATGACAGGCTGTGCGAGGCTGCAATCCAGCTGAAGCAGCAGGATGAGCAGGGCCGGTTCAAGGACATAATCGCCGTCACGCTTACCTGCATCAGGGATACTGTGCTGATCCTGGACAAGGATCATAAGCCGCTGCGCAACATCATCGTCTGGATGGATGAGAGAAGGGCCAAGGGTGATCCCAAGCCTCCGTTCATTCACAAGCTGCTGTTTGCATCAGTGGGAATGACGGAGACGATCGACCTGCTGTACAAGAATGCATTCTGCAACTGGATCATGGAGGAGGAGCCCGAGCTGTGGGCAAAGACAGACAAGTTCGTGCTGCTGTCTTCCTACATGAACTACAGGCTGACGGGCGAGCTCAGGGATGGTGCTGCAAACCAGGTCGGGCATGTGCCGTTCGATTACCGCAACCGCAGGTGGATGAAGAAGGGGCTCTCCAAATGTGTTGCAGACATTCCTTTGGACAAGCTGGTGGATCTTGTTGATTCTCCGGGTATAGTGGGCAACATAAGCAAGGAAACAAGCCAGAGGACGGGAATACCGCAGGGTCTGCCGCTTATTGCTACTGCAACGGACAAGGCGTGCGAGGCGTTGGGCCTCTCGGTTATCTCCGAAGGCAAGGCCGCTATCTCTCTGGGGACGGCGTCAACCATACAGTTCTGCAGCTCGCATTATTTCGAGCCCTGTCCGTTCCTTCCATCGTATCCGTCAGTGATGCCGGGATATTACAACGGAGAATATCAGCTGTACAGGGGATACTGGATACTTACATGGTTCATCCGCAACTTCTGTGACGAGGAGCGCCGCATTGCCAAGGAGAGGGGTGTTGCCGTCGAGGAAGTGCTTGACGAATACCTGAAGTCCGTACCTGCCGGATGCGGAGGTCTGGTCATGACGCCGCATCTCTCTCCGGGAAACAACAACCCGTTTGCAAAGGGTTTGGTGATGGGTCTCAGCGACTACCATGAGAAGGCCCACATGTTCAGGGCCATTATCGAAGGCATCGACCTTGAGCTGTATCATGCCATGAGAAGGATGGAGATCCGTTCGGGCCAGCACATAAAGGAGCTGTATATTGCCGGAGGCGGATCGGTCAATGATGACATCGTGCAGATATGCAGCGATGTGTTCGGACTGCCGGTGAAGCGTATCCAGACACCTGAGGCCAGCGGACTTGGTTCTTCAATCGGTGCATTCGTCTATCTGAATGAGTTCCCGTCATATGCCGATGCCTGTGCGTCTATGGTACATGACAAGGATCTGTTCACACCCAACCCCGAGAACCACAAGGTGTACATGGAGCTCTACAATGATGTCTACAGGCATATGGAGAAGTCCAACACCAAGTACTTCAAGAAGCTCAGGAAACTGGGAAAAGAGAGATAATCAGAACCTGTAGTCGCGGGCTTCGCGCTGGGCCTGGCGGCTGATGTCGCGTTCCTTGATGGCTTCCTTCTTGTCGTGGAGGGCTTTTCCGCGGCAGAGAGATACCTGCATTTTCACGAGATTTCCCTTGAGATAAACCTTTGTGGGGATTATGGTAAGGCCTTTCTCCTCGACCTTTCTGCGCAGGCGCTTGAGCTCCTGTTTGTGCACCAGAAGACGCCTGTTGCGGTCCGATACATGGTTGAAGATGGAACCCTTGTCATAGGGCTGGATGGTAAAGCCTATCAGCCACATCTCGCCGTTCTCGATCTTCACGTAGGAATCCGTGAAAGAGAATCGGCCGGACCTGATGGACTTGACCTCGGTGCCCGCAAGGGACATGCCGGCCTCGAGGTCTTCAAGGACCTCGTAGTTGAAGTATGCTTTCCTGTTGGTCTGGAGAACCTTTATCTCCGTTTTCTTCTGTTCCATGCCGGGCCCCGCTCAGTTCCACACGACCCTGAATCCCATATAGGAACTGCAGAAGGATCTTGTGGTGATTCCCACCGTGTATCTGTCCACTTCGGACTTGTCGTTTACATAGGAGCCGCCCTTGACAACCATGTCGGTTTCAATGCCGTAGCGGTCAAGAACTGCATCAACGCCTTCAACCTGGACATCGGCTGAGATGCGTGCAAGGGGGATGAACTTTGTGGATGTCATCTCCCAGACTCCGCCGAGCATTGCAGCCGGACTTCCTTCCGCGGCCGACGGCATGAGGGACTTCTGGAAGCCGCCTTCCGTGTCGGTCAGACTTGCGGCAATCCACTGGTTCTCGGAGGGGAGGGATACTGTCTTTCCTGTGACATCAGAAAGCCAGCTGCAGAATGCCTGTGCGGCATACCAGCTGATGTTGTGCACCGGTCTGTTGACCGTTGCCGAGCTGAAGTCCACGCCTTCGAGATAGTATTCATCCACAAGGCCCTGCGCCACAATGATGTCCTTGTTTGACTTTGCCCACTGGGGATTCTGGGCCATGAAGGCCGAATACTGGGATTCGGTAATGCAGTATGTGCCGATGTTGAAAGCATCCGTATGGACATCCTTTCCGGCCTGAATGACATCGGGGTATGATGCCGTGACGGTATTTCCGTTCGAGAAATCCGCATCTGAAATCTGATAACCCTCAAGTGTGAACCATTCGGTCTTCAGGCTTGTGGCCTTTGCGCTGACTGTAGGAGTCTCGGTATTTGCGGTTCCGACTGTGCTCTTTCCGTCAAGAGTCGAGTAGATTGGAAGCAGGTCAACGCCGATGATCGAGGCAGCCTCCTTGAAGTCCTCGTTCATCACGTCGGTGGTGGTGAAGAGGGTGGCTGCTATGGTCACGTCGTTGTCCGGCCTGATGCCGCTTGCGTTGACGCTCTTGTAATACTCGGTGATCAGCTGAGGATAGCGGTGTGTATCGTCGTAGTCCAGAACTGCTGAATAGGCGTTGAGGTCCGTGAGGAATTCCTTGGTCAGGGCTTCGTAGGCATCGGCCGTCAGGACTGCAGAACTTGAGACTTTCTGCGTGCGCGGGAACAGCCAGTTCAGGAAGACGGGATGACCCACCTTGATAGTGAAACTGTCTATCTCGCATCCGTTGACCTGATAGGAAACCTGATATGTTCCGCTCTTTATGCTGCGTGTGAAAGACGTACCCCCTTGATAGACGCCGTCAAGATACACTGCGGCGGTTCCTGCATCGCTTGTGAACGTAACGCGTTTGTGTCCGTCAATGATGTCCGGAAGAAATGCAATGAGGAAGACAAGAAGCAGTATGGCAAGGGAATAGGCTATTGTAAGCCAGAGGCCGGGCTTCATGCCGAACAGCGGTTTTATCTTGACTGGCTCCACCTTGGGGAGCTCTTTTTTCCTGAAGGCTTTCATGCCCTAAAAGGTATCTATAATACCTGTTATTGTCAATTGAGGCGTTTCTCATTATACTTTCCCGCGTAGGAGAATGGCAGGTGGACAGGTTCTTTGACGGAGTCCAGGCATGGACTGAACGTAAACTCACGAAGCGCAAGGCAAAGAAGCTTGCGGCCAAGCAGAACAGGACGTTCAAGGGAGAGGTCCTTGACTGGATTGACGCCATCCTGTTTGCGGTGGTCGTGGTGTTCCTTGTGAACCAGTTCCTGTTCCAGTTCTTCATCATTCCGTCACCGTCCATGCAGGACACCCTGCTGGTAAAGGACAGGGTGATGGTCTCAAAGCTCACATACGGCATCGAGACGGTTCCGCAGGGGCCCAAGATCCTTGATTCCCGCATTCCGGACCGCGATGAGATAATCACGTTCTACAACCCGCAGTACGAGAGCAAGGGGCCGTTCTTCAACATATTCAGCCAGGTGCTCTACATGATTACGTTCTCGCTGGTCAACATCGATGTGGACGAGCAGGGCAACATGCGTGAGAAGCTGCTGGTCAAGAGATGTGCAGGCGAGGCCGGCGATACCTTTACGTTCGTCAACGGAAACGCCTACATCAAGGCCGCGGGCACAGGTGAGTTCGTACTTGAGTCCGATTTCCGCGAACAGAACGGCCTGGTCACGGCTCCGCACAGGTCCATAGAACAGGAGACATACACCGGATACAATGCCATGGGCCGCATCAACGGCCTGTCCCAGGCAGGAGTCTCCACAAGCAACATGCCCAAGGACCTTGTGAGTGCCTACAAGGCAATCGATACCGAGGCATCGTTCACAGACCTGTACGAGTACAACAAGCAGACTGCAATAGGGCAGACCATGGCAGATCCGTTCGACATGCAGGCCCGCAGCACAGCGGCGAAATACACCACAGGCGTCTATGTTCCGGAAGGCCATGTCCTGCCGCTGGGCGACAACCGCGACAACTCACAGGACGGCCGCTATTTCGGTCCCGTTAGTGCCGATGACGTAAACGGCAAGGTCGTGTTCCGCGTCTGGCCGCTGGGCAGGATGGGATCTCTTCTCGGACAGTGAGCCCGATGACCGGCTGTTTCGATTTCTCAAAGGATCTTTCACTCTACATCCACGTTCCTTTCTGTGTCTCCAAGTGCGCTTACTGTGCTTTCTATTCGGTTCCCGGATGCACGGACACTCTGATGGACGCCTACACGCAACGTCTTCTGGCGGAAATAGATGCAGTGAATGAGGCGATGGACGGAAAGCCGTTCGCCACCGCCTTCATAGGCGGAGGCAATCCCGGATGTCTGGGACCGGAGAGGCTGGGAAGGTTGGCACAGGCCGTATGCCGCAACGGAAGGCCTGCGGAGTTCAGCACGGAGATGAATCCGGAGAGCCTGACGGAAGATTTCTTCCCGCTTTTCGGAAAGTACTTCACGCGTCTTTCCATGGGAGTGCAGAGCCTGGACCCCAAAGCCCTGGAGTATCTGGGACGCAATTCCAATCTGGAACAGACATTACACGGCATGGACCTGTCCCGGAAGCTACGTTCGGAGACAGGTTGCGACATCAACTACGATCTGATTACCTGCCTGGGAACCTGGCATGATGAGCTTGGTGATGTAAGGAGAATCTCTGAAGAGTACGGACCTGACCATCTGAGCGTCTACGCGCTGACGCTTGAGGAGGGTACGCCGCTCTACAAGAGGGCTCCTGTGCTTCCCGATTCCGATGAGCAGTATGAGATCCTTGGACGTGTCTGGGATTACCTTGAAAACCTGGGATTCGAGCACTATGAAGTATCCAATTTCGCACGGCCCGGCAAGAGGTGTGGGCACAACTGCAGGTACTGGGCTTACAGACCCTATCTGGGGCTTGGTCCGGGTGCGGCATCGACGGCATTCGACAGGGACGGCAACGTGACGCGCATCAACTTTCCTGCATCCGTAAACGACTACGTGGCTGCTTCTCCGTTTGAAGGTGCTCTATACGAAAGGCTGACACGCAGGGAGGCCTGCGAGGAGCTCGTGCTGATGGGCCTGAGATACAAAGGGGGCCTGGATGTCAGGAGAGCTGCGGAATATGCAGGAATGACGTGGGAACGGGACATTGTTTCCGAACTCTGCGCCAATCTGCCGGGCTTTCATGAAAACGGTGATTTCATCGTTCCTGATGACGAAGGCCTGATGACCGCCGACGCCGCTGCGCTGACATTGTTGGACCGCCTGTATTGACAGTAAAAATGCAGGCATGGTAAATTTGACGGGTATTCTTTTATATAATCACAGAGGTGAATAATGTCAGGTCACAGTAAATGGGCAACCATTAAGCACAAGAAGGGGATTGCTGACCAGAAGCGCGGTCAGAAGTTCACGAAACTCATCAAGGAGATCAGCGTCGCAGCAAGAATGGGCGGTGCGGATCCCGATATGAACGCGGCACTCAGGACTGCCATTCTCAAGGCAAGAGCAGAGAACATGCCCAAGGACAACATCGAGAGAGCCATCAAGAAGGGTTCCGGAGAGATGGGCAATGCAGTCTTCATGGAGCTGGTTTATGAGGGTTATGCCCCTGGCGGAGTCGCCATCATCGTCGACACACTGACAGATAACAAGAACAGGACGGCTGCCGATGTCAGAAGCACTCTGACAAAGCTCGGCGGATCTCTCGGATCATCCGGTTGTGTCTCATACATGTTCCAGACAAAGGGTGTGATCACGTATGACGCTTCCAAGTATTCCGAGGAGGAGATCTTCAACGCCGCTCTGGAGAACGGAGCAGAGGATGTCACCAACGAGGACGGAGTCATCGAGGTCACCACATCACCCGCAGATTTCGGATCAGTCCTCGAGGCCATGCAGGCTGCAGGTTTCGAGCAGGACAGCGCTGATGTCAGCAGGATCGCCGACCAGACGGTCACTCTGGACAAGGAGAAGGCTCAGAAGGTCATGAACATCGTCGAGCGCCTTGAGGATCTTGATGATGTCCAGAGCGTAGCCACCAACCTGGAGCTGCCGGACGATTTTGATGAAGAGTAACTGATATGCTGGTTCTGGGTATTGATCCAGGAATCGCTAACACGGGCTGGGGCATTGTCGATTTTGCAGGACAGAGGTTCCAGCCTGTTTGTTATGGCGTGATCAACACTGATCCGGACGACAAACTGGAGCACAGGATTGCAGTGATCGCCGAGAGCGTGAGCCAGATAGCACAGAAGTATGACGTGAAGCAGATTTCCATGGAGGACATCTTCTTTGCCAAGAACGAGGCCTCCGCAATCGGAGTTGCCAAGGTCATCGGGGCAATCACTTATTCTGCCTACAGGCTTGATGTCCCGGTTGCCATGTTCACGCCGCTTCAGATAAAGATCGCCATAACGGGTTACGGAAAGGCCGAGAAGAAACAGGTCCAGGAGATGTGCAGGATACTGCTCAAGCTGGACAAGATTCCCAGGCCGGACCATGCGGCCGATGCACTTGCGGCGGCCGTGTGCTACTGCAATACGAATTCGACGACGGGGAAGTTCAGATGATAAATGCAATTATCGGACAGCTTGTATGCGTGAACGCACAGAGTGCGGTCATTTTGGGCGGAAGCATAGAGTATGAGCTCGTCATCTCGTCTCAGACGGCTACAAGGCTTTCCAACCTCCAGGGCGCTGACCGCAGCAACGTCAGGCTTCTGGCATGGCTGCAGCACCGCGAGGACGGCATGACGCTGTTCGGCTTCTCCGACGAGGATGAAAGACGTCTGTTCCTTGAGCTGATCAAGGTCAACGGAATCGGCCCCAGACAGGCAATGAAGATCCTGTCCGGTGTGCGTGTACGCGATTTCATTGCAGCTCTGGACCAGAGCGACGTCAACTTTCTTTCCCGCATTCCCGGTCTTGGAGCAAAGACTTCACAGAAGATCATCCTGGCGCTGCGCGATACTCTGGTGTTCACCCAGGAGGCTGCAAAGCCCCAGAACGTGGCAACAGGTAACTCCAAGAAGTATCAGGATATAATCGATGCCCTTGTGGAGATGGGCTATGACAAGAAGAAGGTCCATGAGACCATAGCACAGCTTCTCAAGGACAATGAACAGTACGTGGCCTCCAACAGTCAGAGTGCCGTCGAAGAATGGCTTTTCCGCAGTGCGGTGGTAGGACTCAGCTGATATGGATGATGTGGATTTCCTTCAGAGTACATCGATAATGAGCACTTCAGCGCAGGAGGCGGATACCGATGCGCAGGAGAACATCCTCAGGCCCAAGTTCCTCAAGGACTTCCAGGGACAGAAGAAGATCAAGGAGAACCTCGGTGTCTTCATCACGGCTGCCCGTGAGAGAGGCGAGGCCCTGGACCATGTATTCCTGATAGGTCCTCCGGGACTCGGAAAGACCACGCTGGCCTCAATTGTGGCCAACGAGATGGGATCCGAGATCCGCATGACCAGCGCTCCGGCACTGGACAAGCCCAAGGATCTTGCAGGAATCCTGACCAATGTAACCGAAAACTCGGTGTTCTTCATCGATGAGATCCACCGCCTCAAGCCGGCGCTTGAGGAGATGCTGTACATCGCCATGGAGGACTTCGAGATAGACTGGGTCATAGGGCAGGGTCCCAGCGCAAGGACAATGAGGATACCCATTCCCCATTTCACGCTCATCGGTGCCACCACAAAGGCCGGTATGGTCAGCTCTCCGCTTCAGACTAGATTCGGCATAAACTGCCGCATCGAGTTCTACAACGAACAGGAGCTTGGACAGATAATCAAGAGGAGTGCTTCCCTGATCAACGTGCCCATAGAGGATGAGGCGGTGACGCTTCTTGCAAAGTGTTCAAGGGGAACTCCCAGGATTGCCAACAGGCTCCTCAGACGCTTCAGGGACTTTGCGGAAGTAAAGTCCAACGGAGTGATAACTCCTGATGTGGTAAACAGCAGCATCAAGAATCTGGGTATTGACCTCAACGGCCTTGAGGACCAGGACCGCAACATCCTGCGTACCATAATCGAGTTCTACGGCGGCGGCCCCGTGGGTGCCGAGACGCTGAGCATTTCCGTAGGCGAGGCCATAGAATCCCTGGAGGAT
>JAJBWA010000073.1:0-9939 GCA_031935845.1 bacterium | reverse complement strand
CGTCACGGATGATTATGCCGCGGACGGAGTGCCTGTTGCGGATGGGATCGGTGTCCTTGTAATCCTTTCTGTCCAGGTCAAAGAGGTGCCTGATGTCGTGAAGGAGGATCTTGTAGATACGCACTCTTCTGGAGCCGCGCTGATACTGCTCGGTGTCCTCGGGGACATCCGTCTCTTCAATGAACATGCCGCCGGCAAGGCGGATTGTGCGGTCAGATGCCGCATTGTCCGGATTGCACGTTATGGTCACGTAGTCCATGTCATGCATGATGGCAAGCTCGTAAAGAAGCCTGCATGCCTTTGCTGCATAGCGGTGGCCGCGGAAGGGCTCGTCAACCTCGTAGCCGATGTTACCGCCGTACCATGTGAGCCTGTTGTGACCTGCGCGGAAGCTGATGCGGCCGGCCACCGTACCGTCGGGCAGGGTGATGTCGTACTTGTATGCGGGGACATGGTTTTTCACCGGGTCGGCTTCGGAGGTCTCGCGCAGGATAAGCCTTATCTCGTCATCATGAAGTTCGGGATTGTAGAACATCATTCTGCCTTCTTTCCCGTGTAGAGCTGGTAGTAGCGGCCCTTCTGGGCAAGAAGCTCCTCGTGCGAGCCGCGCTCGATGATGCGGCCCTGCTCCATGACCATGATGCAGTCGGCGTTCTTGACCGTTGACAGCCTGTGGGCTATGACGAAGCTTGTCCTACCGTTCATCAGGGCATCCATGCCGCGCTGCACAAGAACCTCGGTCCTGGTGTCGATGGAGGATGTTGCCTCATCGAGAATCAGGGCAGGGGGATTTGCCACAGCGGCTCTGGCAATTGCAATCAGCTGTCTCTGGCCCTGGCTGAGGTTGGCACCGTCGTTGCGCAGGACTGTATCGTAGCCGTTGGGCAGGCGGCGGATGAAGCCGTCGGCGTTGGCAAGCCTTGCAGCCTCGATGCACTCATCGTCCGTGGCGTCCAGACGGCCGTAGCGGATGTTGTCCATCACGGTGCCGGTGAAGAGGTGGGTTTCCTGGAGGACCATGCCCAGAGAGCGCCTGAGGTCGGCTTTCTTGATCTTGTTGACGTTGATCTCGTCAAAGCGGATCTTGCCGTCCTGGATATCGTAGAAGCGGTTGATCAGGTTGGTGACGGTGGTCTTTCCGGCGCCCGTGCTGCCGACGAATGCAAGCTTCTGGCCCGGGTTGGCGTACATCTTGATGTCATGAAGAACCATTTTCTCGGGAACATAGCCGAAATCGACGCCATCGAACGTAACCGCGCCCTCGAGACGCTTGTAGGTGACGGTGCCGTCTGCCTGATGCGGGTGCTTCCAGGCCCAGAGGTTGGTCTGCTCGGTGGTCTCGGTGATGTTTCCTGCGTCATCGATCTTGGCGCGTACCAGCTCCACGTAGCCGTTGTCGTCCTCGGGCTGCTGGTCCATCATGTCGAACACGCGGCGTGCTCCGGCGCTGGCCATGACGATGCTGGAGAACTGCTGGCTCACCTGCGTGATGGGCATGGAGAAGTTGCGGTTCAGGGTCAGGAACGTGACCAGACCGCCCAGCGTGAGGCCGGTGAAGCCCTTGAGGGCCAGCACCGCGCCAAGGATGGCGATGAGCACGTAGCTGATGTTGCCCAGGTTGCCGTTGACGGGCATGATTATGTTGACTATTGAGTTGGCGTTCTTGGAGCTCTCACACAGCTTGTGGTAGAGCTTCTGGAACTCCTCTATGCTCTTTTCCTCGTGGCAGAAGACCTTGACGACCTTCTGGCCCTGCATCATCTCCTCGATGTAGCCGTTGACGGCTCCGAGGTCCTGCTGGCGCTCGCCGAAGTACTTGCCGGAGATGGCGCTGAGCTTTGCCGTCACGCGCAGGCTGATGAAGACCATCAGCACGGAGAGGATGGAAAGAGGGATGTTCAGCACGAGCATGCTGACGAACGTGGACACCAGCGTGATGGACGAGCTTATCAGCTGCGGGATGCTCTGGCTGATGACCTGACGCAGCGTGTCGATGTCGTTGGTGTAGACGCTCATGATGTCGCCGCGCGAGTGGGTGTCGAAGTACTTCAGCGGAAGGCTCTCCATCTTGTCGAACAGCTCCACACGCAGGCGCCTGAGGCTTCCCTGGATCACGGACCCCACAATCCTGTTCATGCCGTAGTTGCACAGCACGCCCACGGCCATGATGATGCCCAGCCTGAACAGGCGGGCGGCCAGGGGAGAGAAGTCCGGTGTGAGTTCGCCGATCAGCGGCAGGATGTATGTGTGTATCAGCGTCCTGGTGAACAGCGTCATGGTCAATGTGGCCAGAGCCGATGCCACGATGCACAGTATCACGATCAGGAACTGGAACTTGTACTCCTTGAGTACGTACTTCATCACGCGGATTATGGGCGTGAAGGTGCCCTTCTGGGGCTTGACCATCATCCCTCTGGGCGGACGCTCGGGGCGCTGCTGGTTCTTGAAATCCTTGTTGTCGCTCATACCGTCCTCCTCATCCGTTTATCTTCTCGTCGAAGTCGCCGCTGCTGTGCATCTGGACCTCGCAGATTTCCCTGTAGATCTCGTTGGTCTTCAGCAGGTTCTCGTGCGTATCGAATCCGTCCACGGCGCCGTTTTCCAGGACGATGATCCTGTCGGCATCCTGAACGCTGGAGATACGCTGTGAAATTATCAGTTTTGTAGTATCCGGGATATCGTTTCGGAAAGCGGCACGGATGCGGGCGTCCGTTGCGGTATCCACGGCGCTGGTGGAATCGTCCAGGATCAGTACCTTGGGCTTCTTGAGTAGGGCGCGCGCGATGCACAGCCTCTGCTTCTGGCCGCCGGATACATTTGTGCCGCCCTGTTCGATCCAGGTATTGTACTTGTCCGGCATCTGCTCGATGAACTCGTCGGCGCAGGCAAGGCGGCAGGCCTCGCGGCACTGGTCCTCGGTGGCCTGTTCGTTGCCCCAGCGCAGGTTGTCCAGAATGGTGCCGCTGAAGAGCTCGTTCTTCTGGAGAACCACGGAAACCTGGTTGCGCAGGACTTCCATGTCATACTTGCGAACATCCACGCCGCCGACTTCAACCGAGCCGTCCGTGACGTCGTACAGGCGGCTTATCAGGTTCACCAGCGTGGTCTTTCCGCTTCCGGTGGCGCCGATGATTCCTATGGTTTCGCCGCTCTTTATGTGAAGGTCGATGTCATGCAGCGTGTCCTCGCCGGTACCGCTTCTGTACGCGAAATCGACCTTATTGAAGTCTATGGAACCGTTCCTGACCTCCATGACGGGGTTCTCGGGGTTGGTGAGGTCGGGCTTCTCCTCAAGTACTTCCGTGATTCTCCTTGCCGCGGCAAGGCTCATGGTGAGCATGACGAATATCATGCTGACCATCATCAGCGACATCAGCATGCTGATGACGTAGCTGAAAAGCGATGTGAGGTTTCCCGTGGTCATCTGGCCCGCAACGATGAAGTGGGCGCCGAACCATGAGAGCAGGATCATGGTGCCGTAGACCACGCTCATCATCAGGGCGCCGTTGACGGCGATGATGCTCTCGGCCTTGACGGACATCCTGTAGATCTGCCATGCGGCCTTGCCGAACTTCTCCTTCTCGAAGTCCTCGCGCACAAATGCCTTGACCACGCGGATGCCGGTGACGTTCTCCTGCACGCTGGCGTTGAACTCGTCGTACTTCTCGAACATCTTCTTGAACACCGGCGTGACCATCCTCATGATGGTGAAAAGACCGATGCCCAGGATCACCAGGCCCGCAAGGAAGATCAGCGTGAGCCTGACGTTGATCATGAAGCACATGATCATGCTCAGGATCAGCATCAGCGGGGCCCTGACGGCAATGCGCATGACCATCTGGAAGGCGTTCTGGATGCTGGTGATGTCGGTGGTCATCCTGGTCACAAGGCCTGCGGAGGTGAACTTGTCGATGTTGCTGAACGAGAAGCTCTGGATGTTGGTGTACATCGCGTCGCGCAGGTTGGTGGAGAATCCCGTGGATGCCACGGCCGCCGTCTTTCCGGCCTTGACGCCGAAGAACAGGCTTATGAAGGCCAGCACCACCATGATTCCTCCGTAGAGGAAGATGTTGGCCATGTTGCCCTGCGAGATTCCCTTGTCGATAATCATCGCCGTGACGTACGGGATGAGGATTTCCATAAGCACCTCGCATGCGGTGAGCACGGGGGTCAGTATGGCATACTTCCTGTACTGTCCTATGTGTTTCAGTAGTGTCCGGATCATCTGCTTTCTATCCCACTTATGTGAATATATCTTTGGATATCCCTTTGAATATACCCGCTGGAGGGTTTTGTGGCAATTGTTTCGGGAGCATGTATTGATATATAATTACACGCGGTCTGCACTTGAACGCAGTCCGGTTACAGGCGGAGGTGCATATGTCCATACTGTTCAAGAACGCAAAGATTCTGGCTACCGAAAACGGTGCCTTCAAGGTGCTCGATGGCGCATATCTTGGGGTATCAGGCTCAAAAATCGATTATATCGGCAAAGACAGGCCATCGTCTTCCTATGACACGGTCAAGGACATGCACGACAGGCTGCTGATGCCCGGCCTGGTCAACGGCCATGCGCACAGCGCCATGAACCTGCTCAAGGGCTTAGGAAACGACCTCCCGCTGATGGACTGGCTGCATATGGTCTGGCCGCTTGAGGGAAAGATGCGCCCCGAGGATTTTACCTCCGGCATGGAGATGGTGATCCTGGAGATGCTGGCAAGCGGCACCACGAGCTTTTCCGACATGTACATCATGCCGATGATCACCCAGCGCGTGATAGGCGAAAGCGGCATCAAGGCCGACCTCTGCCGCGTCATGATGGGCGGAGACGAGAACACCGACTACAAGACATACCAGAACAGAGTGGAGGCAATTGAGTTCAAGAAAAACTTCGACAACGCCTACGACGGCCGCCTGCACGTGGACTGGTCTGTCCATGCAGAGTACACGATCAACGACAGGATTGCCGAACTCTGGGGAAAGGAAGTACAGGAGCTGGGCGGCAGGCTCCACATCCATCTTTCCGAGACTAAGAAAGAGCACGACGAGTGCGTGGCCAAGCGCGGGATTACGCCGGCGCAGTGGTTTGCAAAGCTCGGCTACTTCAACATCCCCACCTATGCCGCACACTGCGTGTGGGTCACGGACGATGACATTGCGCTGATGAAGGCAAAGGGTGTGACGGCGGTGCA
This sequence comes from bacterium, assembly GCA_031935845.1. GTDB lineage: Bacteria > Spirochaetota > Spirochaetia > Sphaerochaetales > Sphaerochaetaceae > UBA9732. The sequence goes on along the minus strand of JAJBWA010000073.1, from coordinate 4,747 downwards.
TAATCCGTCAAGCAACATGAAGCTTGGAAGCGGATTCGCACCGGTGCAGAAGATGCTGGACATGGGCTTGAACGTAGGCCTTGGAACTGACGGAAGCGCAAGCAACAACAACGTCAACATGTTCGAGGAGATGCACCTGGCATCGGTCATCCACAACGGCTACCGCACGGACCCGACAATCATGAAGCCCGAGGACGTCATCAGGATGGCCACGGTCAACGGAGCCAGGGCGCAGGGCAGGCCGGACACCGGAAGCCTGGAAGTGGGCAAGTGCGCCGACATAATTGCCCTGAATCTGGATGCCCCGCACATGATCCCGGACAACGATACCCCGGCGCTGATCTGTTATTCGGCGCAGGGAAGCGATGTCGTGATGACAATGGTGGACGGAAAGATCCTGTACGAGAACGGACAGTATCTGACCATGGACAGGGACCGCATCTTCCATGACTACAGGAAGTCATGCGAGTGCCTCTATGGCACGGGAGCCGGAAAATGAGCATCGCCACGCTGATATACAAGAAAGCCTTCGTCAAGCGTTATGACGACGACCACATCATCCACTATTTCTCATACCGGGATTTCCCCGGCATGGAAGCGCGCAGGATCCAGTTCAGCACGCCGCAAGATATCGCCGTGAGGGGTTATATCTATTCATATCCGCCTCAGTTCGCGCAGGGTGCACACAAGGACGAGCTCGTGATCTTCTGCCACGGCATGGGCGGCGGCCACAGGTCCTACATGCGCGAGATCGAGACCATCTGCCGCAAAGGCTACGAGGTCCTGGCCTACGACAACGTGGGTTGCTGGGAGTCCGACGGCCCTGACATCAGGGGCCTTTCCGAGTCCATAAACGACCTCGTCAGCTGCATGGACTGGCTGGCGGGCGAGGCTGATCTACGTGAGCGTAGGCTGCACATCATTGGCCACTCCTGGGGCGGATTCGCTGCGGGAAACATACTCAACTTCAGGCAGAAGAATGTGGTGTCCGTAACCGTCATCTCATCCTTTGCCAGCATCGACACATTCTCCGACGCCGGCTTCGGCGGAAAGATGAAGCCCATCAAGAACGCAATCATCCGCCACGAGCGCAAGACCAATCCCGAATACGCGGACGCCTGCAGCGTGGATGCGTTCAAGAATACGCCGGTGCGCTGCCTGATCCTCCATTCAACGGACGACAACATGGCCGCCTTCAGCACGGGCCTGGAGTATGTCCGCAGTCACGTGGACAATCCTAATGTGGCTTACTATGAGACCAGCGGCAAGTTCCACAACCCAAACTACACAACCGATGCCGTCCTGTACCTGCGCGATTCATTTGCCGAGTACGAGAGCATGGTGAAGAACAAAACGCTGAAGACATTCGAGCAGAAGAAGGCCTACATGGACGGCCGCGACTTCCTGCGCATGACCGAGCAGGATCCCGAGGTCTGGGACCTGATCTTCAGGAACATGGAGGCCGCCTGTGAAGGATGAGCAGTTCTCCAGGACAGCGTTGCTGCTGGGAGACGCCGCGGTTGAAAAGCTTGCCGCATCCCGCGTGATAGTCTTCGGACTCGGCGGTGTGGGCGGCTATGCCGTGGAGGCCCTGGCGCGCACGGGCGTGGGTCACCTGGACCTTGTGGACAATGACGTGATCAGCCTGTCCAACCTCAACCGACAGCTCTATGCCTTACACTCCACAGTGGGCATGAGCAAGGTCGATGCCGCAATACAGCGCATCCTGGACATCAATCCTGCTTGCGTGGTGACGGGCCACAAGATGTTCTACCTGCCTGAGACGGCGGATTCAATTGATTTGTCTGCTTATGACTATATAGTGGACTGCATAGACACAATTACTGCAAAAATCGAGCTAATAGTACGTGCTCAGGCAATCGGCGTACCTGTAATCAGTTCCATGGGAACCGGCAACAAGCTTGATCCGTCAAAGCTTCAGGTGGCCGATATATCCAAGACATCGGTCTGCCCGCTGGCGCGCGTGATGCGCACGGAACTTCGTAAGCGCGGCTTACAACACCTCAAGTGCGTGTTCTCTACGGAGGAGCCGGTCAACGCAGTTGTGCAGGACGGCTCGCGCCATGCCCCCGGCAGCGTGGCCTTCGTGCCGTCGGTGGCCGGGCTGATGCTGGCAGGTGAAGTAATCAAGGATCTGATCAAATAACGGAGGGGAGAAATGAAGGTTCTGCTTATCAACGGAAGCCCCAGGAAGGGCGGCAACACATCTATCGCGCTTGACGAGATGGTGAAGGTTTTCGAGGCTGAAGGTATAGAGGCCGAGGTCATGCAGATAGGCAACAAGGCCATCCGCGGATGCATGGCATGCGGCGCATGCGCAAAGGCCGGAAAGTGCGTCTTCGATGACGCCGTCAACGAAGCGGCGGCCAAGCTGAAGGACGCCGACGGACTTGTGGTAGCATCGCCCGTCTACTATGCATCGGCCAACGGCACGCTGATCTCGTTTCTGGACAGGCTGTTCCAGAGCGCCAAGTACGACAAGACCATGAAGGTGGGCGCTGCCGTGGCAGTCGCCAGAAGAGGCGGATGCTCTGCCACGTTCGACGAGCTGAACAAGTACTTCACCATCTGCGGCATGCCCGTTGCCTCCAGCCAGTACTGGAACAGCGTCCACGGCCGCGTTGCCGGTGAGGCCTCGCAGGATGCCGAGGGCCTTCAGACCATGCGCGTCCTTGCCCGCAACATGGCGTTCCTCATCAAGAGCATCGCCCTGGGCAAGGAGAAGTACGGCCTCCCCGAAAAGGAACCCTGGAACCCCACCCACTTCATAAGGTGAACTGTGATGTGATCATGCTGCAGAGGCGGGTCTCGAGGGCGTCTTTTGTTTCATCGAACGGGAAGCCCATGCTCTCCCACCAGCGGTAGATCATGGTCATGCCTTTCTTCAGGTCATACTGCGGCTTCCACTCGGGCACGGCCTGCCTGAAGCTGGAGCAGTCAAATACTCCGCAGTACTTCTTCTCCATCTCGATGTGGCCGAATGTGGCACTGTCCATACGGTAGAGCAGCTCCGTGGATGCGTGCACGATCTCCGGCTTCTTTCCCACAAGCTCGCCCACTGTGGTATACAGATCGTCCCAGATGTTCATGAAACCCGATGTGACATGGAATGCCTTCCCGTACGTGTTCTGATTCAGCAGGCTCTTGATGTAGGCATTTGCCAAGTCCGGTGCGAACGTGAATGTCCACGGATTGGTGCCGTCGCCGAACATCAGCAGGGGCTTTCCTTCCCTGATGCGCCTGGCGATGTTGGCGTTCTGCCTCATCACGCCGATGTTGCTGCATCCGATTCCGAACGTCAGCGACGGCCTGATGATGGTCACGTCTGACTTCTTTTCCAGCGCGTTCAGGTATCGCTCCATGTTGGCTTTTTCTAATCCATAGGGGAACGTGGCCTCCGTGCGCAGGGTTTCATACTCCTCCCTGATGGGGATGTGGCGCGCCGGCTGGTTGTAGGCTGCCACGCTGGAGGTGAATACGATGTGCTCGGTCTTGCCGTCGAAGATGTCCATCGTGGTCCGGGCATCGGCTGCGTTGAAGCTTATCATGTCGATGACGGCATCGGCCTTGATGCGGCCGAGTTTTTCCTTCAGCTCGCCGGGATTGCGTCTGTCACCGGTTATGACCCTGACACCGGCTGGCGTTATGGCATCGGTCCGTGTGCCGCGGTTGAAGATGGTGACGTCGTGACCGGCCTCCGCGGCCTGTCTTGTGATCTCGCGGCTGATATTGCCTGTGCCTCCGATAATGATGAGTTTCATGAGCGCCTCCGGATGATTTCATGATAGCAGGACGCGTTTGGATAATTCATCAGTCTTTTTGATGTTTCCTTGCCCAAAGGGGTTTTCGATAGTATTATAGGTAAGGTACGGATTCTCTTTCCAAGGAGGGAATGGACATGAATTTCAAAGATCTGCTTATCGGCTTCGGAGTAGGCCTTGTCATAGCATTGATCGTATACATCTGGCAGAAGATCGGCCGCAGCGATGCGGAGAAGAAATCCAAGACTGAAATTTCACGCCTCAAGCACATGCTCGCAGACAGGATGGACATCGAGAGCGAGGGCCTGAACAAGCTCAGGGCTGAGAACGAGGAGCTCAAGAAGGCCAACGAGAACCTGCGCATCACCAATGCGAACCTTTCCCAGAAGCCGGGCAGGGCGGAGGTGCAGAGGTTGCACATCTACCAGCAGGCCGTGGACAGGCTGACAATCAACAGCCCGGGCTTCGGCGCAGCCTGGCAGAGCGCGCTCAAGGAGAGCGAGGACGAGTTCGCCAAGACCTACACCGGCACGCAGGCCTTCTGGAAGAAGATCCTGCCGGGCAAGACGAACGCCAAGCTCATATCCTCAAGCGAGGTGGTGGACGAGCAGGAATAATTCCTTTTACACACGAATCTTAGCCATGATGGTGGAATGGTAGACACCGGGGACTTAAAATCCCCTGCCTGCAAAGGCGTACGAGTTCGAGTCTCGTTCATGGCATAACCCTGCATCTGAAAACTCCGCAGAAGCCTCAAAAATGGCACTTATAGTAGAAAAGTATCCTATGAAAGCCCAAAATGAAGGGTTATCGGAGAAATCAACTGACCGGGAACCGGTGAACACGCCTATAAACCCGTTTTTTTTGTAATTAGAGGCGAGTTTTTCGCCTATAACTGCCTTTTTGGGAGCTTTATAGGCGTGTGAGTCGTCCCCAAATGACTTTTGGGAGGCAAAAGGGACGAT
>JAJBWA010000072.1:0-9073 GCA_031935845.1 bacterium | reverse complement strand
GGCCGGCATCGACTGGGAAAACCTCTTCGGCGACTGGGACTTCGACTACGGCCCGCACTACTATGCCTTCGGAATCCTGATGGGACTCAACAGCACGCAGGCCAAGGCCTTCGACGACGCCATGAGCGCATTCAACGATATTTCTTGGGACACCCTGAACGACTACTACGACAGCAGTTCGGACAAGTATGACCTCAAGGGCCAGAGGCTCTCCGGCATACTCCAGATCGACAACGACACAATGAAGATGATCCAGAATCTGACCGACAGGTTCAAGAAGTGATCATCATCACTGAATAAAAAAGGGGTCCGGTGCATTCCTGCATCAGACCCCTTTTTCATGTCTTCCGAAGCTGTTTCAGCACTTGCTGTATCCGCAGCTGAGACACTTCTGACAGCCCTCTATCTTCACGAACGTGGCGTTTCCGCACACCGGGCAGATGTCGCGTGTAATGCCGTTTGCCAGAGGAGCCTTGGTGGTCACGTAATCGCTTGAGATAAGCTCCGGCTGGCTGTTCTCCTCTTCCTCTCCCTCGTCAGTAAGCTTGGTGGACTCTATCGTGGACTGGCTCTGGGTTCCGATATGCTCCTCAAGAACCATTGCCACTGCATCTGCCAGACTCATGACGCGGTTCTTTCCGAATCCCGTGCTCTGACCGGAGCCGATGCCCTTGAGCTGGTTGATGATGGCCTGAGCACGCTGCTTGGGTGAATAAGGAGACGGCATCCTCAGGATCAGGGATATCAGTCTTGCAAGACCCTCGGCATCGGCAGCTACGCTTGTTCCGACCTTGGCCACATTGATGAAGACCTCGAACGGGTTCTCGTAGTTGTCGTTGTCGGAGTTGACGGTGATATAGGCCGTTCCGATGGGCGTGCTCTTCTTGTACGTAGTTCCGCGCATGACGTTGCTGCGGCTGCGGGCCTTGAGAGCCTGTTTTCCGGAGGTCTCGAGAGCCGCTATGCGGGCCTTGAGTTCCTCGTTCTCTGCCTTGAGGGCATCGATCTCCGAGGCTGCCTTTTCGGCTTTTTTCCTTGCCTCTTCATCCTTCTTTGAATCTTCCTTGGCCTTCAGGACCTGTGTGTCCCTGGAACCGTCGCGGTATGTGGTTCCGCCCTTGCAGCCCAGGTCATACAGAAGCTCATAGAGCTTGGCCGTCTGCTCCACGGTGTAGTCACGCGGGGTGTTTCCGGTCTTCGAGATCGAGGAATCCACCCATCTCTGGATTGCGGCCTGGACCTTTACATGTCCTTCCGGAGCCAGATCCATGGCCGAGACGAAATACGAAGGCTTGTCCTGCCCGGGATGTGCCTTCACCCATTCGTCATAGATGGCGACACGCTCGATGTTGGAGCCCATCCTGCCCACTCTCTCCCACTCCCAGAAGTAGTAGGGTTCGATTCCGGTGGATGTTCCCACCATAGTTCCGGTCGTGCCTGTGGGGGCCTGGGTCAGGAGGGTGACGTTCCTGAGTCCGTTCTTCCTCACCGCCTCGCGTACATCCTGGGGCATGCCCTTCATGAAGCCGCTCTGAAGCAGCTTGTCGGCATCGAAGAACCTGAAGGAACCCTTCTCCTTGGCAATCTCGGAACTTGCCATGTAGGCCTCACAGGCGATGAACCTGTACAGCCTGTCGATGAACTCAAGGCTCTCGTCGCTTCCGTATGCCAGTTCCATCTTGATGAGCATGTCGGCAAGACCCATCGTTCCCATTCCCACGCGGCGCTCGGACTGCTGGCGCTCGCGGTTCTCCTCGAAGAAGTACGGAGTGTCGTCTATGACATCATCCAGAAAGCGCACGGCCGTCCTGACGGCATGGCCCAGATCATCCCAGAACACCTGCTTGTTGCCGACGAACTTGGAAAGGTTGATGGAGCCGAGGTTGCACACTCCCCACGGCGGAAGACCCTGCTCTCCGCACGGGTTCGTACATCGGATGGTGCAGTAGTACCAGGAGTTGGACATCTTGTTGTAGCGGTCCACGAAGAACACTCCGGGCTCGGCGCAGGCCCATGCACTCTCGATGATGGCATTCCAGACATCGCGTGCCTTATAGGTCCTGTACGGGATGACCTTCTTGCCCATGTTCTTCCACGCGGTGAGGTCTCCGTCCCACTTCTCGTTGTAGTCGGGATCGGACGTGTCGGGGAATACCGTAGTCCACTCCCTGTCGTTCTTGACGGCGTCCATGAAATCATCGGTGATTCCTACGCTGATGTTTGCGTTGACTATCTTGGACAGATCACGCTTGACGTTGATGAAATCCATGATGTCCGGATGCCAGATGTCCAGAATCAGCATCAGGGCTCCGCGGCGTGATCCGCCCTGCTCTATCAGTCCCGTCACGAAGCTGAACAGGCCGCCCCAGGATACCGCACCGGAAGAACGTCCGTTGACGCCCTTGACGTATGCATATCTTCCCCTGAGGGAAGAGAGGTTCATACCCACTCCGCCGCCGCGGCTCATGATCTCCGTCATGTGGCCCAGGCTCTTCATGATTCCGCTTCTGGAATCCTTGGGGGACGGAACCACGTAGCAGTTGAAGTACGTCAGGTTCTGGTCTGTGCCGGCACCCGTGAGGATCCTTCCGCCGGGGACGAACTTCCAGTCCTCCAGAAGCCACTCGAACTCCTTCTCCCACTTGTCGCGCACGGCAGGCTTCTCCTGCTTTGCAATGCCCTTGGCCACACGCCTGTGCATCTGTGAAGGATCGGTCTCCAGGGGCTTGTCCACGCTCTCTTTCTTTGTGGTGATGTCCCTTCCGTCATCAAGGAGCACCTTGACCTCCTCACCGTTGATTGCCGTGACTTTTCCTATCTCTCTCTGTCCCGTGACGCTGTTGCTCACCGCAACCACGAGGTCTCCGACCGCAAGGGTCTCCTTCCTGACATCCTTCACTGCGTATCTGTCCAGGAATATCTTTCTTCCGAGCGGACTAAGGCTGTTCTTCTCTGACATGGGCATCTCCATCCGAATAGTTCTGCTTTCACTTCTGATTAGTAAAAAATACGTACCTGAAAAAGCGTTGCCGGCCTGACCGGCGACGCTTCCTAGATTAACATAGCGTAGTGGACAATGCAATAGATATTGCGTTTATTTTTCCAATTACACACTACCAGTAGTGTTTATATAGGTTTTGTATATATCAGATATCAAAGCATAACAGGTGCGATATTCACCACCGCTTTTCCTGAAAGTCCATCCGCCTTGACAAGCAGATCCTGAGCAGTCCTGACGTGCATGAAGTGCTTGGTATCCTCCACGTGATCGAGGGCTGAGATGGCCTGGTAATCCACCTTGCCGTCCCCGAGCTTCGGATTGTTGGAAAGGTAGATGCACCCCAGCGATGTCATGTTCTGGAAGAAGTGCGTGCCTTCGCTGGGCTCCGCCTGGATCTCCTCGAGTCCGGTCTCGATTATCACGTGGGCCTTGGATATCTGCGACCATGAGCACGGGATTCCCAGCCAGCTGTCGGAAGATCCCAGACGTCCGGCCACAACCAGCACGTACTGGTCCTGGATGGAATCGTTGAGCTTCTCGAGCTCAAGCGCCATCTCCACCATTTCCGCACGTTTGAAAGCTTCAGGCTTCACGCACACGATGTCGCGTATGCCCTCCACCCTGCCGTTTCCCATGACCTTGCTGCAGGAAATGACGGCGTCCTCCATCTCCTTGTCCGAGATGTCCACATCCTCGAACCTGTCGTTGCCGGAGATCGGCCTGATCTGGAGGATCGAGAAGTCTATCCATTCCGGATGCTCCATGTTGACTGCGAACTCGATTTCCACAGGCTCCGACATCGTGCGGGAGCCAAGCTTGAGGACGTCGTCCACGATCTTGGCCAGCGGGATCATGTCATACTTCACGATTCCGTTGAAAGTCAGGCTGCGGAAGCCTTCGTCTGTGGCATTCTCGGAGAGATATCCTGCCGGCGTCATCACTGAGAAGATTCCCCTCATGCTCTGGGGCCACTCGCCTGCCTTCGACAGATCCAGATGAGCCAGGTTGTCCATATCGGTGAACGGGTCGAACTTCATGCCGGTGTCCAGGGCATAGAACATCATCTGCGACGAGCTCCTGCCGTTCATGGAACTGACCGGAATCTTGGGCTTTGCAGGACAGAAGCGGAAGCAGTCGCCCTCGTCCACGACTGTCTTTCCCATTCCGAACGCGAGCATTCCTATCCCGTCCTCTGCCGTGCGGCTTCCCACAGGATAATAATCCAGGGACCTTGCAACTCCCGAGATGTTCGGGAACCAGTATCCGCCGTGGTCCGATCCGGTGACCTGCTGCAGGATCACGGCCATCTTCTCCTCTTCCACGGCATGGCCTGTACGCCTGAGGTACTCGCGTGCGATCTTGAAGTAGGTCGAAGCCCAGACCGTCTTGACCGCAGTCTCCAGGTCGGAAAGCCTCTCTTCAGGAGTTCCCTTGTTGGGAATCATGCATGTCTGGTAAACACCGGCGAACGGCTGGTAATGGCTGTCCTCCAGAAGTGAAGATGATCTGACGGACATCGGCACCTCGATGACCTCGATGATCTTCTTCAGGTCTTCCTCGAACTCACGGGGCATCCTGCCGGAGATGAACATGGAGAGGACCTCGGAATCCGCCTTGTCGGTGAAATCGCCCGGCCAGAAACGGTTGAGCTTTATGAACTCGTCGAATATCTCCGTGGAAATGACCACGGTCCTCGGGATGGAGACATAGATTCCCGGATATTTCTTCCTCATGGCCGCAGCCTTCATCTCAAGGGCTATGAAGGCAAGGCCTCTGCCCTTTCCTCCCAATGATCCGTTGCCCATTCTGGCAAAGAAGATGGTCTCGTCGTAGGCTTCGCGCCTGAACTCGGCAATGGTACCGCGGGTCCTTTCCTTCCTGTATTCCCTTATGGTGTTGTAGATCAGCTTCTGGGTCTCTTCGGCGTTCGAGGCATCGTCCTTGAGCGTTATCGGCTTGAGCTTTGAGGCCAGCTGATAGAGCGACTGCGCACGCAGCCATCTGGAGAAGTCGTTGCGCCTTGTGTGGAAGATGAACGAATCCAGAGGCATCACGCGGATTTCTTCCTGAAGTTCCTTCATGGTGGAAACCGAAGCAATCACCTCCAAGGTCTCGGGATTGCGGACATTGAAAGATCCGAAGTCGTAGTTGTTCTTGAAGTATTCCCCCAGATACACATAGTGGTCCGGAGACAGCTTCCAGCAGAAACCTGTTCCGTAGTCCTCTGCAATCTCACGTCCAGTCCTCTGGTCCGTGGACTGAAGAAGGATCGGACAGTCGGGGCTGGCCTTGCGGACCTCTTCTATCAGATGCTGACCGGCAAGATCCCTTCCGAACGGAGAATCGAACGTCAGGTCAGTTATGACTCCCAGGACGTTCTGCTTGTAGCGGAAGAACAGCCTGACGGCCTCGTCGTAGCTTCTTGCAAGCAGTACCTTGGGGCGTCCGCGCATCCTCAGCCTGGTTCCCCACTCGTTCAGGGCCTCCTTGATGCTGGCCCTGTTCTGCTCGATCAGAAGCGTGTACATGCGCGGAAGATAGGACGATATGAAGCGGACCGAATCCTCAACGAATATGATTACCTGGACATCAGCCGTGTTGGTGTCGTGCTCCACGTTGATGCTGTCCTCTATGAGCTTGACCATGGCCAGGAACACCGACGGGTCACCGAGCCAGTAGAACATGTAGTCGATGTACGGGCAGTTCTCGCCCTTGAGGATCTTGGCCTTGCGGTGGTCCGGAGACGGAGACAGCGCTATGAAAGGCAACGTGCGGTCGAACTCCTTGACCTGCTGTGCAAAGCTCTCAACGCGGTCGCTTCCCAGATCCAGCATGGATATGACGAGGTCATACTTGAACGACTTCAGCAGTTCAAGCGCCTCTTCCTCGCTGCTCGTGTGGGTGATTTTCGGAGGGTTTGAAAGACCCAGGGACGTGTACTCCCTGTACAGCTCCTCCTCCACACGTCCGTCTTCCTCGAGCATGAAGCGGTCATACTCGGAACAGATCAGGAGCACATTGTAGATATGCTTGAGCATAAGGGAAGAGAAAGGCATCCATGTTTCATCAAGCTCGTAATGCATCTTAGGCCTCCGTTTTCCTACTTACAGTAGCAAATAGAAACTGGCTGTTGCAATAAAAATGCAACAGCCAGTCGTAAATCACACCTGCAAATCTGATTCAAATAGACGATATGATTCAAAACCATGGCTAAGCGCCAAGTCCGCTGAGAGGCTGCGGGTTCCCGAAGAGACATACCTTGCTGGTAGGCTCTGAGGGAAGCCGCAGAAATCTCAGATGGAATTGCCGCTTAATATGATTCAAATAGACGCGGGGTTTCCTAGGCGCAAGCGAGAGACAGTACTTGCTGTACGGCTCGAGCGCAGCAACGACGGAAACACCCGTATATTTGAATCAGAATCCTTGCTGGCACATGGCGTCGGCGACCTTCTTGAAGCCGGCGATGTTTGCACCCTTGACGTAATCGATGTATCCGTCGGCGCATCTTCCTTCCTTGACGCAGGAATCGTGGATGTCCTTCATGATGACGTGCAGGCGCTCATCGACCTCTTCTGCAGACCAGAAGTAGTGCTCGGCGTTCTGGCTCATCTCGAGACCGGAGACTGCGACACCACCGGCGTTTGCGGCCTTTCCGGGTGCGAACGGGATGCGGGCCTTCTGGAATGCCTCGATGGCCTCGGGCGTGCAGCCCATGTTGGATGTCTCGACGACATACTTCACGCCGTTCTTGATGAGGGTCTTTGCATCATCGCCGTTGAGCTCGTTCTGGAGAGCGCAGGGGAATGCCATGTCCACGGGAACTTCCCAAGGCTTCTTGCCCTTGACGAACTTGGCGCCGAACTTCTTTGCGTACGGCTCGATGACGTCCATGTTGGATGCCCTGAGCTCAAGCATGTAGGCGATCTTCTCGGGAGTGCTGACTCCTTCCTCGTCCAGGATGTATCCGTCAGGACCGGAAAGAGTGACGACCTTTGCGCCGAGCTGTGTTGCCTTCATGACGGCACCCCAGGCGACGTTGCCGAATCCGGAAATGGCGACTCTCTTGCCCTTGAAGCCGTCGTTGTGCTCATTGAGCATCTCGTTTGCAAAGTACATGGTACCGAAACCGGTTGCCTCGGGTCTGACGCGGCTTCCGCCCCATCCCCAGCCCTTGCCTGTAAGGACGCCGGTGTTCTCGTTGCGGATCTTGCGGTATGTGCCGTAGAGATAACCGATCTCCCTTCCGCCTACTCCGAGGTCTCCGGCGGGAACGTCGGTATCGGGACCGATATATTTCTCGAGCTCAGTCATGAATGCACGGCAGAAACGCATGATCTCGGCATCGGACTTTCCTCTGGGGGAGAAGTCCGAACCACCTTTTCCGCCACCCATCGGGAGGGTTGTGAGGGAGTTCTTGAAGATCTGCTCGAATCCCAGGAACTTGAGTGTTCCGAGCGTGACGTTGGCGTGGAACCTGAGTCCGCCCTTGTAGGGTCCGATTGCGCTGTTGTACTGGACTCTCCATCCGCGGTTGACCTGGATCTCGTGGTTGTCATCTTCCCACTCGACTCTGAACTGGATGATCCTTTCGGGTTCGACGATCCTGTCCAGGATCTTGTTCTTCAGATAAAGCGGATTGGCGTTCACGACGTCAATGACCGATGCTATGACTTCTCTTGCAGCCTGAATGAACTCGGGCTGTGCAGGGTTCTTCCTCTCGAGCTCTGCCATGAACTCATCTAATTTGTACATTATTGACCTCCAATTGTTGTTTCAATTGCATAGACAGGATAACACCAATCCGCCATATGTCAACTTAATGCTTTTGGATAGATGAAATAACGGAGGGTCCGTTTGTGAAATCACTTAATCGGAGGTAAAGTTTTTTAGGAATACGTAAAGTATCCCCAGATTGGGTCGGCAGGAACCGGAGCCACCACATGGACTTCCTCCCGGCTCACGGGATGGATGAAGGAAATCTCCCTGGAGTGCAGGCATATCCCGCCGTCTGCATTGGAACGCGGGAACCCGTACTTCAGGTCTCCCTTTATGTGCACCCCGCAGGCTGCAAGCTGTGCCCTGATCTGATGGTGCCGTCCGGTCAGCAGATGTATCTCCAGGAGTGTGTAGCGCTCCGACTGCCCTATGGTCCTGTATTCAAGCCTGGCTTCCTGGAGACCTCCCCTGCGCTTGTCCGGACTGTCGTACGCAAAGCTCTTGTTCTTCTCCGTGTCTCTATAGATGTAGTGCTTCAGGAGGCCGGACGGGGAAGTCATGGGTCTGTCCACGACCGCCCAGTAGTACTTCTCCATCTTCCCGTCACGGAACATCTGCGACAGCCGGCTCAGGGCCTTGTCCGTCTTTGCGTAGACAACTATGCCGCTGGTGGGCCTGTCCAGCCTGTGAGGCAGGCCCAGGAACACGTTGCCCGGCTTGCCGTACTTGTGCTTCAGATAGTCCTTCACGTCATCCATCAGGGTGACGTCGCCGGTTTTGTCGCCCTGGACGATCTCGCCGGGGAGCTTGTTGATGATTATGATGTGGTTGTCCTCGTACAGGACCCGGCTGGAGACATCAGACATCATCGAAAAGTCCCGGCATGTCGTCATCGGACTGCTTTCTGGGAGCCTTGGGCTCCGTCACGGCCTCGGGTTCGGGAGTGCTCTCGGGAACCTGTGCCTCTACCTGCTCTTCCACGACATCCTCTTCGCCTTCCGGCTCCCCGGATTCGCGCACTGCTTTCTCGCCCTCCACCAGCCTGCAGGGCTTGATGCGGATGGAAGCTATGTCCTTCTTGGTGATGGTCACGCCTCCTGCCTTGGCACCCTTTACCAGGAAATCTGAGAACAGGAACGTGGATTCCTTCACGCGGCTCGGATTCTTGTAGGTCACCGTCACCTCTGCGTTCGGGTACACAGACAGCTTCTTGAGCGAGCAGTTCTCCGGATCGGGCAGCAGCTCGTAGGTCTTGTTGAGTATGAAGCCGCTGAGCTTGCACCTCTTTATGTAGGTGACCTTGGCCTTCTTGTCCAGGTAAATTACCGTGAAGACGATGTCTTCCAGGCTCTCCTT
>JAJBWA010000071.1:0-4608 GCA_031935845.1 bacterium | reverse complement strand
GATTTGTTGACATGGGTTTTTCCAGCACATAACATTACTGTCATGAAGAACGAAGAGCTCAGCGCCGCCCAGGCGCAATTCACATATGACATCCGGAGGATTGCAGAGCTGAGGAAAGCCTGCGGCAAGGCCGGAATCGTTGGACAGCCGCGTGCAATGAAGGCACTTGAGACCGGCATGAACGTCAACACCAGGGGCTACAACATCTACATCAGCGGAGAGGACGGAACCGGACGCCACAGTGCAGTCAGGGAGATTGCAGCCACAATCTCCGCCCTGAGGCCCGTGCTTGACGTGATGTACTGCCACAACTTCAAGCAGCCGCAGCGCCCGTTCCTGATTACGGCACAGTCACCGTTAGGTTCAGGACTCAAGGGAGCGATGGATGAAGTGGCTGCGCTTGTCGATGAGTGCAACTTCACCGAGGCCACGGACAAGGTCAGGGAACTCCGCAGCGGGATCAGCGTGCAGAACCTGCTTCTTGACCAGTATCTGGTTCAGGTCCAGGAGGCACTGCGCTCGGGTGTGGCGGAATCGGACAAATACCGGATCAACCTCGTGTGCGACAACGCTGGCCGCGACGGCTGTCCCCTGGTGGAGGAGTACCACCCCACCAAGACGAATCTCTTCGGCCAGATTACGGGCAGGAGCGGCTACGCACACCTGAGGATGACATCGGGATCCCTGCTTGACGCCGCCGGAGGATTCTTTGTAGTGAGGGCTGACAAAGTCCTGTCGCAGGAAGGCCTGTGGGACAGCCTCAAGCTCTATGCCGAAAGCTCGAGCTTCATGGTTCCGGGGAGCAAGGACAGCGACATCCCGTTCATCAGACCGGTGACTTCTCCCGTGGGAACCAAGCTGATCCTGATAGGAAGCGACGAACTCTACGACCACCTCTGCGAGTCAGACGACGAGTTCCTGAGGCTGTTCAAGGTATCGGCGGAGTTCGATTTCTCGATGCCGGCTTCCGATGAGAACATCAAGGGAACAATGGCCTATCTTCTGGATATGGCACGCAAAAACAATCTCAAAGAGGTTTCTGATACCGCCATATGCCAGCTTCTGGTCTACAGCTCATGGTACGCCGAGATGCGTGACGAGCTGACTACCAAGCTCTCTTTCCTCAGCGACCTCCTTTCGGAAGCGGACTACATAGCCAGGCGCGAGAACCTGGCGTGCATAGATGCGTCCTGCATCACGAAGGCCATGGAGGAACGTGACTTTGCAAACAGCCTTACCGAGGACAAGATAAACCAGGAGATCCAGAACGGAGAGATGGTGATATCGCTCGAAGGTTCCAAGGTCGGCGTGATAAACGGCCTTGCCGTGATGGACAGGGGCCTTGCCTCATTCGGAACCCCCACGGTCATTTCCGTATCGGTTGCCCCGGGATCGGAAGGAATCGTGAACATCGAGCATGAAGCCGGTCTTTCCGGAGAAATACACGACAAGGGTCTTCTCATCCTTCAGGGATATCTGCGCAAGCAGTATGCGCGGACCTTCCCCCTGTCCGTCTATGCGGGAATCTGTTTCGAGCAGTCCTATGCGGAAGTGGACGGCGACAGCGCCTCGTCGGCTGAGCTGTTCGCCCTGCTGTCTGCCATCGGCGAGATTCCGGTACGTCAGGACATAGCGGTCACGGGATCCGTCAATCAGCTTGGAGACATACAGCCTGTGGGAGGAATCAACGAGAAAATCCTGGGATTCTACACGATATGCGAACTGATGGGTCTGACGGGACGGCAGGGAGTGATTATCCCCAGGCAGAACATAAAGACCCTGATACTGCCGGACAAGGTGCTCAAGGCCATAAGCGACAGGAAGTTCCACATCTATCCCATATCCACCATAGATGAGGGAATGGAGATCCTCACCCTGCGCCAGAGCGGAATCCGCAACGTCAAAGGAAACTTCCCGCCTGACACAATCAACCACATCATAGAGAACAGACTCAGGAAACTGTACGAACTTTCCAAGCCGAATTAAGTGCAAATCTCCGGCTTTTTCCTCTCACCGTTATCTTCCAGACTGCTGTAGTATGCTTCCAGCTTTGGTCTTGCCGCCTCGTAGGCGTCCTTGAGGTGCGGGTCGAACTGGCTGCCCATGCCTTCCAGCATGATGGAATCCGCCTGTGCGAACGACATGCTGTCCTTGTACACGCGCTTGCTCACAAGGGCATCGTAGACATCGGCAACGGCCATGATGCGGGCCTCGGGCGGAATTGCGTCGCCCGAAAGACCTTCAGGATAGCCTTTGCCGTCCCAGCGCTCGTGGTGGTAATGGGCCACATTCTCGGCAAGATGGTGGAAGGCATCGTCCGACGTGTCCTTCAGGATTTCATGGACTATACGCGCTCCCTCGGCGGCGTGGGTCTTCATCTTCTCGTATTCCTCGGGCGTGAAGCGTCCGGGCTTGCGCAGCACGGCATCATCGACGGCAATCTTTCCCAGATCGTGCATAGGTGCCGCCTTGATGAGCATCCTGCAGAAGTCATCGGTCAGGTTGTAGCCCTCCGGGACCAGATGCCTTTCCCTCATGGTGTCCACGAGCATACGCACTACATCGCTTGTCCTGCGGATGTGGCCTCCGGTGGAGTTGTCACGGCTTTCGACCATGACTGCCATGCTGAGTATCTGGTTGTCGCTCATCCTGACTATGTCCGCCGTCTTCTTTGCCACCTGCTCCTTGAGATCCTGATTGAATCCGTCCAGAAGCTTTATGTACTTGCGGTCCAGGGTGTCGTCCGTGATGACGATCCTGTAGCCGTTCTTCCTTTTGCTCAGGTTAAGCTCTCCGACGGTACAGAGATAGATCTTATCGCCTTTCTCGTAGAAATGGCTGTTGGATGCTGTATCCGTAGGTTTTTCGTCGAACGCCTTGAGCCAGGGCGTCAGCAGTTTATCCATGCTGGAGCTTCGCTTGAGGCTCAGGTCCACGGATAGGTCATTGAGCTTCGGCATGATCTGTCTGGCTGTTGCGTTGCTTCCCAGATAATTGTACTTCGAGTCGAACGTTATGAAGCCGGTGTCTCCGCTCTCCGCCATTGCGGCCATGACCGTCTCGGTGACGTCATAGAGGTTCAGCCTTCTGGCAATCAGCAGGTACACCAGCTGCGCGGACACATATGTCAGCGGCAGTAGTTCGACATCGGGCACCAGCCATCTTCCCACGAAATAACCGAAAACGGAAACAATCTCGGGAAAGATCATCATTATCAGAATCTTCCTGCCTATTTGGTTGTTCCTGCGCATCGTCCGCACTATGACTATGAAACTTATGAGGAAATAGAGAATCACTATGCCCTGCATGAACGTGTGCATCGGTCCGTAGACCTTGTGCAGCGTGCTCACTCCATGAGCGCTGGCCAGCCTGGCGCTTTTGTAGAAAAGTCCGATCCTGCCGATGGTCAGTACAAAGAAGTATCCGACGATGCATAGGAGCAGAAGCGCCACGCGTATCCATCTGTTGACGTTGATTCTGCAAAGACCGAACACGGAGAGCATTATCAGGAGCTGCAGGAACGGACCTCCCAGATAGATTAATTTGGCGGCCATAAGTGCGGCATCCAAAGTCTTTGACTCCGCAAGCAGGAGGTGCGCAAGATTGACTATCGGGATCAGGACGAACAACAGTGTGATGTGGACGTCGTAATGCCGTCTCCAGACCAGCATGTACAGTCCGGTCAGCACAATGGAGAGTATCAGAATCGCATAGTAACAATAATGCAGAAAACTCACGACTCAATCCTATCACACGTTCAGTTTACGGAAAAGCCCGGAACACCGCAGTGCATCCGGGCTATGTCTATATCCATGATTCGTTGGAATCAGCTGTTGCTGAAGCGGTTGTCCCAGTCGGACTCCTTCTTGCGTCTCTCGTATTCCTCGGCACTCTCGCCCTTGGTCTCTTCCTTCACGAAATCCTCAGGCTCGGGGTTGTAGTAATAGGTCCTGCCTTTCCTTCCGCCCTTGCGCTGGTCCCTGCGGCCGTCCTTGCGTCCGTCCTGGTAGCCTCTCTCATAGTTGTCGTCCTCGTAAGGATTGACAGGAAGGATCAGTCCCAGGATGAAATAGATCACAAGGCACGGTGCGATTGCGGTGAAGATCGATATGAGGACGACAATCAGTCTGATTGTGTCGACAGGATAATCCCTCCATTCGGCAATGCCCTTGCATACGCCCAGGATCTCTCCGTTCCTTGATCTGTAAAGTCTTCTTGTAGCCATTGTTTTTTTCCCCTTCTATCTTGTCGGCTCAGCCGTTCATGTTCTTCTTGAGCTTCTCGAGCTCACTTTCAATCTCTTCCTGCTCCTCAAGGTCCTTGAACCTGATTTCCTTATCCTTGTCTTCGGCACTCTGGCTCTTGCGCTCGCTCATCTTGTCGATGTGCTCCTCCATCTTGCTGAAGCGGTCCAGCGGATCTGCGTCCTTGTTCCTGCTGCTCCAGTTGTAGGTGTAGGTGTACGGTCCGCTTGAGCTGCGCTTTGCCTCGGCTTCCTTTGCAGCCTGCTCACGCATGCTCTTGTACTTGGCCTTTGCACCTGCAAGCTTCTCTTCCAGCTTCTCGATGTCGTCCTTGTACTTCTTCACCAGCTGCTCGTAGCGCTCG
>JAJBWA010000070.1:0-11431 GCA_031935845.1 bacterium | reverse complement strand
CGTCAATTCCTTTGAGTTTCACCCTTGCGAGCATACTCCCCAGGCGGTGCACTTAATGCGTTTGCTTCGGTACCGAGCACTGCTGCCCGCCACCTGGTGCACATCGTTTACTGTGCGGACTACCAGGGTATCTAAACCTGTTTGCTCCCCGCACCTTCGCGCCTCAGCGTCAGTCAGTCGCCAGATGCCTGCCTTCGCCACTGGTGTTCTTCCAGATATCTACAGATTTCACCCCTACACCTGGAATTCCGGCATCCCCTCGTTGACTCAAGCCGGACAGTTTCCAGCGCATGATCATGTTGAGCATGACCATTTTACACCAGACTTACCCGGCCGCCTGCGCGCCCTTTACGCCCAATGATTCCGAACAACGCTCGCCCCCTACGTGTTACCGCGGCTGCTGGCACGTAGTTAGCCGGGGCTTATTCCTTGATTCACGTCATCGCAGGACCATTCCCTGTCCCACTTATTCCCCCTCAAGAAAAGGGCTTTACAACCTCACGGCCTTCATCGCCCACGCGGCGTCGCTCCATCAGACTTTCGTCCATTGTGGAAGATTCTTAGCTGCTGCCTCCCGTAGGAGTCTGGACCGTGTCTCAGTTCCAATGTGGCCGTTCACCCTCTCAGGCCGGCTACCCATCATCGCCATGGTGGGCCTTTACCTCACCATCCAGCTAATGGGACGCGGGCTCATCCTCCGGCGGAGCCTTGGCTCCTTTCCTGACCTCCACTTGTGTGGTGGCCATCGCATCCGGTATTATCCTGTGTTTCCACAGGCTATTCCCGACCGGAGGGCAGATTACCCACGTGTTACTCACCCGTCCGCCGCTCTCGCATTGCTGCTACCGCTCGACTTGCATGCTTAAAACGCGCCGCCAGCGTTCGTTCTGAGCCAGGATCAAACTCTCCATCATTTGAAACCCGGTCCGAAGACCGGAATTATTGATTCAAGTTATCTCCTGTCAACTCCGCATCCTTCCGGATGCTTCCGAACAACTGATCGTTATCTTCTGTCCGAATCTTTGAATTGACTGGAAGCCCTCATGCTTCCGTAACTGAACTATGACCAACGGCCTAAGCAATCGTCATAATCCTTTACTTAACCTTCTCTTCTTTAATATCTCTGTAAAAATCCGTTGCACTTTCCTCGAGCATCCTCGAAGCGTGCTCTATGAACATACTCGATTCCCCCCAAGAATGTCAACACTCTTTTTCAAAAATTTGAGAAATAATTGATGCACCTGTCTGCGGGAGCAGGAACTTCAGTCCGTCCAATGACTTACAGTCTGTGCAAGCATGTGGGGATCATTGCCGATGAGGCCGAAAACCTTCATCCGAGGCCTGTTAAGGGCAAGAAGACGCCGTGCTTCGGCCTCGGTGTTCACGGTCCATGTGATTACCGGAAGCCTGCCGTGTGAACGCAGGTATGCATCATCCACCTGCTTCGATTCGGGTTTCTGATAACTGCTGCGTGACAAGATATGTCCGGCGCCGTTCCAGAGGACTTTGGGGATATCCTTGCTGCGGGCAAAGATGTCGGCCGTCTGAGGTGCGCCCAGATGTTGCAGACGGCACTCGCGTCTGAAAGCCCTGAGTGCCAGAGGGTTGAAGCTCGAGACAAGGACGTTGGGCCACAGCCCGAATTCAGTGATTATGTCGATGACCTTGCGAGAGAGCATCCGGTTGACGTGCCCCGCCTTGACCTTGAGCTCTATATCATATAGAAAACGGTCTCCGAACCCTGAGAACAGTTCCGTCAGAAGCGGAATCCTTGCATCAGAGAACTTCGGATCCTTGAACGAACCCACGTCAATGTCCCTGAGCTCGTCCAGCGAGAGATCCTCGATCTCGCAATCCATACCTGCCGTGCGCTTCAGCGAGAAGTCATGTGCCACCACGACCTCTCCGCTGCGGCAAACGTGCACGTCAAGCTCAACCCCGTCTATCAGGGGATTGTCTGCGCACCGGCTGAAGGACAGCATGGTGTTCTCCGGATAATCCTGGCTGAAACCCCTGTGGCCGAAGACCAGGACCTTCTTCTTTTCCTCAAGTTCCCTGAAGAATCCGTTCATTCCCTTTCTCCGACTGATATGATTCTTCCGAGAGCCGTTTCAAGTGCCTCTACCATCTCCTTTGTAGGTGCCAGATATCCGCCTGACCTGCCGTTGTCGGAATCCCCGTCGGCCATGCAGCCGTCGATCATCCTGTGAAGCATGCGGAAATCCACAAAGGCCTCCGCGGCAGCACGCCTGCAGGCATCGGCAGGTCCGTAGAGACTCACGAAACCATCGTAAAGACACAGCAGCCTGTGACTCAGGTCGGTGGACTGCGATGCGCGCGAATAAAAAGCCTTTGCCCTCTGAAGATTTCCGTCCATATTCACCTCATACCATAATAATCAAGCACAAATCCGATGGTGTCCAGCTGATCCTGCACCCTCCGGTATATATCGAACCCCCTGAAAGTCTCCACCGTTATGACGGGGATGTGCAGGCGCTTCGTGACTTCCGCGTTCACGCTTCCGTCGGGACCGGGACCGGTATAGCCGAACTCGTTGTGGCAGATGGTTCCGTCCTGCGTTGAGAACAGGAGGTCGAAGAACAGGTCCTCCATTCCGGCAAGATCAGTGAAAATATACGTGCTTCCCAGAAAATCACGACTCTGACTCATCACTATGGCCTCGTGCAGGTCCAGCACAAGATCGGGCTTGCGCAGCCTTATGTCGCCGAATATGGCATAAGCCAGCTGCTGGGCCTCGTCTCCATCAGGGTCGCCCGGGAAGCTCCTGTTCAGGTCCTGCCGTCCGGTAACGTAACGAGTATCGTTGCGGGCACCTTCGGCATTGGCCGGAGCCAGGACATACAGGTCTCCGCAGGAAATCGTGGCGCTACGCATGAGCACGGCGCTGTACCAGGCTGCCTTCTCGTCCCCGTGGACACCGCCGACAATGTAGATCGAAGGACCCTCCTTGTCGCTGTGGATGTGGGTCACCTGCGTCTCGCACACCGTACCTTCCATTATGGTGTACGTGCTCACGGTGACCGGAAACCGTTCGGTGAGGAAATCTCCGAAATCCGCCATGCTCATGGCGTAGATATCCAGCCGGCTGTCGGGCTCGATTGCCCGATATCCGTCCCACAGGACCTCGGTTCCGGCAACTTTGACGCGCTGATAACCGCTGTCAGTCAGATCAGGAGAATCGGAATCCGAAGAAGCAGCCGCGGGAACCTCGGAAACAGATGACTGAACATCCGCCTGTCTCTTGCTGCATGCGGGAACAAAGAGGACAAGGAAAATCAATATGGCAAAGATTGCATGAATCTTTCTCATCACTCGGGAGAACTCAGATAATGTCCTATGCCGTTTGCAAGAATCTGCCTGTACGTGGGCATGTCTCCGAGATCCAGCACCCTGCCGTCACCTGCAAACTGATACTCGTCTGCAAAATGGACTATGCAGGTAATGTGCCTGGCACAACGTTCGGACAGGCTGATTCCGTTCTCATCGTAGGGAACCGTCACTGCACCGTATGTCGCGGCCCTGGCGTAGAACTTGTCCTTGCCGGTAACGACCAGATCCGAATCGATCTTTCCGTGCAGGCGCCCCTGTGAAGCATTGGCCGTCTCCATCAGCAGGGCCATGGTATCCGTGAAGTCTCCCAGCTCCCTGTGCGTCAGGCCGTGAAGGTTGGTCGGCGACTTCTCCAGGGTTATCTGGAAATCCTCCTCCACATCCCACAGCGTCAGCGCAGCAAGATCAAGCGCATCCTCATGGGCCACAATGGCGTTCACGGTGGTGTACTCCGGCGATGCCTCGTGCAGGTCCACGGTGATGTCTATGCCCTCCCCGATTATCAGGCTCGTGATTCCGTATGCAACCTTCTCGGTGAACGTACCGTCCTCGTTGCCGGGATAGGCCCTGTTGAGGTTCCGGGTCTCGCTGCCGGACAGTTTCTGGCCGGATGATGCGTGGACATAGACCTCGCTGTCGGGCCACTGGTCGATCGGGTTCGTCGCACGGCTTCCGAAACGGAACCATCTGGTGCCGCCGTCGGTATCGATGTAGAACCTCATCGGAGCCGCTTCCTGCGGATCGGTGCACGTGAATGCACTGTTGTTCGCACGGGGAATGACATACAGGGTTCCGGCAGCAGGCCGGCAGTATTCGATGAGCATGACCGCACTTATGAATCCGGACGGCTCATTCGGATGTGTTCCGCCAAGGACCAGCATCGATGCCCCCGGGACACCGCTGTCGAGGATATAGACCTCGGTATCTCCGTTCGTGCCCTTGAGTTCCGGATACCAGTCGCTGAGCATCCTGACGTCGGTTACTCCGGCGCCCGGATAGATGGGTTCCTTTTCCTTTGCCGAACTGAAGCCGATTCCAAGATAGATGACCGCCGCAATCACGAAGACGCAGAGGATGGATGCCGTAATGTAGTTCCTGGGTATTTTCCTCATGCGCACCTCACTTCAGCAGCAACAGACGCAGGAGAAGCGTCACCATCACGATCGCGGCATCCAGCTGGAAGAAGAAGTTCTTCTTCTTTCTGAACATATTGACGGTAATAAGGACAAGCACGAAGGCTACGATTGCAAGATATACGAACTTAAGCACCGCACCCTCCTCATGCCGTCAGGAATGCAAGCGCATTCGTGTTGAAGATGACAAGTACGGCGACGGCGATGCACACCACAAACGGTATGATGCAGCATCTGAGTACCTTGTTGTACTTGAGCCCCACGATCTGTGCGGCGTAGTTTCCTGCAAGGGCCGTGGGAGGCATCAGGTCTCCCAGACAGCATGTGAACGCCAGGACGGCGGCCACGATTATGTCGTTGCACACAGTGTTCTGGATTATGACCAGAAGGAACGGAACTCCGATGACGGATGCCGCTCCGTATGAGCTGATGGCACCGAATCCGGGCATGATGGTAAACGTGGCGATGTACACGAACACCATGCCCAGTCCGAGGCAGCTGACCACTATCCAGCCTCTTGCCCCCACCAGTGTCAGAACCTGTATGAACATTCCCACGCCCATGAGCTTGGCAAGCACGGGAATCGTGGTCTCCATGGCATCAAGCGATTTCTTCCAGAAATTGAACCTTCTTCCGGTGAACAGGCCCACCACTGCGGAAATCAGGAAGATGAGGCATGTCCCCAGCTGCGGAAACTTCGGGAAGGCCTTTGAGACCACAAGCAGAACGAACAGGACGATGATCGGGATATAGAGCCTGAACCCGTATTTCTTTCCGACCTCCAGATCCAGACCTTCCTTGAGCTTCTCGATGTCCAGGTTCCTGCAGTACTTCAGGCCAAGGAAAAGAACGGCAAAGACCGCACAGGGAATGGTCAGAAGGAAAAGAGGCCCGTCGAAACCGATGTACGGCATGTCCACGCCTCCGCCGATGAGCATGGCGGGAATGTTGATCGGAGGAGCAGCCATTCCCATTATGGCGCCTATGGCTATGATGGCTCCGGCCTTCTCCTTGGGAATACCTATCAGAAGCAGCACCGGTGCAACCAGAGCACCTGCGCTCAGCACCGCTGCGGTGGATGATCCGGTAATCATTCCGGGGAACATTATCACCAGCATCAGCATGACCAGCATCAGGGCCGGGACCTTGTGGAGCTTGGTCACTATCAGCGCGTTGAGAGCCTCAAGTGCTCCCGATTCCTGGATCACCGTCATGAAAAGCATGGCGGTGGATATTATCAGGATGGTGTCCACATAGGTGAACGTACCCTCGAACAGATGCCTGAGGGGAATACCCTGTCCGCCCACAAGGGCACCGGCAATCGCCCCGAGTATCATCGAGATACTCACCGGCAGCTTGAACAGGAGATTCGCCAGCAGGAACACTGCCAGCATGGAAAGCAGACAGATCAGCTCGATATCCATCGGACGACCTTCATCACTGGAATACTTCGGTGAATACCGTCAGGGCATCCTTTGTGGCGTAGATCAGGCTGATGGGCTTCTTGTGCTCCTCGGCGTACTTGGTGAACTTGTAGTCGAAGTTGGCGTCTTCCTTGAGGACTATCCAGCTGGCCTTCTCCATGACCATGTCGGCATAGAGGTCGGACAGTGTTCCCCTGCGTGCGGAACCTCCGATATGGCAGCAGATGACCTCGATTTCATTTGCGTTGATGAATTCCATGATTTCCTTGGCGCGGGCGGTCTCCTCTGCTTCGGAGATTCCGGCGGCTCCGAGACCCTTTGTGCTGGCACCGACTGCAATGATGACGGTCTTGTAGCCCTTCATGGCATCAGCCGTGGCAGTGGCATTGTAGACATAGTCGACTCCGATCCTCTTCATGACGGTGTCGAGCATGGCAGCATCGGTGCTCTGGCCGAAGGATGTCACGAAAACCGGCTGCTTGTACAGGCTCTTGTCTATGGTACCGATGGTGACGACTCTTTTGTCCTCGCTGGTTTCCTGTTTGAAATCGACGTTCTTGTTGGGATCGTACTCGGAATCCACCGTTCCAGTAGAAGGAGTCGTGGTCTGGGCCGAAGTCGAAGCCGATGCCGAAGAAGCAGACGAAGATGAGCTCTTGCTGCAGGAAGCGAATGTAAGGATCAAGGCCAAGGCCAGGATCAGAACGGCAATTTTTTTCATAGCATCCTCCAATGCATATATGATATTACAAAATCAAACAATTCAAAACCATTCAGTCCACCGGTTTCAGGATTTTTCCAAGTCCTGCACCTACCATGTCGGAATAGCTTCCCAACCCGTCGAAGGCAATGGCCTTGTCCGGATAGACCATGCTGAAGTTCTCGGCAAGATAGCGGATGCACGTCACATGACGGGCAACCCTCTGGACAAGCGGATATCCGTCCTCGGGAACATCGAAATAGATGTATCCGTCAAGGTGGGCCTGCCTGTAGTTGGGCTCGTTGCCGTCGACGATCAGCTCATCCGTCATCTTTCCGTGAAGCGGACCCATCGACGGATTGTACGTCTCCATCAGCGTCATCATGGAAGCCGTGTTGTCTCCCAGACTCCTGTGTGAGAGTCCGTACGATTTCACGCCGGAGTACTCGGCGCGCATGTCCAGATCCTCGAGCTGCATGTCCAGCGCCATGCTCTGGGCTATGGTCATTGCCTTCTGGTTGTCGGCCTTCATGTTCACCATGGTGCAGTCCAGGTACAGGAACTCGGGAGAACCCTCATGCATGTCCATCGTAAGATCGATGCCCTCTTCATTGATGAGATTGAAGATTCCGGCACAAACCATCTCCGTCAGGACACCGTCCGGATTTCCGTAGTACAGTCTGTCGACGTTCCTTATCTCGGCAATCTCGGTATCGGAAAGCTGTCTGCCCGAAGACCCCATGTAGTACGTGTAGTCAGGCCACTGGTCGACGGGATTGGTCAGGCGGTTTCCGACCCTGAAAGTCCTTTTGCTTCCGTCCGAAAGCTCTATGTCGAAGAAGTCCTGCATTCCGTCAAGCGGCGACGTATGCGTGAAGCCGCTCTTGTTTGTCCACGGAATGATGAAGATCCTTCCCTGCATGCATCTGATGTTCTCGATCATGGCGATTGCGGCCACGGGACTTGCACTTTCATTGGGATGTGTTCCTCCGAGAATCAGAAGGTCTCCGCCCGGTTTCCCGCTGTCGAAGACATAGACTTCCGTATCAAGGGCGGTTCCCTTGAGTCCGGAGCAGTAATCGGAGAGCATCCTGACTTCAGTCACGTTGGGATTGGAAGCTATCGGCTCCTGCGTGTGCATGGCGATGAAATCAACCGATGCCATGACTGCAAATAGGAGGGCAACTGCAATGACCACGATGTTCTTTATGTAGCTCATGCTCCCCTCCTCATTTTATATGAAGCGCCCTGAGAGCGAATGTGACCAGCACGAATGCAATGCACACAAGCTCGGTAAATGGCCGCTTTTTAAGAATGTTCACCAGAAGAAGCAGTGCGAACACCGTGACGATGACATAATAGATTATCTGAAGCATCCTCACCCTCCTTCTACCTTACCAGAAACGTCAGGCTGTCGCCGAATATCACGAATATGATTCCGACAGCCAGAACCAGGACCACGGGAAGCCAGACTTCCTTCAGGACTTCCGAAGACTTCAGTCCGTTCTCCCTGCAGTTCACGATTCCGCCGTTACGCGCAATCAGGGCCACAACCGCCAGAGCGGCTCCCAGTCCGGCCACGGGCACCGTATTTGCCAGCCATCCTATGGGGAAAACAGCATAGGTCATCAGGAATGCCGGAACCGGCGTTGAGAAGAAGTATCCTATGACCAGTGCCGCAGCCATCATGACCAGCATCACGGGCACCACGTCGTACGGCAGTATCCACATGCTGTAGAGACCGCGCACACCCGTCATGGAACTGACTTCGATGAACGATCCCAGCGCGAACACCACGGCCATGGGAACCACGGCCTTCATCAGGCCGTCCGAGACGGCGTCAAAGCAGGCCTTGAATCCTCCGAATCCCTTGCTCACCGCAATCACGAGGATTGAAGCGACAAAGAATACCAGAGTGTTTCCTCCCAGATACAGGACATTGGGCAGCACCCCGTCGAAGAGTGCCGCCACTGCAGTGACGGCAAGCACGATCAGTGAAATCAGAGCAGACTTTGATTCAGACCTTCCTTCCGATACAGCTGATGCCAGAATATTCCTGCGCATCAGTGCGTAGACGATGAACGCCGGAAGTCCGATGACCAGAAGCGGAAGGAAGAATCCTGCATAAGGTGTCGGAAGCACGCTTCCGGCTCCGTTTGCCGCTATCATGGCAGGTATGCAGTTGGGAGGAAGGATCACGCCTATGAAGGCTCCCACACATACCGTGAGATGCACCTTCTTCTGATCCTGTTCCTTTGTATGCTCCCTGAACAGCTTCCCTGTAGTAAGCAGACTTGAACCCGCAAACCCTGTCAGCATGGACGGCAGGGCAATCAGGAAAAGAACACAGAATGCCTTCAGCGTCCTGTTGCGTATGGAAAAGACCCTGTCCGCCAGATACCCGAAGGCTCCGCTCCTGTCCAGAACAGCCACAAGCACGGATGCGGCGCAGACGCAGAGCATGCTGTCCAGGAATCCGAACGGACCCTCGACTATCTCCCTGAATCTGATCCCCATGCCTGCAGCCAGACTTCCCGCAACGGAAGCCAGGAACAGGAAGAAGACCGACCATTTCCTGTCATTGCGAGTGGCAACGGATCCTCCGATGGAAATCAGGAGCATCACAAGTGCCACGACTATCTCGTTTCTCATTCGATAACCTCAATCATCACTAATAACCTGAGCTTGAGTTCGCCGGCAGACTGCGATGAGCCGAGAAGACATACCTTTATGGTAGGCTTCGAGGCGAAGCGCAGAAATGCCGGATGAAATCATGCTCAGTACGCAGCAGATCCGTAATGTCTTCTGTCATCACCGATGGCATAGAACAGACCGTCCTTCTTCTCGATTGCCGCAATACATCCGACGTGCGAGCTGTACTCGTGGTCCTGGTCGATCAGCGTGTACCCCATGGCCTCCACGGCCTTGATGGTCTCTGGACTGTAGCCGCCCTCGATGTAGAGGTCCTTGATGGTCATGCCGTCCTTCCATGTCCTGGGCGCATTGGTGGCCTGGGCGATGTCCATGTCGAAATCGATGTAGTTGACGATTGCGGCAAAGGCTGCCGAGACAAGTGCCCAGTTTCCGGGAGATCCCACTGCAAGGACAGGCTTGCCGCTGGAATCGGCCACGATCGAGGGACACGTGGTGGAACACACCCTGATGTACGGCATCAGCATGTTCACGGAAGCCCCGGGTGCGTTGTTCAGGTTGGACAGGTGTGCGGTGAACACGAATCCTGTTCCGGGAACCGCTACGGCACTTCCGAAGTTGATTCCGTTGGTGTTCGTGGTGGAGACCACGTTGCCGTATTTGTCCATCACCACCATGTGGCTGGTACCGCCCTGGTCAACTGCAGTGCTTGCGGCAACCGCCTCTCCCGTGGAGTTGAGCTTTACCGTCAGGCGTCCGGCACCCACCATCTTCTGCTTGGCCTCCGGAGTGATCTTTGCGGCACGCTCCTTGGCATAGTCCTTGGAGATGATCGTCTGGACGGGAATGTCGTAATAGGTCGGGTCAGCCATGTAGGCATTTCCGTCCTTGTATCCCATCGAGAAGGCCTCGGCCATGATGTTGACCGTCTCCGGGCTGTCTGCACCGTATGACGAAAGGTCGAAGTTCTCAACAATGTTCAGGGCCTCGAGAAGTGCGGCTCCTCCTGTGGAAGGACCGCCCGTGGTGTAGACCGTATATCCCCTGTACGTTGTGGAAATCGGCTCCCTGATCACGGACGTGTACTGGGCAAAATCCTCATGCGTCAGGATTCCGCCGAGGCCCTGGATGTAGTCCACCATCTTGTCGGTGAACTCGCTGTCGTAGAAGCCCTTGATTCCCTGGTCTGCAATCAGCTCAAGCGTGTCGGCAAGGTCGTTGTTCTTTACGATGTCGCCCACACTGTAGAGGAATCCGTCATCAGTGTAGAGGCCCATGGTGTAGTCGTAGGCCTTGAGGTTCTGGTAACGTCCCTCGATGTTCGTGTTCCATCTCTCGGTGACGGGGAAACCCTTGCGGGCAAGGTCGATGACCGGCTGAAGCACCTCACGCGGGGTCATTGTTCCCCACTTCTCCAGAGCCGTGAGGGTTCCGTGGACCACGCCCGGGATGGCAATGGAGGTCACTGCCGGGGGATTGTCCGAGCTTGATGTCTCTATCTCGCCTGCAATGGCTTTTCCGGGAGCCTGCGTCATGTATTCGATGGTGATGTACTTGTCCTGGTCGGCCAGATAGACGGTCATCTGTCCTGCTCCGCCCACTCCGCTGGCCGCAGGCTCAAGAAGACCTACCGCATAGATCATGCCCACTGCGGCATCGATGGCGTTTCCGCCCCTTTCCATGATGTCAACTGCAATCTGGGCAGCAAGGGGACTTGCACATGCGGCCGCACCGTTGGCACCGACGGCTCCGGTCCCGAAAATGTCGCTCGGGAAATCATATTCCTGAGTCTTGGTGCTCTCCTGGGCCTCAGGAGCTTTGGTTTCTGCCGTTGTTGTTGCAGCTGCCGTAGCTGTTGTTGTGGAAGCATTGCTGTCCTGTGATTTCGAGCAGCCGGTGAAAGCCAGAACGGCAATCAGGACCGCAAGGATCAGGACTGTTTTACGGATGGTCTTCATAAGCATCACCTGTCTCACAAAAACGCCCCCAGAGACGGGGGCGCATGTCATTCAAGAAAGAGTAGACGGAAACCCGCCTACGTGTTGTCACATGGCCTCGATTGTAACGAGATCAGACTCCTGCGGAATCTGCAGTGACGGGATGGCATCCTTGTTCACTATAAGAACCGATCCGTCGGCGTGTGTAAGCTTGTACTGCACGACATCTGCCAT
>JAJBWA010000069.1:0-2698 GCA_031935845.1 bacterium | reverse complement strand
TCGTGTCAGCAGATGGTCTTGAGCTCGATGCCGCGCACGATGAGGAACTTGCGCAGGTCCTGGAGCTCGAAGAGGCGGCCGTTGCAGGCCTTCACGAAGACCTTGCCGCAGTTGATGGCATCGTCAAGGGCGTTGTGCGCATTGTAATCCAGTCCGAACTGGGCGCTCAGCGATGTGAGGGCATGGCTCTTGAAGTGTGGCCATACGCGGCGTGAAATCTGAAGGGAGCACAGGTAGCGGATGTCGGGAATCTCGATGTTGTAGTACCTGAGCAGGCTTGTAAGGACACCGACATCGAATCTGGCGTTGTGGGCGACGATGAAGTCATCGCCGATGAAATAGAGGATCTCGGGCCAGATGTACTCGAAATCGGGGGCATCGGCGACATCGCGCGGCCTGATGCCGTGGATCTCGATGTTCCGGGCGTAGAAGTAGTCGTGGCCCTTGGGAGGTTTTATCAGGGAATAGAATCTGTCTATGACCTGTCCGTCCTCATCGAACTTGGCCAGACCCACGGAGCATGCGCTCTGCGGCATCTGGTTGGCGGTCTCGAAATCTATCGTAGTGAATGTCATAGCTCACCTTGGAGGTACAACAGGGTATATGCGGCGGCAGCGAGGCTGATTCTTGTTGTCAGGACCTCGATGGAGCAGTTGTTGTACTTCAGCTGACCCTGCAGGTAGTCTGACTCAGACCCGTATCCGCTGTCAAGAAGCTGTCTGTCAACCTCGCCCTGGGCTTCAAGCTGGAGCTTCAGGGCCTCCTGGTAATCGATCTGCGCGCCGTAGACGGACAGATTGGTCCAGTTCTCGTCCACGGCCGCCCTCACCTTGTCCTTTGCACTCTGCATGTCCAGCCGGGCTTCGGTGACATCGCTTGCCGTGCGCGTTACGTTCCTGATGGCCTTTCCGCCGTCGGCAATCGTAGTCTTGAGGGCAACAGTGACTGTGGCGCTCCAGTCGTCCTTGCCGTACCAGTCGGTCTCGACGAACGGAAGCCGGCTGCCGCTGTAGTCGGCGTTCACGACAAGCGCGAAGTCCGGTTTCCAGTTGACCGAGGCACCGGCGATGTCGCTGGTCAGGTCCGCGATGTCCTCAAGCACGCCGAGAAGCTGGAACGTAATCCTCCTGTCGGAAAGGCACTGAGAACAGAGCGTATCGTAATCCGATGCACGGAGCTCTGCCAGCACCCGGTTGAACTCCGCCTCATCGAACTCGATGTCGGAAGCCTCAAGGTCCTTGATTCCGGTCAGGTTGCGAAGCGCGGAAACCATCAGGACCACCTGCTGGTCGATCTTTGCCTTGGCCACATCCAGCTGGCGGGCCTGCACTTTCACCGAAAGTGCTTCTGTTTCCAGCACCATGCCGTTCTTGCGGGCATCGTCTGCCAGCTCTACAAGCCGCGATGTGATTGCAATCTGACTGTCGAGCATGTCGGATATCTGAAGCAGCCAGTACAGCGCCGCGGTCCTGGTGAGTATCTCGGTTCTGGCCTTGCCGATGGCATCGTCCATCTGAAGCACGCGGGCATCGTAGACCTTCTGGTAGAGCTTCACGGCATTCGTGAGCTTGCCCCATGTGAATATCGGCTGGGTCAGCGACAGCTGGAACTGGTAGTACATGCTCTCCTGTCCGCCGTAGACAGTGATGTAGTCGTTCGGGATTCCATAGGACCGGGTATCGATGTAGTCGCCGAGATTGATCCTGATGGGATCTATGGGATTGGCGATGTAGCTTCCTGTAATAGTAAGGTCCACCGTGGGGGCATAGCCAGCCTTGGCGTCCCTGACATCCAGAGCGGCCTTGGTGATCTCCTCGGCGGCCTTGAGGATATCGGGGTTTGCCCCGAGCATGGCGCTCTCAAGATCCGAGACCGTCAGTGCGGACAAACTGAAGAGGAATACTGAAAACAGGATTGTCGTCAGAAGTTTCTTCATACGTCTTCCAGCTTGTCCTTTATATGTCCGAGGGTCGCTTCCTTCAGAGGTGAGTAGTCGAACTCATAGAACTTGGTCGTTGCGGGATCCGGGAAGTCGAAGATGATTCTCAGCTTGATTGAGAGCTCGGTGCCCTCGAAGGCCGCCCAGTCGATTATTTCAGGATAGTTCTCCTGATTGATCACTATCGAGTAATTGTCATTGTAGCCTATTCCGGAGAACAGGCCGTGCTCGAAATAGGAGGCATCTCCCACAGGCGTCCTGGTACAGTATGTCTCAGGCTCTGCGCTCTCTACCTCGTCGAAGTACTGCACCCCGCCGTTCTTGTCGACATAGGCGAGATGGATCCGGACATTGTCCACCCCATCCAGATTCGGAGTTGACGTATATGTGCCGTCGATGTCTCCGCTGAATGCCGGGAGCGTGTACTCGAAGCCCATCATGTACAGGGAGACCCTGAGGGTTCCCTCCTCCACATCCAGAACCTTGTATTCAGGTATCAACGATCCTTCCCTCGTGCACATCTTCCAACTGTCGCCGGGGCTTGAAAGGGCAAAGAAGACATCGGGATTCTCACCCTTTTTAAAGGAAATCGGAATCGATGCGTTTCCGGTCAACGTGACGGTGTCATGTTCGGCACTGTCATCCTGCCAGTACTCGAGGGTCACTGGTGTAGTCATCGCCTTCTTGGTTGTGACATCATATACGGTTATGTTCAGCGTGGTGTAGTCCTTGCTACCCTCCAGCTTCATGTAGACGTTG
>JAJBWA010000068.1:0-9556 GCA_031935845.1 bacterium | reverse complement strand
TTGGAACTGATGGTCCCATCCATCTGTATCCGTTCTATCTCGCACCTTTCCTCTTAAGCTGATCGGGATCGCCCTTCGGCTCCCGGTTGTCCGCCGTCAGGGCCGGCTTGGCTTCGGACGCGGTGCGTCCTCCTACCGCCAAGCTTCGATCCCTACTGAACATCTATCAAAAACAAAACGGACCTCGAAGGTCCGCTTCATTTTTGGAGCTGATCGGGATCGAACCGACTACCTATTGAATGCCATTCAATCGCTCTAGCCAGGTGAGCTACAGCCCCAAGCGCTTTTTGATGATACGAAAAAGACAGTTTAATGTCAATCACGGGAAATCCGGGCTTTTACGCCCGGATCCCTTACGTCGTGAAAAGGATTGAAATCTATCCTCCGCCGGTTGTATTTGGTATTTCCCTGAGACATCTCAGCGCAATGACGATCTTATCAGTTCGTCTTCGGCACTAAGCGTCGGAGTCTCGCGACGCTCGCTTGACTCGGAATAATCGAGCGTGACGGGAGTCCACTGGATCCTGACTCCGCCGGAAACATCCTGCAGTTCCTCGGCGCTCAGGTCTGCGCCCTTATCCATGATGAAATCGTCTTTTTTGTTTGTGTCTTTCTTGCTCATAACTTTCTCCTTTGCCCTTTCCTCAACGATAACACATAAACCGGAGGAGTGTTACAAAAAAACATCTGCGGAAAACGCTGCGTAAAACGCTTCCCATTCAGCTCCGAAACCGGCATCATGGATTTCGGGGGATGTCGCATATGGTGGTACTTCTCGGCGGAAGCTCGCATGTGGGAAAGACGATGATTGCCCACAGACTCATAAGGAAATACGGATGGGAGTGCATCTCCCTGGATTATCTTAAGGACGCATTCTTGAAGTCCGGCCTGGGGAATCCCGGGGACAGGAACGATTACGAAATGCGCTACTGGATGTGGCCTCTGGTGGCAGAAATCGTGAAGAAGGCCGTAAGCACAAAGCGGAATCTGATAATTGAGGGCTGCTACATCCCAGCAGAGTGGGCAAAAAGCTTCACGTTCTCCGAACTCGGGGAAATCCGCTGCGTGTTCATAGTCATGAGCGAGTTCCACATCCGGTCGCACATAGATGATATAGAGAAATATGCGCAGAGGGTGGAAAGGCGCCCGGACGATGTAATAGACATGACGCGTCTGATCAACTGCAGCCGCGAGTTCAAGGAAGACTGCCTCAGGACGGACACCTTCTATATCGAGATTGACGGTGACTACGACGACGAGTCACTCTTCGATGCCGTGGAGTCCGTAATACAGGACAGCAACCATCAGGAGAAGGGGATAATCCTTTAGTTCCTACCCAGAAGCTCCAGACACATGTCGGGATAGTTCGTTATCGCCGCATTGACATCCCACTTGATCAGCTGCTTCATCTGTGCCTTCTCATTGATTGTCCAGACGTTCAGCCCGATACCGTTCTGTCTGCATTCGGAAACGATGGAGTCATCCAGAAGGTCAAAGCAGGGATGCATGTACTGGATTCCGGCGTCCTTTGTCTGCGGGGCCAGGTGAAGATGTCTGTTGCCGTCATACAGGAAGCCGCACGGAATCTCCGGCGCCAGCTGCTTTGCACGCAGTACCGAAATCCAGTTGAAGGATGAGAAAATGATGCGGTCCTGGAGCCCGAAGGCCCTTATCATGTCTATGGCCTTGCGTTCGATGTCCTGATACCACTGGTTGTTCGTCTTTATCTCCACATTCGTTACGAATGAGCCCTCGGCGGCAAATGCGCAGTACTCCTCGAACGACGGGATGGTGCAGTCAAAGGCATCGTCCTTGGTCTTGGATGCCTTGGTTCCCGTGAGCTGCCTGAGGGTGAAATCGGACACAAGCCCGTCCACTCCCGTGGTGCGGACCAGGTTCTCGTCGTGGATGATCACCAGCTTGCCGTCGCTGCTCAGATGTATGTCCAGCTCGATTCCGTCGGCACCTGATTCGATGGCCTTGCGGAATGCCAGCATCGTGTTCTCCGGGTAGTTGCCCGAAAATCCCCTGTGGGCCAGTACTTTCATGGTTTCCTCCATGCACTGTGCGTGCATCCTGATTATAGACCAACGTGGTGCCGGTTTGTAGACCATATCGGCATTTGTTGTTATTTTTTAATCATCAGGAGCGCATACATGCTTAATGACATTTTGAAGACCAAGAAAAGCCTTTTCTCCGACGATGTCCAGACAGTCCTGCGAGGACAGGAGAACCGCAACAGAAGAGTCGTTTTCCTTCAGGGAAACCTTGTGGGAAACGTCAGGAGCGAGACCCGCGGCGTCAACGCCCGTGTCTACAAGAACGGCGTGTACGGATTCGCATCCATGGCCGAGTATTCCAGGTCAGCGGCTGATGCCGTGCTCAAGGCGGCCACCGAGAATGCAAAATTCCTGGACAGCCATGCACCCAAAGGACTCGGCGCACATCCGAGCTACGGAACAGGCATAGTCCCTGTCCACAAGGGTATAATCGACTTCGAGCAGAAGCGCATCATCGAGGCATGCAAGGCCGTGGATGATTACATCGTGAAGACTTATCCAGACCTGACCAGCAGGACGGTGGTCTATACCGAGGACTCCCAGGACAAGATCCTCTATACCTCGGATGCATATGACGGACACATCACCAACCCGCGCTGCTACATGTATGTCATGATGACGGCACTGTCCAAGAAGGACAACGCTCCCCTGGAGCTCTTCAGTGTTTTCGGCGGAGCCGGAAACTTCGAGACCTATTTCGGCAGCATCGACTGGATGTTCCCAGGTATCGACAGGCTGCACCGCAAGCTCATGGACAAGGTCGACGGCGTCTACGCTGAGGCCGGATACAAGACCGTGATCCTGGGCGGAACGCTCTCCGGCATGCTTGCCCACGAGGCCGTTGGACACACCGTCGAGGCCGATCTGGTGATGGGCGGATCGGTTGCAGGTCCGAATCTGAACAAGAGGGTGGCTTCCGATCTTGTCACCATGATTGATTACGCAAACACGACTCCCGACGGCGAAGCCCCGCTTCCGGTCTATCTGGATGACGAAGGCCAGCTTGCAAAGGATGCCGTTCTGATCAAGGACGGAATCCTCACGGGCTACATGCACAACCGCGAGAGCGCCCAGAAGTTCGGCGTGACGCCCACCGGCAACGCACGTGCATGGGCATTCTCCGACGAGCCCCTGATCAGGATGAGGAACACGGCCGTTCTTCCGGGGACATCGACGCTGGAGGAGATGATAGAATCCATCGATGACGGCTACTACCTCATGGATACCAACAACGGACAGGCCGACCTCACGGGCGAGTTCATGTTCGGAGTCACCATGGGCTATGAAATCAAGCACGGAAGGCTCGGAAAGGCAATTCTTGACACCACGGTCACCGGAATCGCGTTCGACATGCTCAAGACCGTGGATATGGTATCTGACAAAGTCAACTGGAACTCAAGCGGATTCTGCGGAAAGAAGCAGATGATCCCCGTAGGTCTCGGCGGGCCGGAGCTGCGCTGCAAGATCATGATCGGCGGAAGATGAGGAGGTCAGGCATGAAGAGCATAAGGAAAATCGCTGAAAGAATAGATGCAGGATTCGCCGCAAGGAAAATAAAGAAGTACTCCTACCGCCTGGTGGAAAAGGAGACGCGTGAGCTGAGCGCAGAGAACGGCGAGTTCTCCCTCCTGAGGACACTGTTCGACAACAACGCCACGGTTTCCGCGTTCAAGGGCGGAAAGTACGGCGTGGTGAAGGGCAACGACTTCTCGGACGAAGGAATCGATGCGCTTGTGCAGTCGGCTGTTCTGTCCGCAGAGGCTGCGGTCAAGGACCCTGCACATGACATCGCTCCACAGCAGGAGCCGGCCAAGTTCAGGCAGGGCTGCCTGAAGCCGGACTTCGGCAGGTTCTTCGACAGGACAAAGGAGCTTCTGTCAGACATAAAGAAGGAATATCCCAAGATCCAGATCATGAACGTCATAGGCGAGTACGTGAAGGCACATTCCCTTACGCGCAACTCCAACGGCGTGGATTTCGAGGAGACTTCCGGAGAATACGTCGTGATTCTGGAGTTCGCAGGACACGAGGGCGACATCACCACCAGCCTCGACTACTGCACAGTACAGATGAAGGATCTGGAGCAGAGGATCATCGACACCGGCAGCCTGCGCTACCACCTTGAGAACGCCCAGAGACAGCTGGTGCAGATCCCGCTTTCCGGAAAGTTCACGGGTTCCGTGATGTTTACCCCGGAGCTGTTTGCGGAGCTCATGTTCATGGTGATCGGAAACTACATCTCCGACGGCGTGCTGATCGACGGAACCAGCCTGTGGAAGAAGAAGCTCGGGAAGAAGGTCGCCGACAGCAGGCTTACCGTGACGATGAAGTCTTCGGACAAGCGCCTGGTTGCAGGCGAGCGCGTCACGGCCGACGGTTTCCGCACCGAGGACCTTCCGATAATCGAGAAAGGCATACTCAAGAACTTCCAGATAGGCCTCTATACTTCAAAGAAGATAAAGAAGCCGGTATCAAGGAAT
Organism: bacterium; assembly: GCA_031935845.1. GTDB lineage: Bacteria > Spirochaetota > Spirochaetia > Sphaerochaetales > Sphaerochaetaceae > UBA9732. The sequence goes on along the minus strand of JAJBWA010000068.1, from coordinate 5,016 downwards.
TCCTCCTCCGACCTTGTGGTCAATGCCGGTACTACTCCGAAGATGGACATGATCAGGAGCATCAGGTCCGGTCTGATCGTAGGCGGATTCTCCGGCGGAAAACCCGGCACAAACGGCGAGTTCTCCGGCGTGGCAAAGAACAGCTACTATGTCGAGGACGGTGAGATCCAGGGCGCAGTCAGCGAAATCATGATCAACGGAAATCTGGCAGATGTCCTGCAGAACATCCGCGCCATCTCCTGCGAGACGCTGAGCGACGGCGGCATCGTGGTGCCGTATGTGCTCGTGGACGGAATCGTCATCTCAGGAAAGTGATTGTGGAGAATTGTGTTGAATAAGGCCTGAAAATGGCCATGTCGTTCACCCCGAGGTATATTGAGGCCAAGAGGTGAATGACATGATCAACACTAAGAAAACAGTTATCGTCACATTACTCATTCTGGTTATCGCAACCGCAGGTCTCTTTGCAAGCGGTGCAGTCGAGAACGCAGATGGAGAAGTCAAGGTAGTGAAGGTCTCCGATGTCCCGGCAGATTTCAGCTCGCTGGACATGAATACGGCTTCCTTCACCGAAATAATGAATTCATATCAGGCCGCAGTGGACAACTACACCACCAAGGCCGAGTCAATCATGGAAAAGATGGTCCAGTCGTACAACGAAGGCAACGTCGACGACTACTTCGATGCCAAGGGCATGCTCAGGAACCTTGAAGTTCCCATGATTTCTGCCGAGCAGACCGAGATTCTCGCACAGCGTCTTTCCGATTCAAAGGACCAGGCTGCGGCAGCTGAATTTGCAGCCTGGCTCTACGAGAACAGCATGTTCTACAGCCCCCAGATCACATTGACCAAGGATTATCCCGAAGACATGGGTATTGCCGCCATGTTCGGCTACAAGTACGTAATCAGCACTGAGCCGGGTTCGACGGTCACGCTTCCATCCCTGGATATCGGTTTTACATCAGAAGGTGTATTCGCCGGCTGGGGAGTTACCGAGGACAAGGTTACATATCAGGCCGGAGACGAAATCACAATGCCTTATTCCGACCTCACTCTGTATGCCATCTTCAAGACCGGAGTCCTTTTCTCCGATTCAGTCACGGGAACCGAGGTCTTCGAGGAAGGTGACAACATCAACGCACCGGTCCTTGAGGCTCCGGACGAGAGCTATGTGTTCATGGGCTGGTACGATGCAACCGGCAAGAAGGCAGACGGAAGTGCCGAGCTTGATGAAGGCGAGTCTGCCGCATACTATGCCGGATGGAAGAGCGTTCTGGTATCTGTGGTGAGGGTTACCCAGGGGAGAAGGAATTCCGAGGTCAGCTTCTCCATCATGAATCAGGGCAACATGAATACCGGCAGCCTGACCATCGAGCTCGTTCCTGAGGACAGCAACACACTGACCGTTACATCCGGAACGCTTCATACCAACGGAATCAGGGCCATGCAGAGCAAGAGCGGAAGCTTTGACGTGAAGGTCTCCGGCAATTCAGGCGATGTGGTCAAGGCCACCATCGTAGTGACGGATTCCGACGGCAACAGCTGGAAGACTCCGGTTGAGATAACGGTGAAATAATCGGGCACTATGCTTCATACCACTTGGCTCGGAATCCTTTGGGGTTCCGGGCCTTTTTTCATACCAGCGAACTTGACTTGAGCTTCTCGTCGGTGAAGTTGCGTCTGTAGGAGATGATCATCATGACGGAACAGACCAGCCAGCCGGCGGGATAGCCCATGGCAATGGGCATCACCGTGTTGCTGATGTAGTTTGCCATTATGAACAGGTAGATCTGCCTGAATACTACAAAAGAGAACAGCATGGCGGCCATCGGGATTCCGGACTTGCCGCATCCGCGCAGGGCACCTGCATAAATCTGGTTGAAGCAAGGCAGAAGGTATGCCGGGGTGAGGTATGTAAGGAACAGCGTCCCGTAGAGGACTACTCCGGCCTCGGCGCTTCCGATGAACAGCTCCGTTATGATTCTTGCAAGCGGAACCACGATCACTATAAGGACTGCAGTTGAGACCAGGGACATGTACAGCGATGTCCTGACTCCCTGGCGGGCTCTCTCCGTGTTTCCCGTGCCCAGATTCTGTCCGACGAACGTCTGTGTTCCCATGGCAATGGACTGCATGGGCAGAAGTACCAGCTGGTCCACCTTGATGTAGGATGTCCAGCCTCCCATGACATCGGCACCGAAGAAGTTGATGTATGACTGGACGAACACGTTGGAGAAGCATGTTACGGCCATCTGAAGAGCCGCAGGCATGCCAACCTTGAACATCTTGCCCAGAATCCTGGCATCGATCCTTATCTTCTTTATGCTGATCCTCACGCTGGTGCGTGTGGTCAGGAGCACCTTCATTACCAGTGCGGCGGAGACTCCCTGCGATATTATCGTGGCGTAGGCAACGCCGGCGGTTCCCATCTTGAACACGATTACGAACACGAGGTCAAGCACGATGTTCAGGCTTGCCGACACCACAAGGAAGATGAACGGGTGGGTGGAATCGCCGATTGCGCGCAGCACCGCAGATCCCATGTTGTAGATCAGCAGGCCCGAAATGCCTGCAAAGTAGATGGAAAGGTATATCTGCTGCTCAAGCGCGACTTCGGCCGGCGATTTCATTATCAGCAGCAGAAGCGGGATTATGGCTATGCCGAGTATGGTAAGGACCACGCACAGGATCAGAGTCACGGCTACGAACGTATGAGCCGCCTTGTTCACGGAGGCATCGTCTTTGGCTCCGAAATAGTGGGAAATTATGACGCCTGCGCCGTTGGAGAACCCCATGAAGAAACTGATGATGAGGTTTGTTGCGGAAGACAGGGTTCCGACCGCCGAGAAGGAATTCTTTCCCACGAAGTTGCCCACGACCCAGGTGTCCACAGTGTTGTAGAGCTGCTGGAACAGGCTTCCCAGAAGGAGAGGCAGGGCGAACGATATGATCTGACGGACTATCGGTCCGCTTGTCATGTCCATGTCGGAGCGCTTGCCCAGTCTGAATGTCGCCATGATTCGGAGTATAGTCCTTTCCCGCCGATGAATAAAGACAGGATTACGGCTTAAAACCGGATTATCCCGACATTTGCGTTATTCCTCAATTTGGCCAGGTAGTTTTTAAATATAGCAAAATGGGCAGGCCTTATGTTGATTTTTATTGCATTCACCCCTGCCGGGGTGTAATCTATTGTCAGGAAACAATCAGCTTATTATCGGAGGCGAATATGAAATACGGTCGTGTTTTCAATTTCTCAGCCGGTCCTGCCATGATGCCGGAGCCGGTGCTTGAAGAGATCCGTGACGAGATGATGAACTACCGCGGAAGCGGAATGTGCGTCATGGAGATGAGCCACAGGTCAAAAGTCTACCAGCAGATCATCGACGAGGCCGAGCAGGACCTCAGGGATCTGATGGGAATTCCCGACAACTACAAGGTCCTGTTCATCCAGGGCGGTGCTACACTGCAGTTCTCAATGATCCCGATGAACCTGATGAAGAACGGCAAGGCCGTCTACATCGAGACCGGAGCATGGTCCAAGAAAGCCATCGCCGAGGCAAAGAAGGTCGGCGAGGTGATTGTTGCAGCCTCCTCCAAGGACAAGAACTACACATACATCCCAGACTGCTCGGATCTGGACATCCCCGCAGACACGGACTATGTCTACATCTGCGAGAACGAGACCATCCACGGCGTCACATGGAACAAGCTGCCCAACACCAAGGGACACATCCTTGTGTCTGACCAGAGCTCGATGTTCCTGTCAAGGCCGTGCAACGTATCCGACTACGGCCTCATCTACGCCGGAGTGCAGAAAAACGTCGGTCCTGCCGGAATGGTCGTCGTCATCATCCGCGAGGATCTGATCCGCGATGACCTGACGGATCTGCCCATCTACCTGCAGTACAAGACACATGCCGACAACGGAAGCATGTACAACACCCCCAACTGCTGGGCCATCTACTGCTGCGGCAAGGTCTTCAAGTACCTCAAGTCTCTGGGCGGACTCAAGGAGATGGAGAAGATCAACAAGGACAAGGCCAAGGTCTTCTACGATTTCCTGGACCAGAGCAAGATGTTCAAGGGAACAGTCGTTCCGCAGGACCGCTCGCTGATGAACATTCCGTTCGTCACGGAGAGCGCAGAGCTCGATGCCGAGGTGGTTGCAGCCACGAAGGCAGCAGGTTACGACAACCTCAAGGGACACAAGAGCGTGGGTGGTCTGAGGGCTTCCATCTACAACGCGATGCCCAAGGAAGGTGTCGTGGCACTTGTTGAGTTCCTGAAGAAGTTCGAGGCAGAACACAAGTAATTCCTGACGGCAGGAAGGAAAAGGTGTGGAGGCTGGCGTGAATGCGCCGGCCTTCCTTGTTCTGTTTATTCGGTTTACTAAAGTAAATTCAATTAACTGTTGTGTTCTGACATTTTCGACCTTATAATTGTTTTGTCAGAACATTTAGGAGGGGTGCAAGCCCCTCTTGCACACTAAGAAGGAGAAAAACATGAAGAAAGTATTTATCGCAATGCTTCTGGTTCTTGCTCTGATCCTGTCCAGTTGCCAAAAGGGTGGTCAGGAGAAGAAGGCAACAATCGACAAAGACGCTCCCGTCACAATCGTCTTCTGGACACACGAGGATGCTGCACGTCAGAAACTCGAGGACCAGTGGCTCGATGAGTTCAGGGCAGCTCATCCGAACGTAACCGTCGAAGTCGCAAGATACAACGCAGAGGGACTTCGCCAGAACATGCAGACCGCTTATGCAGCAGGCAACGGTCCGACAGTCTGGAACCTGCCGATTGAGAACTCACACGAGTACATCGAGAACGGTCTTGTCGCTCCCGTCGATTACGAGGTCGTCGGATTCAAGAACGCCGATGACATGCGCGCACAGTAGGCCGGCGGCATGATCGACGCCGTGTACATGAACGGTGACTACTATGGGATTCCTCTTGAGCTGACCAACTGGTGTATCTTCCTCGATAAGGCTGTCTTCCGCCTTGCCGGACTTGATC
>JAJBWA010000067.1:0-9257 GCA_031935845.1 bacterium | reverse complement strand
TCCAGGGCCGCCAGTGCATCGGGGTCTTTCTGGTTTCCGGGATTCCTTGAGTTTGCATCTTCCCGCGAGTTCGTGGGGAAACCTGAAAAGCTGTATCTTTCGTTAGGGGACGCGGAAGCACGGACGCGCAATCCAGTGATGGCCACGGTGCAGGACAATACGGAGAAGCTTGCGGTGCTGTACCGCGGCAGGGGGCTCGATACGGTGTTCGAACTGAATCCCGGCAACCATTTCAAGGATCCCGCCCTGCGCATGGCGAAGGGAATCCGAAGTATTCTTGAATCCTGATTTTCTTTAGTGGAATCTCCTTCCTCAATACATTATGATGGATTTACTGAACTTCAGAGGAACGCGATGCATTACAGACTTCAGGACAGATATTACAGTGATTTCCAGACCATAGACGTCAACAGGCTGCCAGGACGCAGCTACTTCATCCCGTACCCGACAAGGGAATCCCTTGAGGGCGTGCCGCTTCTTGAGAAGCGCTACCGTTCACCTCTGGTGAAGTGCCTTAACGGTGACTGGGACTTCAATTACTATGACGATCCCAAGGCTCTTCCGCTGGAGTTCGACAGCAATGAGCTTTCCTTCGGGAAGATCGATGTCCCGTCCGTCTGGCAGTACCGCGGGTATTCGCACCCCATGTACCTCAACGTGCGCTATCCGTTCCCGTACAAGCCGCCCGTGATTCCCACGCTTGAGCCCGTGAAGAGTTATTTCAGCCTGCTCGACGGTTTCAAGAAGGCTCCTGCCGATGAGATGAACCATGTGGGGCTGTACAGGACGTTCTTTGATTTGTCTCCAGTTGGCTCAAATGCCTCCAAGAGATACATCCTTTCCTTCCTTGGCGTCTGCAGCTGCGTTGAGGTCCACGTCAACGGAAAGTTCGTGGGATTCTCCGAAGAGTCGCACAACACGGCTGAATTCGACATAACGGATTGCGTGAAACCCGGGCGCAACGAGCTTGTGTGCGTGGTCCGCAGATGGTGCAACGGCACATACCTCGAGTGCCAGGACATGTTCCGCAACAACGGCATCTTCCGCGATGTCCTGCTGAGGGTTTCCGACAAGGATGACATCTGGGACATCGATGTGAAGACCAGAGGTGCAGGCAGCTCGTACAGCGCGGATGTCACCGCACAGGTTGCAGACGGCGTAGAGGTGAAATTCACAATTGAAGGCAAGTCCGCCGACGGCAAACCGCTGAATGTCTCAAAGACAGCAAAGGCTGTCGACGGAGAGGCAAAGGTGAGCTTTGAGGACCTTGCGGTCATCCAGTGGAGCGCGGAGAATCCGGTGCTTTACGACCTGTACATAGAGAGCCCCTACAGCTGCATTAAGCAGCGCATCGGATTCAAGGATATAGAAGTCAAGGGCAATCTGTATCTGCTCAACGGCCATAAGATCAAGTTCAAGGGCGTGAACCATCATGACACTGACCCTAAGAACGGCTACTGCATGACGCCTGCGGAGATAGAACGTGACCTGAAGATCTGCAAGGAGTTCAACATCGACACCGTCAGGACATCGCACTATGCTCCGGACCCGCTTCTGATAGAGCTTGCCGCAGAGATGGGAATCTACATTGTAGATGAAGTTGATATCGAGACCCACGGGGTGCTTGTGGGCAAGTTCCCGCCTACATACAACAGGCTTTCAAATGACAGCAGGTGGAAGAACCGCTATCTCAGCCGCACCATCCGGCACTACCAGAGGGACAAGGCTCTGGCCACTCCCATCATAATGTGGAGCCTGGGAAACGAGAGCGGAGGCGGCTGCAACACCGATGCCACATACGAATACTTCAAGAGCGTTTCGGATATCCCGGTACACTACGAGAGTGCCATCTATACAAAACGCAAGGCATATGACATAGCATCGCGCATGTATCCGCCTGCAAGCGAGCTCCATGACATCGGTGAAGGTGTCTGCAAGACAAAGCAGTTCATGGACCGCCCGTACTTCATGTGCGAGTATGCCCATGCCATGGGAGTGGGTCCGGGCAACATAGAGGGCTACTGGAAGGAAATCTACAGCTATGACGGCCTGATCGGAGGATGCGTCTGGGAGATGAACGACCATGCTGTTGAGCATCCCGACGGTTCCTACACATACGGCGGAGACCACGGCGAATGGATTCATGACGGAAACTTCTGCTGCGACGGAATCTTCTATCCTGACCGCACTCCGTCAACAGGTGCATGGATCGTGCGCCATGCATACAGGCCCATCCGCATCTCCCGCGTGAACGGAAACAAGTTCGAAATCTTCAACACTACTGCCTTCACCAAGGGCAGCGATTTCCGCATGCACATCAGCCTTTCCGACGGCAGGAAGTTCGACTATGTGCCCAAGGCGGCGCCTCTTGAGAAGGAGCAGGTGGAATTCGACCTCGGAGATATTTCGGGAGATTTCTTCCTCAATGCCGATACCTATGACAAGACGGGCAGGCTGGTATCCACCGAGCATATATGCCTGAATCAGGAAATACTCAAGGATGTCGGCAAGACGGAGAGGCTTCCCGGATGGTTCGGAATCAGGGATGGAAATCCGGTGATTGCACTGGGTGGCAGTGAGGGCAATCAGGGCAATCAAGTGCAATCAATGGTTCCTTCGGAGCCTTACACGATCCTATTCAGGGCAGAGACGGACAACGACAGCATCAACTTCGTGAAGAAGCCCATGCGCAAGTGGTATGGTGAGGAAACCACCATGCTCGGCTGCAAGCAGTCGGAAAACCGCGCCGTGACCGAGTGGGCAATCAAGGTACATAAGAAGACCTTCCTCTGCACTGACCTGTATGAAGGCTGCACGCTCCCTGACGGAACCGAGGGTGTTCTCGTAACAAGCCTCCTGCATTCGCTGAAGGTCAAGGGAAAGCTTCCCAGGTTCGGCAAGTCATTCAGGCTGGATCCGTCGTTCGGCAAGGTCTGCTACCTGGGTCGCTGCGGAGAGTCCTATGCGGACATGAAGGAGCAGTTCCCGGTGAAGGAGTGTGCCTGTTCCGTGGATGACATGACAGAACCCAACGTGAAGCCTCAGGAAAGCGGAAACCGCTGCGATACCCGTTGGGCAGAGCTGTCCGACGGTAAGACATCAGTCAGGTTCCATGCCGTGGACAAGCCGTTCGAGCTGAGCGTCAAGCCCTACAGTGACACGGATTTACTAAAATTTAAACATAGGGAAGATGAACACAAGAGCGGAACTTATGTTACAATTAATGCGTTCCAGCAGGGTATAGGTACAGGAAGCTGCGGTCCGTACACTCTGGACGAACACTGCTATGACGCATCGAAGGACCACATCCTGAGATTCATAATTACAAGGGAGCTGAAGAAATGAGAGATTTGCAGAAGCTGGTTGAGCAGGTGAAGGAGATCGTCCTCGCCTCGGCGAAATTCACAAAGGTTGATTCATTTTCCATCGAGGAGAAGGAGGGTGAATCCTGGAACATCGTGACGTCTGCGGATGTGGCGGTGCAGGAATACCTTCAGAAGGAGCTCATGGCTCTGCTTCCCGAAGCCGGATTCTACGGCGAGGAGGAGCATGAGCACGATTTCTCAAAGAAAATAAGCTGGATCGTCGACCCCATCGACGGAACCACCAACTTCGCCCGCGGAATGCAGCAGTCAGGCATCTCGGTCGGTCTGCGTGAAGGCTCCGAACTTGTGCTGGGAGTGGTCTACAATCCGGATCTGGACGACATGTTCTGGGCCACAAAGGGCAACGGAGCATACCTCAACGGCAAGAAGCTTTCGGTTTCGAAGAAGGATTTCGCACACTCCATCCTGTGCACGGCCATGAGCCTTTACAGGAAGAGCTATGCAAAGATGTGTTCGGATGTGCTTCTTGAGGCCTACAACCAGTGCGCCGACTTCAGGCGCTTCGGTGTTGCTTCTCTTGAAATCTGCTATCTGGCCGCAGGCAGGGTGGACACGTTCTTCGAGCTCAGGCTGTTCCCGTGGGACTTCGCGGGCGCTGCGGTCATCCTCAAGGAGGCAGGCGGAGAGATCAGCACCATGGTATGGGACAAGGGCCCTGCGAAGCTTTCACCCGATATGATCCTTGATGCCCCGAGCCCGATCATCGCGGCAAACAGCAAGGAGAACCTTGAGAAGCTCGGCGACATCATCCTCCGGCACATGAAGGGCTTTGACGCAGCTGCTTACAAATGATTTCAGCTTAAATCAGATAATCTTGTATTTCTCCAGGAATTCCTTGACCACCTGACGGTACTCGTCGGTGTGGTCCCATATGCTCTCGGCATGCTCGGAATCCTTGAACAGGTGGATTTCCTTCTTGTCCTTCTTGGCTCCGTAGACATCGTAGATCTGGCATGTGGGTACAAAGGTATCGTGGTCTCCCTGGCAGAACAGCATGGGAACCTCGATTCCGGCAACGGTTGTTTCCGGCGACACCTTGTCCATGTCCAGCTTGTAGCGTGATTTCATGATCATGCTTCCGACGTTCAGGATGGGGAACTGCGGCAGGTGCTTGGCTTTGAGCGTGGATGCCATCTCCTTGCGCATGGAGGAGTATCCGCAGTCTTCGGATACGAACGAGAGCCAGGGAAGGTGAGGAGCGGCCATCATCGCCGTGGCAGAGCCCATGGACTCACCCTGGATGCCCCAGACGGTATCGGCGGGGAAGAACTGCCTGACATAGTTTGCAAGGCCTATGAGGTCCTTGTGTTCAAGAAGTCCCATTGTGCACCAGATTCCGGGGCCTTTGTCGCTCTTTCCATGGTAGCGGTGGTCGAATGCGACTATGCTGAAGCCCAGCTCCTGATAGATCTTTCCGTATACGAGCATGGTGATGTGGTTGCTTGTCCAGCCGTGGCTGAGGATCACGACGCGCTGTTTTCCGTCCGGGAAGGTCCTGCCTTCGTCTGCGCGGATGATGCGGCCGTACAGGTTGTATCCGAATTCCGAGCGGTACGTGAACTCCTCGACCTTGTGGCCCTCAAGGGTGCTCAGCGGATCGATGGGGCAGTTGTGCCTGAGCACGGCATCACGTGAATACTCGTAGTCATGTGTGTTGGGGTACACCACCACCTTTGCGAACATGTTCGCCACAAGATAGACGAGTACGGACAAGACGACGAGAACTGATGCTATGATGATTGCTGCTGCCATATTTGGAACTCCTGTCCCTACATTCTATATGGCGCAGTATTCAAAGTAAACGGGATTTTTGCCTGAGGTTCAGAGGACCTTGCCCAGGAAGTCCTTGAGTCTGGGGCTCTGCGGATTGTCGAAGATCTGCTCGGGAGAACCTTCCTCGACGATCTTTCCGGAGTCCATGAAGACAATCTTGTTTCCCACCTCACGGGCAAATGCCATCTCGTGCGTAACCACAACCATGGTCATTCCGGATTCCGCCAGCTCCTTGATGACGGCCAGGACTTCTCCTACCATCTCGGGATCCAGTGCGGAAGTGGGCTCGTCGAAGAGCATCACCTGAGGCTCCATCATCAGTGCACGCACGATGGCGACACGCTGCTTCTGTCCGCCGGAAAGCTGGATGGGGTAGGCTGTTGCACGGTCCTTGAGACCGACTCTGCCCAGAAGCTTCAGGGCCTTGGATTCAGCCTTCTTCTTGTCCATCTTCTTGACCTTGATCGGAGCCAGGGTCATGTTGTCCAGAACGGTCTTGTGGGGGAACAGGTTGAAATGCTGGAACACCATGCCCATTCCGCGTCTGTGGATGTCGATGTTCTGGCGGACCTTCTTTCCGTCCTTGTCGATATGGTACTTCTTGGTGATGTCAACGCCGTTGAAGATGACCTCTCCGGATGTCGGGACTTCAAGCAGGTTCAGGCACCTGAGGAATGTGGACTTGCCGCTGCCGGACGGGCCGATCACGACCACGACGTCTCCCTTGTTGATTGAATACGAGACATCGTCCAGAGCCTTGAGCTCTCCGTTGTAGTAGTATTTGCAGAGGTTGTTAACCTTGATTATCTCATCTCTTGTCGCCACGGCTCATCCTCCTCTCGAAATATGCGATGATCTTGCTGGTCGGGAACGTAAGGCAGAAGTAGACTGCGGTTGCGATCAGCAGCGGCTCGGCGATCCTGTATGTGGCGCCCTTGGTGGTGGCAACGGCGTACATGATCTCCTGGACTCCGATAGTATAGCAGATGGACGACTCCTTGATGATGGTGACGAACTCGTTTGCTATTGCCGGAAGGATGTTCTTGATTGCCTGCGGGAGAATGATCTCCGTGAGGGTCTGTCTGGAAGAGAGTCCCAGAGACCTTGCGGCCTCGGTCTGTCCGTGGTCGATGGACTGGATTCCGGCCCTGATTATCTCGGACAGATATGCACCGGAGTTCATGGACAGGGCCACGACACCGGGGAAGAACCGTTCGAAACGTATGAAGCCGAACAGCTTGAAATTAGGCAGGCTGGCCTTTGCGAACACCACGTAGTAGATGATGAAGAGCTGAACCAGCATAGGCGTTGCCCTGAACAGCTCGACGTAGGCTGTGGCAAACCACGAAAGCGGCTTTATCTTCGACATCCTCATCAGGGCCAGCATAAGGGCCAGGATGAAGCCGAAGAAAACCGTCAGGGCTGACAGCGACAGTGTGCATATCAGCCCTTCCTTGAACAGTTGGATATATTGCCAGGTCTTGGCGAATCCTGCAGAGGAAAACATCGGTCAGACCTCAGTCGATGAGACCTTCGATGATGTTTCCGGTAGCCTTCTCGTTGGCCTCGGCGACGAATGCGTTCATGCTGCCGTCGGAAAGTGCCTGTGCGATGGCTCTGTTGACACCTTCGAGCAGGGCGAGGTTGCCTTTTGCGACTCCGATTGCCGAACCTTCGGTGTCATAGGGGACATCCAGGACCAGCTCGAGTGACGGATAGTTCTTCTGGTATGCGCTTGCAACGACTGTCTCGATGTATGCACCGCTGATCTTGCCGGTAATGAGCTCGGCGATGATGTCGGTGACCTTTGAGAGGGCGACGATGTCGGCGTTGGGTGAGTACTTGGATGCCAGATCCATCTGGATCGATCCGACCTGTGCTGCGACGGAGACGTTCTTGTTGTTCGTATCGTCAAGGCTCTTGAACTTGTCTGCGTTGGCCTTTGTGGTTACGAATGACTGTCCGCCCTCGTAGTAGATGGTGGAGAACTCCATGATCTCGGCTCTGCTGGGATCCGGTGAGTAACCTGCGATTCCGAGGTCGACGTTCTTGTTCTGGACTTCCATGAGGGTTCCGTCGAAATCCATCGGGATGACCTCAAGCTTGAGTCCGAGGTAATCTGCGATGTACTGTGCAAGGCTCATGTCGAAACCGGCGAGAGTGGGGGTTCCGTCATCTCCGATGGAGTAGAACTCGTACGGAGCAAAGTCAGGGGATGTGGCAACCGTGAGGATTCCCTTGCTGACTGTAGTGATTTCAGCCTTGAGCTGATCGAGTGTCATGGAGCTGTAGTCCTTGCTCTCCGTGGCCTTCTCTGCGGCCGGGCTGGCGAACAGCGGTGTGAAAAGTGCTGCGATCAAAAGGACAATTGCAATTTTTTTCATGTTATTACCTCTTTCTGGTGATGATATTCAGTTTTTGCACCCGAAATTGTGCATTTTTATGCATAATCGGTTGCCGTGATATGATACTGCCACTTTTAGTTGATAATGTCTATATGTTTTTGCAGTTTTTATTCACTTTTTAAATTTTTATGCAGTTTCATGCCTTGCTGGCCGTTGTTTGTGCATGGAAGGGAAATATCGGTCAAACTCATTTGTCGGTATTCATTTCTCCGGTGAACCGTGGTATAATTGGAAAAAAACATCACTTCAACCATTGAAAGGGGAAAGCTATGAAAAAGGTATTTGTCGTTCTTATCGTTGCTTTTGTAGTGCTGGCTTCCGTGTCAGCTTTCGAATTCAAGTCTGTCGGTATTGAAGTCGGTCAGGGACCCATGGTTTCAGCAGATATGGAGATCGTAGACAAGTTCGATGTCTATGTCAGGACCGGTTATTACAATGTGTTCCTCGTCTCCACGGGAGCTCAGTATGAGGTCACTTCATTCAAGCTCGACGGAACTGCGATTGCACTGAAGCCCGGTGTCCAGCTGAATTTCAACTTCAGGGACAACTACTTCAACTTCAGGGCTCTGGGAACATGTCAGTTCTCGTTCAAGACCGGAAAGCTCACAGCTTTCCTGAGACCGGGATTGGGACTTGATGTCTTCTCATACGGCAAGAACAACACCCAAACCGAGTTCGCATGGACAATCGAGGCAGGTGTTGCATATCTGTTCAATTAAGCGTCAGGATTTTCTGTACAGACCCCGTGCTTCGGAACGTATCCGGCACGGGGTTTTTTGTAACCATTTTGCCTGATTCCGTGTTATCATCACGGTAGAGGCAAAAAGGAAAAGGAGAGAAATCATGAGCAATAAAAACGAAAACAAGAAAGACGGTTTCATCATGGATAAGGGCACTGAACTGAACGCTGAAGAACTGAGTAACGTTTCGGGCGGAGTTCTGCTCCGCATCGGCGGTGGTGGTTTGCCGGAAGAAGTGGAGGTTGCCCAGCACAATGACCAGGTCTATGACGGACCGGTAGAGGTGACTGAAGATGATGTACCGAGAGTCAATGGCCGTCCACACTGTCCGAAGGTGATTGCGTTCTGACGTAATACAAATCCACCTTCCTCTCTGTCTTCACGAACTGGAAGGAATACGGTGAAATCTTTGCCGTAATCTCAGGGCTGTTCGCGTATACGCAGGAAAGCACGGCGACAAGCAGGACCATTAGGCGTAGTTGTTTGAGCCAATTCCAGCACGCCGGAATCCCATGCGGAAGATAATTTGATTGTAGCCCGACATGCTGATATGGTATTCTTCTCGGAGAGGTATGCACTGATGCGCAGAGATTTTGTCTTGAAAAGAGTCTTTTGCTTATTGCTGATCGTCATGATCGTACTTGTCTCCTGTTCGACCACAAAAACCGGAGGCGCCGCATTCGATGCCGGAAACTACCTTGCTGAAAACTATGCATCTTCGGATGCAATCAGGAACTTTACCGGCGCGCATGGCAGGAAACCTGTCGTCGTCATAGGAATCGTGTATTCATCCGATAACGTCGATTACTCCCAGGTCCTGCGCGGATTCCAGCAGGGACTGATATCGTCCGGCAAGGTTGAGCTCATTCTTGGCAGTTCCGAGAGGGATATCCTGAGAGGCGAGAGGATCGACCAGCTCCAGTGGGGAAACATGGACCAGATCAAGTCTCTGG
>JAJBWA010000066.1:0-7225 GCA_031935845.1 bacterium | reverse complement strand
TTGCTTTCAGCCACTTTCTGACATACCCCTCATCAGAGAGTCCGATGGGTGTTATGTATTTCTTGATGGATTCATGCAGTCCTGCAAATGCATTATCAATATCCGCCTTCCCGTTTTCTGACTTGAGAATCTTTAGGCATCTGGCTATCTGCTTCCTCTCCTGTTCCGCCATTGCTTTCAGTCTTGTGTAGTACTGCTTTCTGGCAAGGTTGATGATGGTTTTCTCCTTGTCCTTCCCTAGATAGACTCTGGCGTCGGATAGTTTCTTGTAGAACCGAACCTGCTTGTCATCGTTCTTGATGTGTAGTGTGCCTTCAAGCTTGAGGAAGCCTGACGAATCGATGTTTTTGATCAGAATTCCAAGGTCGGAATCCAGTTTTTCCAGGTTGATGATGATTTCGTTCTTGCTCATGGTTTAGTTGTAGCTTTTTTTTGATAAAAATTGAATAAAAAAGCTAAATTTAGCTTTTTTTAACGAAAAACTCATAAAAAAAGCTATACAGGCGTTTGTCATAGTTTGCGCAAACCAGCATCAAGCTGTGATAGCATTATCTCGGAGGCCAAAATGGGTGTGCTGAAGAGAATTCTTGCTGTTCTTGCAATCATCGTCCTTGTGATTCTCGTTGTTTATGGCGTTGCCATGCTTCTCGGCAGACAGATTCTATATCCGGAATTCACACGCATCGCGGAGAAGGGCGTAGAAATACCTGCTCTGTCAGAAGGATTTACGCCACAGGGTGTCAGTTACCTCGATGGTGAAGGGTGCACTTTGATCTGCGGGTATTATCCGGGGAACGAGGCATCGCGTATCTTTATGGTCTACGATGACGGACATGTGAAGGAAATTCCGCTCAAGCGCGAAAACGGAGATGTCTATACCGGCCATGCGGGAGGTCTGACTGCAGCTGGAGAATACGTCTATGTCAGCAACGCTTCCAAGCTGTTCGTTCTGAGGACAAAGGACCTTCTGGATGCCGATGATGGAGAGTATGTTTCATTCATCGGATACGTGTCTGTTCCGTGCAGGGCATCGTTCTGCGGATCTGACGGTGAATATGTGTATGTGGGAGACTACCATGCCGACGGTTATGAGACGGACGAGAGCCATCGGATGCAGACAGTTGACGGTGAATATCAGGCAGTGGTGTTTGCATGTAAACTCAATTCAGATCTGGAGTTCGGGGTGGAGACGCAGCCGGCCAAAGCCTATGCAGTGCGCGATTTCGTGCAGGGATTCAGCGTGACCGGGAACACGGCGGTGATGTCCTGCTCCCACAGCTTCTCGGCATCAAATCTCTACACGTATGACATTGGCTCTCCGGACGGGACATTCACTCAGGACGGCAAGGAGATTCCGTTGTATGTCCTGGACAGCAGGAAGCAGACTGGAAGGCTGAAGATGCCGCACATGAGTGAGGATATCGAGATCCGTGGGGACAGCGTGCTTATCGGGTTCGAGTCATCGGCAAAGAAAATGCTTGCCGGATACGTTCCTTGCTCAATCAGGAACGTTATGATTGTCCCTCTGGGTTCAGTAGTTCAGAAAACAATTGAAAAAAAGGTGATTCTTGGTATCTTATAGCTGAGCATCACGTTGAGCAGGGGGACCGGACATGCAGTTCTATGCCGAGCGAAAGACCATCAGGAAGATTCCCGGGACGGTGATCAAGGCCGTTCCCATCCCAAAGCCGGAAGTCATACAGGGATTCGGGACAAGGGGGCAGGTGGGTGATATCTGCCTCAGGGAAGGCTATAAGTCCGTTCTCCTGGTGACGGATGAAACGCTTTATGGACTTGGGCTGCACGAGAAGGTTCTGGCATCACTGGAAAAGAACGGCATAAAGTGCAGTGTCTTCCAAGACATCAACTCCGAGCCCACTTACGCCATCGTGAAGGCGGGCCGTCAGGCTGCAATCGACTGCGGAGCTGAGTGCGTGATTGCCCTGGGCGGCGGAAGCGTCATGGACAGCTCCAAGATCATCGCCGCCAGCGCAAGGCACTCGCACCTGCCGCTGAGGCAGTTCCTGCTGAAGTTCGCTATCGCAAACGGCGGCACTCTGCCGATGATCAACATCCCCAGCACCGCAGGAACGGGTGCAGAATGCACCGTCGGTGCCGTGATAAAGAACACCCGTGGAGTCAAGAGTTCCACCGTTGTCGTGGGACTGACCATAGCCTACGTGATCCTTGACAGCGAGCTGATAGTCAACGCACCGCAGGGTGTGACCGTCTGGTGCGCCATAGATGCGCTGAGCCATGGGCTTGAGGGCCTTCTTGCGGATGTAAGCTCATCAGATGAGGATGTGTTCAAGAGCCGTGAATGTGTCCGCCTGATTCTGGAGAATCTGCCGGTCCTTCTTGAGGATCCGAAGAACATAGAGGCAAGGCAGGCCACGCTGCTTGCGGCAAACTACGGCGGCAACGCAATCAACACCCAGCTTGCAGGCTACGTGCACGCGTTTGCGCACTCGATAGGAGCCATGTACCATATCCCGCACGGCAAGGCCATAGCATGGTGTCTGCTGCCTGTTGTCCAGGCGCAGGAGCACCAGCGCTACACCCAGCTTGCAGAGCTCTATGTATTCTGCCATAAGGATGAGAAGCAACCCGAAGATGTCGAGGCTGCTGACAGGCTGATAATGGACATCAGGCAGCTTCTGGACAGATGCGCTCTGGAGAAGAAATGCGACCTCATAAAGACATCGGACTATGAGAAACTTACCAAGATGATAAACGCGGATTCAATCAACTATTCACCGTCAAGGACATTCACCGACAATGAAATCAGAATGCTGCTTGACCAGATCAGAAGGGGGTTCTGAGAATGAGCTGGACCAAAGAACAGATACATGAAACCGTACTCGGGCAGAGGCGTTATTTCCGCACCGGCGTGACGCTGGACATCAACTGGCGCAGGCAGCAGCTGAAGAAGCTGAAGGATGCCGTGATTGCAAACCAGACCATGCTTCAGGATGCCCTTCACGAGGACCTCGGCAGAAGCCCGATGGAAGCCTATCTGTGCGATGTAGGACCAGTGATCGTCGAGGTCAACGAGATACTCAAGGGACTCAGGAAGTGGGCAAGGCCGGAAAGGCATTCCAGCGGCCTGATGTGCTTTCCCAGCACCAGCACCAAGGTCTACAAGATGCCCTACGGGGTGTCTCTGATAATCAGCCCGTTCAATTTCCCAATTCTGCTTACGCTTGGGGTTCTGGCCGCAAGCATCAGCGGCGGCAACACTGCCGTGATCAAGACAAGTTCAAAGTCATCGACATGCACCAGGGCCCTCCAGAAGCTCATATCTGAGACGTTCCCGAAGGAGTATGTCACGGTGATAGACGGCGGTCACGATGTTGCCGACATGTGTCTGGCCGAGAGGTTCGACAAGATCTTCTACACGGGTTCACCCGCGGTGGCAAAGCACGTGCTGGAAGAGGCTTCCCGCAATCTCACCTCGGTTGCCCTGGAGCTCGGCGGCGAGACCGGCAACTGGGCCGTTGTCAGGAAGGATGCCGACCTCAGGGATGCTGCGCGCAAGATTGCATTCTTCAAGGCCCTCAACTCGGGACAGATCTGCATAAACATCAACCAGATTGCCGTGGCACAGGAAGTGGCAGATGAGTTCCTGCGTGAGCTCAAGGCCGAGTTCGTCAGGCAGATAGGGGAGAAGCCCGAGGACAATCCGGAGTATCCCAAGCTCATTTCAGGCTCGGTCTTCGACAAGTGCGAGCGCCTCAGCAGCGAGTACAAGGACAGGGTGATCTTCGGAGGAAGCGGAAACAGACAGGCCTGCAAGTTCCCGCCCACCATCATCTATCCGGTCGACAGGGACGAGGAGATAGTCAGGCATGAGCTGTTCTGCCCGATCCTTCCGGTGGTTCCGTTCAAGGACAGCGAGATAGATGACCTCATGGACATGATCGCCGACAGGGAACACCCGCTTGCAATGTATGTCTTCACATCAGATATGAAGTGGGCAAAGCACGTGATGACCACGCAGCAGTACGGAGGCGGATGCATCAACGAGGTCTGCATACACATGATGGTCAAGGGCGTTCCGTTCAACGGCACGGGTCATTCAGGCATGGGAGCCTATCACGGCGTTTGGGGCTTCAGGGAGTTCACTCATCCGCAGACCGTACTCAAGGGCAAGACACACTTCAACCTGCCGCTACGCGAGCACCCCTACACGGGCAAGGCGGGCGACAGGAAGATGAAGCTTCTCAAGATATTCGAAAAATAGCTCAGTTTGCCTCTGCAGGCTTCTTTTCCTGTATCTTCTTCTCAAAGCGGACTATTATCCACGGGAAGATGAACATGACGAAGAACAGCTGGACAAAACATGAGATCATGACGCCTGCCGGCCCGGGAATCCATTTTGTGATGAGCGGCTGAAGAATCAGGGTAAGCGCGTAGTAGAATAGTCCTCCCGTGGCGGCACGTGTAAGGCGGGTGACCATGGATATGCCGTCTGTGGTGAAGTTCACGAACCGCCTTTCCATCAGCCATCCGGCCAGGATTCCGATTGACCATCCCACACACCTATAGGTGTCTTTTGCCATCTTGGCTCCTTCCACAATGATCTTTCCAGCCTCGTCATAGTCCTCGGGATAGGTCTTCACCGCGGCATAGATTGCCACAAGAACCGCAAGCCCGATTCCGATGCATGCCACAAGCCAGTCCTTTGACGGATTCCTGTCTATCCAGTTCACTAGCAGTGAGATCAGCCACATGACCAACAGTCCGCAGATTGTTCCTATCAGTATGTCCTGCGGGGTGTGGACACCGAGGAAACTGCGGCTGAATGCCACCAGGAAGACTATGATGAACATCGTGGCCCTCAGGAGCTTGGGCATGTCACGGCGTACCGCCACGCCTCCGAAGACCGTGGCTGCGTTCATCGAGTGGCCGCTGGGGAATGAATAACCGGTGGCCGTCTCCAGCGCGTTGCCGTGTGGAATGACGCTGGCGTCCCTGATCCAGGGTCTGTATGCGCAGAACGTGACCTTCAGGAATCCGTTGACGATCCTGTTCCCGCTCCATCCCAGAAGTATGTATGAGCCCAGCTTCTTGCTGAAGCACCAGTAGACGATTGCCATGATGACCACAACGGTGTACAGATCACCCAGGAACGTCATCTTTGTCATGAATTCGGCCAGGATTGATCCTGCTCCGTTTCTGAATTTCTGCAGCAACAGAAGGATTTTGATGTCCATGCTTGCCTCCATTGTGCATTATACAACGTGAAATACGGGGTTGAACAGAACGATTCCCTGTTATATAAATTATTTTAGTAAAACCGGAATGGAGGAATGCTGATGCAAAAGTCGTGCGGATGCGGCAGATATCTGGTCATGGTTCTCATGCTCTTTGTCCTATTGTCCTCTGTCTCTGCCCTGGACTCTGAGCAGAAGACAGTGCGTGTGGGCTGGCACGAGGCCCCTTACTTCATTGAAGACCAGTACGGCAGATGGTCCGGCTATTCATACGAGTATCAGTGCAAGATTGCCGCCTACACCGGCTGGAACTACGAGTATGTGTTCGGAACATGGTCCGAACTCATGCAGATGCTGCTGGACAGAGAAATCGACATGTTCAGCAACCTGTCATACACGGAGGATAGGGCGCAGAAGATCCTGTATTCATCCATCCCGATGGGAACCGAGGCCTATTACGTCTTTGTCTCTCCGGACAACACGGAGATCACATCCGAGGACTACATGACCCTAAACGGCAAACGTGTGGGCGTGACCAGAGGCAGCTTCCAGAAGGAAGCATTCTTTTCCTGGGCAGATGCGCACGATATCCATGTGGATCTTGTGGAGATGAGCTGTACGGACGAGGAATCCATACGGCTTCTGGGGAAGGAGTTCGATGCTTTTGTTACCGTGGAAGTCTATGGAGATCCCGCACTGTCCACGCCTGTGTGCAAGATAGGATCTTCCGATTTCTATTTTGCCGTGAACAGGGACCGTCAGGATCTGTTGATAGAGCTTGAAGCGGCCATGAACCGCATCCAGGACGAGAACAAATACTACAACGAACAGCTGCATGACAAGTATCTGGCCAAAACTGATACGGACAGATATCTCAGCGCAAGGGAACAGAATTGGCTTGATACCCATGGAAAGACCATCCGCGTCGCATATCAGGACAACTATCTTGCGTTCTGCGCCTCCGATCCTGAAACAGGTGAGCTGACCGGAGCGCTGAAGGATTTCCTTGCCTACGCCTCAACCGCACTGGATGACAATGACATTGATTTCAAGACTGTTGCCTATCCTACGGCAGGTGCCGCAATGGAGGCCCTGAAGAACGGAGAAGTGGACTGTGTGTTCCCCGCGAACCTTACTCCCTATGACAGCGAGGTCCTGGGCGTGGTGATGACTCCGGCGATCATGACTACCGAGATGGATGCCGTGGTGCGTGCCTCTGAGCAGAAGGAGTTCCTTCGCAAGGAGAACGTGTCTGTTGCCGTGAACGAAGGCAACACCAACTACGACATGTTCCTGGCGGACCACTATCCCGGGTGGCAGCGTCTTTATTATCCCGATACTCCTACCGGTCTTGATGCCGTGGCCGCAGGCGAGGCGGACTGCGTGATAATAAGCAACTACCGCTACAGCAACATATCCAAACAGTGCGAGAGCCTGCGCCTTGCCACAGTCTACACAGGTGTGGACATGGATTACTGCTTTGCTGTCCTCAAGGGACAGACGGAGCTCTACTCCATACTTGCAAGACTGACCAAGCTTGTTCCGGACGCAACGGTCCACACTGCTCTGACATACTATTCCACGGAAGACGTCAAGACTACATTCTTCGATGTGATCGAGGACAATCTCCATATCATCCTCATCGTCATTGCCGTTGTGTTCGTGGTGATAATGGTGCTTCTTGGGCAGACCATCTATCTTGACAGGAAAGCCAGGAAAGAGGAATACCTTGTCAGGGATCTGAACAGGCGTGTGAATGTGGATGCACTTACATCCGTGCGCAACAAAGGCGCCTTTGATGATTACATCCGGAATCTGCAGGAGAAGCTGGACGGCGGAAATACTCTGGAGTTTGCCGTGGGCATGTTCGACTGCGACAACCTCAAACACATCAACGATTCCCACGGACATGACAAGGGAGACATCTACCTCAAGAAGGCCAGCATGCTGATATGCAAGGTGTTCCAGCACAGCCCTGTGTTCAGGGTCGGCGGAGACGAGTTCGCCGT
>JAJBWA010000065.1:0-12831 GCA_031935845.1 bacterium | reverse complement strand
TATTTCAACACGATTATCTATAGTCACGTCGGCAGAAAGGGTGAAGTACTTGCCATCACTCTCGTTCCACTTGGTTTTGTCCTCCATGGTGGACACGTCTATTATCCACTGGGCGTACAGAACGACATCCTTATCGGTTGTTATCTTTGCCTTATCGTCATATTTCGTTCCCTTGCCGTCTTTCTCTGTATTCCAACCGGTGAAATAATGACCCTTCCAACTGAATGTATTCGGCTTCAGGGCTGTTGCTTCGTCCTTCTCGACCCACTGGGGGAACATCAGTCCGCCGCCGCCGTTGGCGTCGAATGTGATTTTCTCCACTTCCTTATGCCACTGGGCATACAGGGTCGTGTCCTTTTCGAACGTGGCTGTATCGGCATCGGAATAGGCATCTCCGGTTCCGTCGGCCTCTGTGTTCCAGCCTGTGAAGAAGTGTTCTTCTCTGGAAAACCTGTTTTGCCTGAGAACCGTTTCAACGTCTTTTATGACCCACTGGGGGAGCATCCATCCGGTACCGCCGTTGGCGTCATACTTGATTTCCACCACTCCGTTGAAACCCCACTGGGCATATAGAGTTGTGTTTTCAGTAAAGCTTACGGTATCGCCGTCAGGATACGCTTTTCCGCTTCCGTCGGCCTTTGTGTTCCAACCTACGAAATGATAACCCGACATCGTGTATCTGTTCGGTCTCAGGGCTGTCGCAGTATCATAGAGAACCCACTGGGGGAGCATCCATCCGGAGCCGCCGTTGGCGTCGAACTTTATAGTCAGGACATTTTTGTCCCACTGGGCATACAGAGTGGTGTCTTCCGTAAGCCGGACCGTATCGGAATCGCAATAAGCATCCCCATAGCCGTCGGCCTGCGTGTTCCAACCTACGAAGTCATAACCCTCCTTCGTGAACCTGTTCGGCCTGAGGACTGATGCTTCATCATAGAGAACCCACTGGGGAGCCGTCAATCCGGAACCGCCGTTGGCGTCGAATGTGATTTTCTCCGCTTCCTTTTCCCACTGGGCATACAGAGTTGTGTCGTTTTCAAAGCAGACTGTATCACCGTCGGTATAGGCATCTCCGCTGCCGTCTTTCTCTGTGTTCCAGCCGATGAAGAAAAAGCCGTCCGGTCCTACGTACGTATTCTCGGGAAGTTCTGCTGCTTCTCCCTTATGTACCGTGACGCTGTCCATCTCACCGGCTCTACTTCCGTTTCCGTCAAATGTGATTGTTATCTCAGGTATCGGCTCCGGCTCATTCTTACATGCGATGAAAAGCGAAACAATAAGAAACGCCGTAAGTATCAGAATCAATGCTTTTCGCATACCATGTCCCTCCTATCGGAATAGTCATAACTCTCAGGGTGCCATTATAACATGTTTTGAAAAACAAGCCATTACAATAAAGCCCGCACTTTTGGACAGAGCATCATACTCACATTGACAATTGTCTCCATATAATGATATTTTTGTTTGGTGCGCCCCAACGGGGCTCAAAACTATTTATCAAGAGGTCTTCCATGGCAGATAAGAATGTCCCTTCAGCAGAAAGCAAGAACAGCAAGCTGAAGGTAGTGGAATCCAAGCAGAAGAAAGAAAAGAAGGAGAAGATGTCCTTCAAGAAGCTGATGACAATCATCATCATCGCGGTTCTTGCACTCCTGATGGTCGGAGGTCTTTATTACGTCATCGTCCTGGTCAACCAGTCAAAGGCCGAGAAAGCCAACGCATGGGGCACATATGACGGAGAGTCCATCCTTATCGAGAACAACAATGTCTTCTACAATACGCTGGTGAATGATTCGAACCTTCAGACCGCATATCTGAACGGCGACTACAGCTCACTCTACTCCAGCTATTACAATGCATACCAGGCACAGGTTGCCTACATGGCCCTCACCAAGGACGCCAAGGAAGCCGGAATCACCGCTCCGCAGGATCTGGTCAACGACCTGATCATCAGAAGCGGCGTGTACAGCGACGAGGACGGAAACTTCAGCGCCGATCTGTTCAACGCATCTTCCGAGTCTTCCAGGATCACCGTCAACACCTACTACACGAACTACTATCCGTACACTGCAGTCCTTTCGGACCTCCAGTCCACGATCCTCTCCAAGCAGGAGCTTGAGTTCGTCGAGGGAATCTCCAAGGTCACAAGGTCATTCGACTATTTCGTGATCAACTATCAGGCCTATCCCGACGACCTGGCAGTTGCCTACGGCAAGGAGCATGAGGACCTCTTCCTGAACGCAGACGTCTCCGTCATCAGCACGACAAGCGAAGAGTCTGCCAACGCCGCCTATGAGGCACTGAAGGCCGGAACCGAATGGACCGAGGTCGTATCGACCTACTCCGAGGATTCCTATGCATCCAACGGCGGAGCAGTCGGAGAGCTCGCGGCATTCGCAATCATGCCCAACATGGCCAACGCCGAAGACATCGCCCAGCTCACGTCCCTCAAGGCCGGTGAGTACACCGCACCGATCGCAAGCGCAAGCGGATACAGCATCTACAAGCTCAACAGCGACATCAAGGCTGCTGACTTCACGGATGAGGCAACACTCAGCGCAGTCAAGTACTACATCAACCAGAACAATCCCGACGAGGTCACCCCGTATGTCGATGCAGCAGTCGGCACGGCATCTGCCCTGGCACAGACCGATTTCGAGGGTGCCGCAGAGTCAGTCAACTCGGACATCATCAATGTCTCGCCCGTCAATGACAACGTCGCCGGCAGCCAGTATCTCGGAACGGTCTCAAGCTACGATTCCCTCGGATACCTGGCCGAGCAGACTCAGGACGCAACGGTCACCAGAGAGCTGTTCACTGCCGAGAAGGGTTATGTCACGGGCGCACTGCATTCCACAGAGGATTCCGGTGCATACATCGTCGTGAGGGTCACGGACATCAACGACGACAACGTGACGAACTCTTATGTCACCACGATGCTCTACAACTACTACGCACCGCAGCAGCCTGCATACGACAGGATCAACAATGCCCTGAACAGCAGCCTGCACGAGAACAACTTCTACACTCAGTTCTTCACCACGCTGTTCTCTTCATCAACGTGATCGGACTACCGCAGAAGACTGGACCGGAGCATTCACCCTGCTCCGGTTTTTTTATATAATGAATAGGAAATGAAAGAGATAAAGAGCTGGCAGGAGACACTCACGACCGGTTGGGCACGGCATCCTCTATGGGCATTCGAGCGGCACGGCTCGGCTCACGAGATGGACTGCTACTACATCACGGACGCCGAAGAGGCATGGACAATAAGGGTATCCATCCTGGAAACGGGACAGCTGTCGGAGTACCGCATATCGTTCCACGACAGGAAGACCGGTGAAACACTGGAAAAGACCGTGCAGAGGCATTTCCACCAGAGCCGCTACACCCTCAACGAGACATCGGGGTCAGATGAGAGCGTCCATTTCTCCTGCGATGACATACGCATGGCATTCATACGCAAGGATTCCAGGAGGAACCTTCTGTTCTGTGCCCCGGATCTGGTGTTCCCCGGCAAGGGTAAAGGTCTGGATGCAAGATTCATCCTCTCGCAGCCGGATGACCTGGAGAGCCTTTGCACCATGCGTGTGCGCAGGAACAGCAGGCATTCTTTCCTCTACGAGCGCAGGTTGAACTGCATGAGCGCCGAGGGCACGCTGAGACTCGGCGACGTCACGTATGAACTGAAGGGCCGAAGCAGCCTGACTGCGGAGCTTCTGAGCATCAGGGGCCATCTGCCGCAGAAGAATCCCCGACTCTGCCTGTCCTGCTGCACATACACGGACGGCAGGATCACCGGCCTCGACCTCACTGCCGGCGGAGAAAGCGCGGTAGTAATCGGAAACAGGATCCACAAGCTTGGTGCCGTCAAAGAGGAGAACAGGAGGTTCACCACATCCGACGGAAAGCTCGACATAGCGTTCGAATCCACGTACAGGCCGGAAGACAGGCGTGATACGGCATACGGATGGTGCAGCGGAAAACTCGTGCTCGGCGACGGCACAGAGGTGACTGTTCCCAGGACTCCGGCGTTCATAGTTCCCGGAAGATAAAGAAGCCAGCCCTAAAACAAATAAGGACTGGCCGGAATACGGATGGACGGGATTCTATGACGCCTTGGGAGGATCATCATCCGACAGCTCCCATTCATCGAAGACATCGCTGCGACGCAGACGGGTGCGCACCATCTGCTGGCTGATGCCGTATTCCTTTGCAATCTCCCTGACGGTCCCGCCCGCCTGCCATGCCTGTGCAAGCGCCGGGATGCTGATGTAGTCGAAGTGCAGGTACCACTGGCTGCTGTCGGTCCTGACGGAAAACGACTTATGGCAGTTCAGGCAGATGTACCTCTGCATCTTTCCATGCTGTTCCGAGAAATAGAACCCATGCTTCCTGTACCATTGCATCCCTTCCGGGATCCTCATCGGATTGTGCCAGACGCATCGCGGATTCGGACAACGGGTCCTCGGTACATCCTGGCTTGTCTCCCCACTCATAATTCCCTCCTGAATTGTTCTATTGCCACCTTGCGGCTTCAAATATGTTACAACAAATTCGTGTGTTTTTTCAAGTTTTTCTTTGTTTTTTGTAAAAAAGTGTCCTATTTGTACGTACAATATGAAAAACGACACTAGCGGAACCAATTATTGTTGCTGAATCTGTTCACGCTTTGCGTTTTCTGCTATGCTCTTCCCGGTATATGCAGAACATACAAGAATTTATAGACCTCGGTCTTTCGGTGAAGAGCATCGAGGCAATCAAGGCAAAGGGTTTCGAGACCCCTACTGAAATACAGAGAAGATGCATTCCGGTCCTTCTGAGCGGACACGGAGACCTCATAGGACAGGCCCAGACCGGAACCGGAAAGACTGCGGCGTTCGCCCTGCCGGTCATAGAAATGATAGACGGGCTCAGGACTGACCGCAGGTCGGTCAATCCGCTGGCACTGGTGCTGGTTCCAACGCGTGAGCTCTGCATCCAGGTATGTCAGGAAATCCAGAGTCTGGCTCTGGGAAGACCCGTCAGGACAAGCGCCATCTACGGCGGTGCCTCCTACAACATCCAGTTCAGGGACCTGAAGGCGGGCGTGGACATAGTCGTGGGCACCCCGGGCAGGATCCAGGACCATCTGGAGAAAGGCACCCTCTCGCTGGAGGAAATCAAGGTCTGCGTGCTGGACGAGGCCGACGAGATGCTGGACATGGGCTTCATCGACGACATCGAGAACATCCTCTCCAAGGCACCGGAGCAGAGGCAGATACTCTGCTTCTCGGCAACAATGCCCGATCCCATCCTCAAGCTGGCTGAGACCTTCATGAAGGACTACGAGCTGATCAGGGTCCAGACACAGGACATGACCAGCACCCTCACCAAGCAGGTCTTCTACGAGCTGTACGAGGAAGACAAGTTCGAGGCCCTCAGGCGCACCATCGACATCGCTCCGGACTTCTACGGGCTGGTATTCTGCAAGACAAAGCTCCAGTGCGACGAGATCGGCCAGAAGCTCATCTCATGTGGCTACAATGCCGAGGTTCTCCATGGGGACCTGTCGCAGACCCAGCGCGAGCTGATAGTGCACAAGATGCGCGAGCACAGGATCAGCATCCTGGCCGCCACCGATGTTGCCGCAAGGGGCATCGATATTCCGGAGCTGACGCACGTGATCAACTACAGCCTGCCCGATGAGCCGGAGAGCTACATCCACCGCGTGGGAAGAACCGGCCGCGCCGGAAAGGAAGGCCTTGCGGTCACCTTTGTCACGCCGCGCGAGTTCAGGCGCTTTGCCTTCATAAAGAAGATTGCAAAGACCGAGATCGAGAAAAGGCGTGTACCCACGATTGATGAGATAATCGAGAAGAAGAAACGGGCCCTTCTGGACAACCTGCTTGCCATGGTTGAGCAGGCGGAGAAAGGCGAATGCCCGCAGTCCATGTTCTCCCTGGCCAAGCTGCTGTGCGAGACCCACCACACCACCAACATCATCGCCGCTCTTCTGAACGACAAGTACAACAGGCTGATAGACCTTTCTGGTTATTCGGAGATCAGGGATCTCTACGACAGGCGTGCCACGGAGCGCTTTGCTCCGGCGCACAGGCTCAAGCCGGGTTCAATGCCGGGTTCGAAACCGGGCGCGAAGCCCCGTGCGGAGCGCCGCAGGAGCGCACCCCGGGCGGCATCCGGCAGGCCCGAGCACCGCGCGGAGCCCAGGTCCGCTTCCAAGGGGAAAAAGAAGAAGGCAAACGTCAGCCGATTCAAATGACAGGTTCAAATGACTTGGAAATTACCGCAACCGGTAGTATCCTGAAGCCATGGAAACACTCTTTACCAAAATCCGCAGGGGAGACATCCCCAGCACCAAGATCTATGAAGACGACAAGTGCTTCGTCATCCTTGACATCAACCCCGTGAAGAAGGGTCATGCACTTGTAATCGCAGCCGAGCCCTACCCCAACGTCGCAAGCTGTCCGGACACCGTACTCACCCACATGATGCTTGTGGCCAAGAAGATCGAAGCGCGCCAGCGCCAGGTCCTGGGAAACGACGGCTCCAACATCATCATCAACAACGACCCGGCATCGGGTCAGGAAGTCCCTCACCTCCACATCCACGTGATTCCGCGCTTCACCGGAGACGGCCGCAAGCACTTCCAGGACCATGACAGGTACGAAGACGGCGAGATGCAGGAAATCGGAAGCCGTCTGAGGATCAGCTGAGGTTCAGCCATGGCAAAGTGTCCGTTCTGCGGGGCCGAAATCTCTGTTCCCGTACACCACTCGGATGAGTGTCCTTCATGCAACAAGGTCCTGCACAGCTGCAGATGCTGCTCTTTCTACAGTCCCGATGCCCATTTCGGCTGTCGTGAGACCATAGACGAGCCCGTGTGGGACAAGGAGAAGGCAAATTTCTGTGATTACTTCAGGCTGACCGACAAGACCGCATCATCCGGCAAGGATGACGAGCGGGCGCAGAAGTCCCGTGAGGCCCTGAAGAATCTGTTCAATTTCTAGACGCGTCAGACGTGCGTCTCGTCGTACATGTCCGACAGTACTCTCTTTATCACCGAATCGTCTGACTTGAGGGTCTTTGAGCCTCTGGTGATCTTGCAGAGGCTGACTTCCATCTCCTTGGCTATCCTTCTCTGCGGCGTACCCTTGTAGAGCTCCTTGAAGATGTACCATCTCTTGGCGATATCCGTCCTTTCGGCCTCCGTGAAGAGGTCCTCGAAGAGGCTTCTCATCTCCCTTCTGTCTGTGGTGCGTGCAAAGATGTCGATGATTTCCGAAAGATTGTCCATGGATGTCTCCTGCCGTATGTTACTACGAATAGTAACACGGAACCGGTCCGCAATCAAGGCAAAAAGATTAGTAAACTCGTTTTAGAGCATAGGTGTTACTATTTTCGACATCTGGGCCAGAACCTTCTGCCCCCAGGGCCTTGCTTCGAACTCCTTGAAGGTTATTTCCTTGCACAGGTCAAAGGTGTCGTTGAAATCGGCCTTGACGGCATCCACCGTCTTTCCGCCATAGAAGATGGTACCGCTCTCGAAGTGGAGGAAGAACGAGCGGAAGTCCATGTTGGCCGTTCCGACTATGGCCGAGCAGTCGTCCACTACGAACATCTTTGAGTGGATGAAGCCCGGAACGTATTCGAAGATCCTGATGCCGTTTGCCAGAAGGCGCCTGTAGTTGGCTCTCGTGTGCGCGTAGACCGCCTTCTTGTCGGGGATGGACGGCGTGATGATCCTGACGTCGACTCCGCTTCTGGATGCCAGAATCAGGGCATTGGCCATGGAGCTGTCCAGAATCAGGTACGGCGTGCTTATCCACACGTATCTGCGGGCCGAGTTGATGATGCTGATGTAGACGTTCTCGGCTACGGTGAATTCCTCAAGCGGGCTGTCTCCGAAGCTCTGGATGAAGCCGTCGCCCTTTATGTCCGATGTGTCTGTAGGCATGTACGGTGCAAAGTCATCCACATGGTATTCCTCGGGTGCGGAATAGGACCACAGCTGCAGGAACATGAAGGTGTAGTTCCACACCCCGTCGCCGCGCAGGATGAAGCAGTTGTCCTTCCAGTGGCCGAAGCGGATTGATCTGTTGATGTATTCGTCGGCCATGTTCAGTCCGCCGCTGATGGCCACGTTGCCGTCTATGATGCAGACCTTGCGGTGGTCGCGGTAGTTGAGCTTGGGGTTCAGCCTGGGCCTGACGGGGTTGAAGGCAACGGCCTTGATGCCGTAGCTTCTGAGCGTCTTCCAGTATCTGCGGGGAAGTGTTCCTATGCTGCCCATGTCGTCGTACATCAGCAGTACTTCCACACCCTCGGAGACCTTGCGCCTGAGGATTTCCAGTACGGTGTCCCAGAACACGCCCTTCTGGTAGATGAAGTATTCCATGAAGATGAACTTCCGGGCCTTCTCAAGCTCCTGAAGGATCACGGGAAAACTGGGATCTCCCAGCGGGAAGTATTCCACGGACGTGTTTCCGAACACCCTGCTCTCGCTCAGTCCGCTGACGTAGCGCGACAGCTTGGCATCTTCCTCGGACAGGACCTCCTGCGCATCCAGGGCCTTGGGATAGGCATCTATCAGGTGCCTTGCACGCATCTCCTGATACTTGCGCATCCTCTTTTCCTGGACGATGCCCTTCTTCTTGTTTCCGAATATGAAGTACATGCTGGCGCCGAAGAACGGTACCACCATGATCAGCAGGATCCACGAAAGCTTGTACTCGGAGGCATCGTCCCTGATGAAGACAAGGAGGGATACGACTATTCCGAGCACGGAGCCGACCAGGCTGAGGCTGAATCTGGACTCGACATATGCAAGCGAGAGGTATATCACCCCCAGCTGTATGAATATGAAGAGGAATGTCCAGAAAAAGCGGCTGACCAGCAGCTTCAGAAGCTTACGCATTACTCATCATCACCTAAATCCGTATTGGGTTCCCTGTCGTCGTCATCATCGGAGACCGATGTGTCCGGGGCCTGTTCGTCGGCTTCATCCTCGGCCGCACCGTACACCGCGGCAATGGCGATGTCGCTGTCGTCGAGGTCCGTATTGGGCTCCCTGTCGTCATCGTCAACATCAGTATTGATGTCCTGATCTGAACCGGCGGTGCCGAATTCATCGGAATCAAATGTATTGTGGGCTTCCGTTTCCGTCTTGCGCTCAGTTGAAACAGGTTTCCTGTCGGGCATGATGACATCCGGATCATCCTTGTCGAACTCCACTGCAGTTTCATAGCCTGCAAACGGCCTGCTGCAGGAAACTTCCCTGTAGGCCTTGTCCATGGCCGCAGCAAAGGACTCGCGCGTGGCGGGGTTCTCCAGGCCCATCAGGATGCGGTCGAAGTATTCCCTGGTGGACATGCATGTGAGCGTGAACTTGCGCGCCGTTCCCCATCCCATGCGGTCTATGGCCTGCTTTATGTCGC
Source organism: bacterium (assembly GCA_031935845.1). Classification (GTDB taxonomy): domain Bacteria; phylum Spirochaetota; class Spirochaetia; order Sphaerochaetales; family Sphaerochaetaceae; genus UBA9732. The sequence continues at coordinate 3,394 of JAJBWA010000065.1, read as the reverse complement.
CGTTGTGGATGCTGACCTGGGCTCCGTGGAGGTATGCCTCGGGGAACTTGGCGTTACGCTCGTCGATGAGCTCGTCGAAGATTTCTTTGGCCTTATCCCACTCGCCGGTGAGGATGTAGTACCAGCCGCGGTTGTCCATCAGGCCGTTGTTCTCGGTCCTGTCTGCCCTGTTCTCCCCCATGATGGCCCTGACCCTGTCCAGGTTCCCGGTCTCGAGGAGATATGTCTCGAGATTGATGGAGAGGTTGTCGTTCTTATATCCGGTCTCCCTGAGGTCTTCCAGCGAGCTTATGGCCTTCTCATGCTGTCCCAGACGCCAGTAGCCCATGGAGCACGTGACGATGGCCACGTTGCGGTGGTCGACGGCCTTGGGATCCGAAATGACGCCTTCAAGGATCCGGACGCCACGTGCGGCATCGCCCTGCTGGATGTATGCGGAGCCGATCATGTTGCGCCTGTCGGCATCCACGCCTGCCTTGAGGGCCTTCTCCAGGTTCCTCCAGGCCTTCTCCATCCTGCCCTTCTTGAAGTTCATCGCCCCCATGGCCACATAGATGTAGCCACGCATCAGGAAGACGAAGGTGAGGATTATCACCACATCGGCAGCAAGCTTGATCCATATGTTGATGTTCAGGAACGATATCAGGATGATCGCACCGATGACGATGACGGCGGAAATGGTTCCGGCTCCGATTTTCTTCTTCTGTATTTCAGGCATCCTCGGCCTCCCCCGGGGCGAACTCGCATCCGCAGTACTGCTGCCTGTACAGCCCCAGTTCTGCGGCCATCCGACAGCTGTTTGCGAATCCGTCCTTCTTCTTGAAATCAATGGGCTCGAAGGTATCGAACTTCGCTCCCACGCTGAATATTCTGGCGCTGTTCTTGAACCGGCTCACCGTCAGCGTGGTGGTGAACCGGTCTATGCCCATCCTCTTTGCCTCTTCGTACGCGGCCCTGAGGTTGAACTCGAAGCACCTGAGGCATCTGGCACCGCCTTCGGGCTCTCTTTCAAGCCCCTTTACGAACTCAAGCCACCTGGCGTGGTCATAAGGCTGGCGGATGACCTGCAGTCCTCCGAAATACTGCGCCACCTTCAGTAGATTCTCGTATCTGAGGTTGTTTTCCTCCTCCGGCCAGATGTTGCTGTTGCCGTAGCAGAGGACAGGCTCGTAGCCTTCGTCGATCAGTCTCTTTATGCTGCTGGTGGCACACGGACCGCAGCAGCAGTGCACAAGAATCTTTTTTCCGGACATAGCGGTAATAATATACTTCATATCTTGAAATTGCACCACACATCGTGATAATAAACTGCACGGGGGACGATATGACCGCGGCGGGAAACATCAACAGAAACGGGATAACGGAAGGTGTGATCTGGAAACAGCTTCTGGGCTTCTTCTTCCCCATCCTGCTGGGAACCCTCTTCCAGACCCTCTACAACACTGCTGACGCCATAATCGTGGGAAACCTCCTTGGCAAGGAGGCCCTTGCGGCCGTCGGCGGCGGTACCTCAACGGCCATCAATCTGGTCATCGGTTTCTTCACGGGACTTGCATCCGGCGCCACCGTAGTGATATCGCAGTACTACGGAGCACGCAACGAGGAGAAGGTCCACGACGCCATCCACAACGCATGGGCCTTGGGACTGTGGGGCGGAATCCTGATTTCCGTGCTGGGCTATTTCACCAGCGTCCCGCTCCTCAGGATCACCAAGACTCCGGAAGACATCATGGGTCTTGCATCGGAGTACATGCACATCTACTTTGCAGGCGGATTCATCGTGGTGATGTACAACATCGGCGCGGGAATCTTCAGGGCGTTCGGAGACAGCCGGAGGCCGCTGTACTTCCTCATAGTCGGATGCATCTCCAACATCGTGCTGGACATACTGATGGTGGGTGTCTTCCGCATGGGAGTGGCCGGAGCCGCCATTGCCACCGTGCTGTCACAGCTGATATCGCTTCTTATGGTGATGGTGTCCCTTGCAAGGCGCAGAGACTGCTGCCGGCTCGTGTTCAGGGACATCCGGTTCCACGGCAGAATACTCAAACGCACGTTGTTCATAGGGCTCCCCTCGGGACTCCAGTCCGTACTCTACACGGTCTCGAACCTCATGATCGTCACGGGCATAAACGGATTCGGAACCGATACCGTGGCGGCATGGGCGGCATACTCCAAGATCGACACCCTCTTCTGGATGGTCTGCGGTGCCATCGGTGTGGCTACCACCACGTTTGTGGGCCAGAACTACGGTGCAGGATATATAGAGCGTGCAAAGAAAGGTGTGCGCGACAGCTTTGTGATAGCGTTCATAGCCACATTCGTCATAGAGGCCGTGGTACTGCTGTTCTCGCGTCAGGCCTACATGCTGTTCATTTCGGATGAGAACGTAATCGAAATCGGTGTGCTGATGATCAATGTCATCGCCCCGTTCTTCTTCACGTATCTGTTTGTTGAGATCCTCTCCGGCGCCATCCGCGGCACCGGCAGGACGCTGATTCCCACGCTGATAACGGTGTTCGGAATAGTAGGAATCAGGACCATCTGGCTGATTGTCGTTCCCTCCATCAAGAACACCATCGGCGCAATCATCTTCTGCTACCCGGTCACGTGGATCATCTGCGCGGTGGCCTTCGTGATCTACTACAAGGTAGGCAGGATCTACTCCAGAGAGAGCTTCAACAAGGAGATGTGATGAACCCCATCCTGCCGGAAGACGATGCAAGGACCGAATGCCTGAAACTCATGGAGGAGCTTGATTCATCCCCGCTGGGCCGGATGCTGAAGACCTCGGGCCACGGACGGATGTTCGGAGTCCTGGTCTGTACGGACGGCACTATACTTCGAGCCTTCTCCGGGGAACTCGAAGGAGAACTTCTGGTTCCGCTCTTTGTCCCGCCCGTCTTCGATGTGGATTCCTACCGGGCCGTTCTTTACTCATATGACAGACTGATAAAGAATTCTTCCGACCACAGAACGCTCTCACGCAAGTGCTGGCAGGATCTGATGAAGCTCTACCGCTTTCACTGTTTCGATGGCTCGGAATGCACTCTTTCTGATTTTTTTCCGGATGCTCCCTCGGGCACAGGCGACTGTTGCGCGCCAAGGCTTCTCAGCCATGCGTATGCCTTAGGCAAGAAGCCGGCATCGCTGTGCGAGTTCTTCTACGGCAGCGGATCACTGCCCCACGGAAGTTTCCACGCCCCCTGCGATGCAAGATGCAGGCGCCTTCTGCCCCACCTGACCGGGCTGGACATAGTTTATCAGGACTCCTCCGTTGTCGTGGTGAACCAGCCTGCCGGGATGCTCAGCATAGAGGGAAAGGGGCCGGACAAGCAGGACTGCATCGCCTCCCGCGTGCGCAGCTTCTTTCCTTCCTGCATAGCCCAGCCGT
>JAJBWA010000064.1:0-14477 GCA_031935845.1 bacterium | reverse complement strand
GATGTTGGCAAGAGTCGGAGCCCCCATGTCCTGCGCCAGCTTGGTGGACGGAATGTAGAAGGCTTTGACATCAGTGCGTGCGACCTGCCTGCCGACCAGCGTGGAATCAACAAAGATCACTCCACCAGGCTTGACCGTGCTCTCGTACTTGTCCAGCGACGGAAGGTTCATGACTATCAGCACGTCCGGATGGTCGATGATGGGAGAACCCACGGGCTCGTCGCTGATGGTGACGGAGCACGATGCCGTGCCGCCGCGCATCTCAGGGCCGTAGGAAGGAAGCCAGGACAGCTCCTTGCCCTCGGACAGAGCCTTGTAGGCCAGAAGCTTGCCGGAGAACAGGATGCCCTGTCCGCCGAAACCTGCAATCAGAATCTGTGTAGTCATGCCTTCACCTCCTCTGCTCCGCGGTCCTTGTAGACACCCAGCGGATAGTAGGGAATCATCTTCTCCTCGACCCACTGCAGGGCCCTCTGCGGCGTCATGCCCCAGTTGGTGGGACATGCACTGACAACCTCGATCAGCGAGAATCCCTTGCCCTCGATCTGGTTGCGGAAGGCCTTCTCAATGGCCTTCTTGGCCTGGTTGACGTTCTTGACGTTGTTCACGGCAACGCGCTCGATGTAGTAAGGCGCATCGAGAGCAGACAGCATCTCGCACACGCGGATGGGATAGCCCTGGAGCTTCACGTCACGTCCGTAGGGCGATGTCTGCGTGACCTGTCCGGGCAGCGATGTCGGTGCCATCTGGCCGCCGGTCATGCCGTAGATTGCGTTGTTGACGAAAATTATCGTGATGTTCTCATTCCTGGTTGCGGCATGGACGGTCTCCGCCATACCGATGGAGGCAAGGTCGCCGTCGCCCTGATACGTGAAGATCACGTTCTCAGGAAGAGACCTCTTGAGACCTGTTGCAACGGCCGGCGCCCTTCCGTGGGCAGCCTCGACCATGTCGCATGAGAAATAGTCATAAGCCATGACCGCACATCCGACAGGCGCAACACCGATTGTCTTTCCCTCGATTCCGAGAGAATCGATGGCCTGCGCCACAAGCCTGTGGATGATTCCGTGCGGACATCCGGGACAGTAATGGAGCTCCTTTGAAGTCAGGCTCTTGGGTTTCTGAAATACGATTGCCATTATCTCGCACCTCCTTCAACTGAACTGACCAGGCTGCGTGTCATGGACACGATCTGGTCCACGCCCGGGATCATTCCGCCTGCGCGGTTGCAGAGCATCACGGGCCTGAGGCACTCCTCTGCAAGGCGCACGTCCTCTATCATCTGTCCCATGGACAGCTCAACGCACACAAAGCCCTTGACCTTGTCTGCGGCTTCCCTGATTGCCTTCTTAGGGAACGGCCAGACCGTGATGGGTCTGATCAGGCCGACCTTCAGGCCTTCCTTCCTCATGGCGGTGATTGCGTTCTTGGCAACACGGGCCGCGATTCCGAAGGCCACGATGCAGTACTCGGCGTCATCCATCAGATAACTCTCGAATCTCACCTCGTTCTTCTCTATCTCTGCATAGCGCTCGAAGCGCTGGAAATTGGTCTTCTCGAGGACCTCCGGCGACAGATAGAGAGAGTTGATTATATTGTGCTCCCTCTTCATCTGCGTTCCGGTGACGGCCCACGGCTTGTCGATGACGCTCTTGTGAGGCTCGGGCAGAGCCACGGGCTCCATCATCTGGCCCATTGTTCCGTCTGCAAGCAGCATGGCCGGGCAGCGGTACTTGTCCGCAAGGTCAAAGGCAAGGCTGGTCAGGTCCGCCATCTCCTGAACGGAGCTGGGAGTCAGGACGATAAGGTGATAGTCACCGTGTCCGCCGCCCTTGGTGGCCTGGAAATAATCGGACTGCGACGGCTGGATGCCTCCGAGTCCCGGACCGCCTCTCTGGACGTTCACTATGACTGCCGGAAGATCTGCTCCGGCGATATAGGAGATTCCCTCCTGCTTCAGCGATACTCCGGGGGAGCTCGAGCTGGTCATGACGCGCTTGCCGGTGCTTGCAACGCCGTAGACCATGTTGATGGCCGCAATCTCGCTCTCAGCCTGGAGGAAAACTCCTCCTTCGGTCTTGGGCAGACGCTTGGCCATGTAGGCCGTAAGCTCCGTCTGCGGAGTGATGGGATAGCCGAAATAATGAAGGCAGCCGGCTCTGAGAGCGGCCTCGGCAATGGCCTCGTTTCCTTTCATCAAGACTTTCTCTGCCATAGTCACCTCACTTCTCTACCGTGATCACGCAGTCCGGGCACATGGTGGCGCAGAATGCGCAGCCGATGCACTTGGCCTGGTCGGTCATGACAGCAGGATTGTGTCCTTTCCTGTTGATCTTGCTTCTGTCAAGCTTGAGGATCTGCTTGGGACAGGCATCCACGCAGAGCCCGCAGCCCTTGCAGATATCCTCATTGAATGTCACTTTTGCCATGGCAAAACTCCTTCAATTCTTATTCGAAGGGGCGGCGCTGGAGGACCAGCGGCATCATCCCTTCCCCGGCTATGCTCTTTTCAGCCGTCACGGCAAAGAGCGGAAGTCCCGTCATCCTGCACAGCTCCTGTGCCATGCCGTATGTGGCCTTCACATCCTCTGCCGTGGTCTCGGCACCCAGATTGGAGTTGTTCACGATCCCGGTGAAACCGAGACCGCACGCTCCTTCAATCTCCCTCATCACCTCGAGCGCACTTGCGGCATCCGGCGTCAGCGGCCTGTAGAAGTTCACCACGCAGAGCATCTCGTAGTCGTTCTCCTCCAGCAGGTACGGTACAAAACGCCCCAGCGCATAGGCTCCACGGTCGTCTCCGCCTATGTCCAGAACCGCATGTCTTGAGCGGTCCTGTACCACTGAATATGCCGAACTCGGCAATGAAGGCAGATCTACACTACTGTTTGCAAACGGAAGCGCTATGACACGCACCCCTTCGGCCTCCAGGACATCGGTGCTGTCCTTGGAGCGGAAGTACGGGTTCACGATATCCAGATCCGCTATGGTCACCTCAAGGCCCTGCCTTCTGAGGTCCAGCGCATAGTTCACCGCAATGTTGGTCTTGCCGCTTCCATAATGTCCGCAAAAGAGCGTTACCCTCTTCAATGCACGAATCCCCTATTCCATTATTATTTGAAGGCGTAAGGTCGCCGCTGAACTGAGATGCAGCGAGGCGACATACCTTGTTCGGTAGGCGCCGATGCAAAGCTCAGGAGCAGCGGATGAGCTTATGCCTTCAATCCTAATTTGTAGACCCAGCCCATGTAGTCCTCGACCTTTCCGGTCTGCATGCCGTACAGGTTGTCATACAGTTTCTGGGCAATCGGTCCGACCTTTCCGTCGCCGACCTTATAGTCCTGGCCCTTGACACAGAGCGTTCCGATGGGGGAAATGACTGCTGCGGTACCGGATGCGAAGATCTCCTTCAGGCTTCCGTCCTTGCTGCCCTTCATGATCTCGTCGATGGAGAGCTTGCGCTCGGAAACCTTGACTCCCCAGTGCTTGAGCAGCTGGATGACGGAGTCACGTGTGATACCGGGCAGGATTGTCTCTGAATCCAGCGGGGCCGTGATGACCTCGTCGCCAAGTACGAAGAAGGCGTTGGATGTTCCGATTTCCTCGACATACTTGTGCTCGGCGGCATCGAGCCAGAGGACGTCCTTGCAGTCGTACTTCATGGCATCCTGGCTTGCGCGCATTCCGCCGCCGTAGTTTCCGCCGACCTTTGCGTATCCCGTGCCGCCCTTGGCTGCGCGGATGTACTTGTCCTGGACGTAGATCCTTGTTGTGGAAAGACCGCCGTCGTTGGCAGCATAGTATGATCCTGTGGGTGACAGGATGATCATGAACCGGTAGTGCTTGGCGGGCAGGACGGAGAACGAAACCTCGTCACCGAAGATGAACGGCCTGATGTACAGGGCTGTTCCGGGAGCTGTGGGGACCCAGTCGATGTCTTCCTTGATGACGGCCTTGATGCCTGCAAGCAGGAGATCGCCGGGAAGCTCGGGGATGCACATTCTCTCGTTGGTGCGGGCCATGCGCTTGACGTTCATGTCCGGGCGGAATATCTGGATCTCGCCGTCGGCGGTCCTGTAGGCCTTCATGCCCTCGAACATCATCTGTGCATAGTGGAGCACACATGAAGCCGGCTCGATCTGGATGGGCTCGTGCGGAACAACGCGGCCGTCATGCCAGCCCTGTCCCTCGTCCCAGTCCATGCAGAACATGTGGTCCGTGAAATACTTTGCGAATCCGAGCTTGGTCTCATCCTGAGGTCTCTGCTTCGGATGTGTCGTCCTTGTCACAGGAAAATTGTAATCCAGATTGAACTTCATAATGTTCTCCTTGAAATCAGTTTACGTTATATAGTTCGGGTCTTCTGTCACGGAAGACGTTAATGCTGTTCCTTATATTGTCTATGATACTCATATCACAATCCGCGCAAATAATCTCCTCCCCCTGTCCGGCGGCGTGTGCGATTACCTCGCCCCACGGGTCGGTTATGGAAGAGTTGCCGCCGTAGACGGTCTGTCCTGCCGTGCCTGCCGAATTGCAGCAGACCACGAACATCTGGTTCTCGATTGCCCTTGCGCGGGTCAGTGCATCAAGATGGGGAACCCTCACCAGGGGCCACTGGCTCACCACAAAGAGCATGTCCACGCCCTTGACCGTCATGGTCCTTGTCAGCTCCGGGAAACGGATGTCATAGCAGATGATGATGCCGCACTTCACTCCATCAAGGGTGAACGTACATGTATGGGTGCCCTTTCGGAAGTGGTCATCCTCATGCATGGGAGAGAAAAGATGAGTCTTGTCATACTCTGCCAAGCACTCGCCGCTGCGGTTGAAGACATAGGCCGTGTTGTAGATGCCGTCTGCCTTCCTGTTGGCCACGCTTCCTGCAACGATGTTGATGTTCAGCTCCTTGGCCAGGGCGCCGAACGCTTCCTTTGTCCTCTTTCCGTTGTCATCGGCAAGCTTGTCCAGATATTCATGCGGGAAGAAGCCCGTGTTCCAGGTCTCCGGGAGAACCGCTACATCTATTCCGTTCTCGGAAGCCTGTCTGATCAGATGAAGTGCTCTTGCCGTATTCTTGTACGGCTCTGCAAACTTCATGTCCATCTGAATGCATGCAACCTTCATCTTTCACCTCACAGTTTGTTGCGCATGATCTTGCCGGATATGGTCTTGGGCAGCTCGTCGCGGAAGACGATCTGTCTGGGATACTTATACGGCGCGGTATGCGTCTTGACGTAATCCTGGATTTCCTTCTTGAGCTCCTCGGACGGCTCCGTATCCTTTGTCAGCACTATGCTGGCCTTGACAATCTGGCCGCGCACAGGATCCGCTGCAGCGGAAACTCCGCACTCAAGCACATACGGAAGCTCCATGATGACGCTTTCGACCTCGAAGGGACCGATCCTGTATCCGGAACTCTTGATTATGTCGTCCACACGGCCCACATAGAAGAAGTAGCCGTCCTCATCCTGCCATGCGGTATCGCCCGTATGGTAGAAACCGTCGTGCATGGCTTCTGCCGTCTTTTCAGGATCCTTGTAGTACTGGGTGAACAGACCGATCGGTGCACCCTTGGAGATATCTATGACAATCTCTCCCACTTCACCGGCGGCAACCGGCTTTCCGTCCGGATCAACAAGCCGTACGTCGTACTGCGGAGAAGCCTTTCCCATGGAGCCCAGCTTGACCTTTCCGCCGCCGAAGTTGGCCACGGTAAGGGTTGTCTCCGTCTGGCCGAAGCCTTCGCAGATCTCCAGGCCAGTTGCCTTGTAGAACTGAGTTGCAACCTCCGGGTTCAGCGCCTCGCCTGCGGTGGTCATATGCCTGACCGACGAGAAATCGTACTTGGACAGGTCTTCCTTTATCATCATCCTGAGCATCGTGGGCGGTGCACAGAAAGTGGTTATCTGATACTTTGCAAACAGCGGCAGGATGTCGTCTGCGTGGAAACGGTCGAAATCATATACGAAGACCGCGCCCTCGCACATCCACTGGCCGTACAGCTTGCCCCAGAGGCTCTTTCCCCATCCCGTATCCGAGATGGTCAGATGCAGGCCATCGGGCTCGCAGCAGTGCCAGTACTTGGCAGTCAGGAAATGGCCCAGTGCATAGGTGTGCTTGTGCTCCACCATCTTTGGATTGCCCGTGGTTCCGGAGGAGAAGAACATCAGCGCAGGCTCGTCGCCGCACGGAGTGTCGGCAGTCCTTCTGAAGGAGCTCTTGAACATAGGATACTCCTTGTTGAAGTCCCTCCAGCCCGGCCTTGTGCCGTTGACTATCATCTTCAGTTCCAGCGTCGGGCACTTGGGCTGCACCCTGTCCACGATCTCGGCGCAGTCACCGTCGGCGGTACAGACGATTGCCTTGACGCCCGCCGCGTTGAAGCGATACTCGAAATCGTGCTCCCTCAGCTGATATGTTGCAGGAATCGCAATGGCGCCGATCTTGTGCAGCGCAACCATGGCAGGCCAGAACTGATAGTGTCTCTTGAGCACAAGCATGACCTTGTCGCCCTTGCCTATTCCCATTGACACAAAGTAATTGGCTACACGTGCGCTCTCGCGCTTGATGTCCATGAACGTGTAGCGCTTCTCGTTCATGTCGCGGTCCAGATGTATCATTGCAAGCTTGTCCGGATACTTCTCCGCCAGTGCATCCACGATGTCATAACCGAAGTTGAACTTGTCCGCATTGCGGAACGCGACATCGACCAGACGGCCCTTGGCGTCCTCGGTGCAGTCGGCGAACTTGTTGGCAAGAAGCTTCCTGGTGCTGGGAACCGCCATGCTGGCCATAAGGTTCGTGCCGGCATCGGTTGTCTCTTCCTCGCCCGGCAGGACCACGGCAACAAACAGACAGTCCTTGCCGTCGATGGCGATCATGCCGTGCGGCGTGGACGAGTTGTAATAGATGCAGTCGCCCTCATGCAGGACTTCCTTGTTGGTTCCGATCTGCACCAGCAGCGATCCACTTATGATGACATCGAACTCCTGGCCCGCGTGCGTTGCCAGCTGTATTGGCTTGCTCTGGAGCTCCTCGGAGTAATCGTACTTGACCCAGTAGGGCTCGGCGATCTTGTTCTTGAATTTGGGGGCCAGGTTCTGGATGTCGATACCCGTCTCCTTGGCCGTCTGCTGACCCATACCCCGCCTTGTGACGGTGTACGATGTCAGACGTGTGGAATGACCTTCCAGAAGGTCGGTGATGTCGATGTTAAATGCCAGCGCGCACTTGTGGATGAAGGAGAACGGAAGATCCGTCTCCCCGCTTTCATAGGCCTTGTACTCGGCCAGGCTCAGGTCTGTCTTCTGAGCCATGGTATTCTGGGAGAATCCCAGGATCTCGCGCATTTCCCTTATACGGGAAGCTACTTCCAGCAGCTGGTTCTTTGTGGTGTCCACTTCTTCCTCCATCATCTCCGGAAACAAAAAAACTCGTCCCAAAGACTTCATGATTTCTTTGAGACGAGCTATTCACCTATATAAGGCGGATCACCCGCGGTACCACTCAAATTGCATTCCTTGCGGAATACCACCTTCAGGGTCCAACAACCCCTATGCTCTTACGCGGCAGTCACGGAGGGCCATTACTCACCTTTCGGCTTTCCTTCCCCCAGCTCGGAAGTGATGGGATTTCAGGCTCTTCACAACTGGCTCACACCGTACCCAGCTCGCTGATGCTATCTTCCTGTTCCTTCTTCGTCACAGCTGTTATGGATTCTTCTAGCACTTTGCCGGACTTTTGTCAATAAAGACAAAGCTCAGACAAGGCCCAGACGCTTCTCTGATTCCTCTTTCATCTTGTATTTCAGAATCTTTCCTGCGGCGTTCATCGGGAAATTGTCCACAAAGACAAAATACCTGGGGACTTTATGTCTGGCCATGGACTTGTAGCCGTAGTCCTTCATCTCGTCCTCGTCCGCCGTCTGGCCTTCATGCAGCACAACCCAGGCGCAGGCCTCCTCGCCGTACACCTTGTCACGCACGCCGACCACCTGCACATCGCGCACTTTGGGATTGGTCAGATAGAACTCCTCGATCTCCCTGGGGTAGATGTTCTCGCCGCCGCGGATGATCATGTCCTTCAGCCTTCCGGTAACTTTATAATACCCATCAGGCGTGCGGCAGCAGATGTCGCCCGTGTGCAGCCAGCCGTCGGAATCTATGGTCTTGGCCGTGGCCTCGGGCATCTTGTAGTAGCCTTTCATGATGTTGAAGCCGCGCGCGACGAACTCGCCGTTCTCGCCGTCAGGCAGGTCCTTTCCGGTCTCGGGATCGATTATCTTGCACTCAACGCCCGGGAATGCGGAACCTACGGTCTCCACACGGTGGTCGATGTCCTCGTTGACCTCGCCCATGGTGCAGCCCGGAGAGCTTTCCGTCTGCCCGTACACGGACAGGATTTCAGTCATGTTCATCTCGGCCGCGGCCCTGCGCATGAGCTCCGGCGGGCAGTTGGCGCCGGCCATGATTCCGGTCCTCATGTATGAGAAGTCCGTCTTTGCAAAGTCCTCGTGGTTGAACATGGCTATGAACATGGTGGGCACGCCGTTGAAACAGGTTATCTTTTCCTGGTTTATGCACGCCAGCGAAGACTTGGGGCTGAAGTACGGCATGGGGCAGATGGTTCCGCCGTGGGTCATCAGGTTGGTCATGGAAAGGACCATTCCGAAGCAGTGGAACATCGGCACCTGGATCATCATGCGGTCGGCAGTGGAGATGTCCATGCGGTCGCCGATGGTCTTGCCGTTGTTTATGATGTTGCGGTGCGTGAGCATGACGCCCTTGGGGAAGCCCGTGGTGCCGGACGTGTACTGCATGTTGCACACGTCGTCCGGGCGCACCATGCTTGCGCGGCGGCGCACTTCTTCCTTGGGCACGTCGTCTGCGCGCTCAAGCATCTGGTCCCAGTTCAGCGCGCCGTCCATGTCGAAGCCCACCGTGATGACGTTGCGCAGGAACGGCAGCTTCTTTGCAAACAGCGGGTCGCCCTTGCGGTGCGTGGCAAGCTCGGGGCAGAGTTCCTGGATTATCTGCTTGTAGTTGCTTTCCTTGACGCTTTCTATCATCACCAGCGTATGGGTGTCCGACTGCCTGAGCAGGTACTCGGCCTCGTGGATCTTGTATGCAGTATTCACGGTCACAAGCACTGCGCCGATCTTGGTAGCAGCCCAGAAGGACAGGAACCATGCAGGGATGTTGGTAGCCCACACGGCTACATGGTAGCCGGGCTTCACGCCAAGCGAGATGAATGCCGCCGCAACGCGGTCGACATCGCGTCTGAATTCCCTGTATGTCCTGGTGTAGTCAAGTGTTGTGTATTTGAATGCGTACTGGTCGGGATAAGTCTCGGCCATGGTGTCCAGTACATCTCCGAACGTGGCGTCTATGACTTCATACTTCTTCCACGGGAACGTGCCGGTGTGGGAGCGGTTTTCATAGAGCTGTTTGGCTTTTGCACCGTCGCCGGAGATGCGCGAGATGTAGTTCTCGAAGTGAGTCAGCACTATGTCCGCATCAGTTACTTCATCGTTCCAGTCGACCGTGAAGAAGCCTTCATAGTTCAGCGACCTCAGCGCGCGCAGGAAGTCGTCCACAGGCAGTGTGCCTTCTCCGATCAGCACGTCCGTGCCGTCCTTCCTGTCGCCTATGCGCACATAGCGGATGTAGGCGCCCAGGGTCTTGATGGTGGTCTCTGCGGACTCTTCACCCTCGAAAAACGTTGCCCTGATGTTCCACGAGGCACCTATTGCGGCAGACTCGAACACGTTGATGATGTCCAGCAGGTTCTGCGTCCTGGCAAGCGGCCCGCTTGTCTCAAAAAGAATTCCCACGTTCTGACGCTCAGCGCGGCGAACGGCCTCGGCATATTTCTTCAGGAGTTTCCCTGCATCCGGAGTCTCGTCCACATGGACTATGACATTCTCGATTCCTGCCAGCGCGGCCATGTCAACATACTGCACAAGTGCGTTGCCGGTAGCCTCATCTGACTCTATAGGTGTGGGATAGTTCAGCGCGCAGACCTCGACGTTGTTGTTGCGCAGCAGGATCCGTCCCTCGGACACCATCTCTGCGCGCAGGACGCTGTCGCTGTGGCTGCGGCGCTCTGCATCCGCATCCCAGATCTCGAAGCCGTTCATGCCGTAGTCGCCGGCCATGCGGCACAGGGCGGCAAAGCTGCGGCGTTCGACATTCCTTGTAGAGAAAGCCAGCCTCATCTCTGTGACTCCTCATATGCGATCTTGTTCAGCGCATTGATATAGGCGCGGATGGATGCACCGCAGATGTCTGATGAAAGGCCGTTGCCGGAATAGAGCTTTCCGTTGCTCCTCAGCCTCACCAATGCCGATCCCAGAGATTCCTTTCCTTCCGTCACGGCCTGGATCTGGAAATCGTCCAGCTCATAATGATGGCCGATGCACTGCTCCACAGCCATGAATGCGGAGTCTATGGGACCGTTTCCGGTGCCGGTTCCGCTGAGCTTTTCGCCGTCCCGCTCAAGTATGACGTTGGTAACGCTGTTGACCTTGTTGCTCATGGTTCCGATGTAGCTCACCAGCTTGAATGTAGCCGGCACCTGCATTGCAGTGGAGGCGATGATTGCATCCAGCTCCTTGCTGCCTATGGAAGACTTCTTCTCGCAAAGTCTCTGTAGTGCCTCATATACTTTGCCCAGGTCTTCATCTGAAAGGTCATAGCCCAGGCTGCGCACTGCATCACTCACCTGCTGGATCGTGCTCTCCGCATCAAGGAACACTGCCGCGCCTGCGGGAACAAAGTCTTCCTCCGCCTCGTCGCGGCCGTTCATCTTGCGTAAGAGAGATTCTATGTCAGAATGGATTTCAGTAAGCCTGATGTTGGACTTGATCTTGAGCAGATCACCCTTTACCTTCAGGGCTTCTGCGAATGCATCAATAGCAAGGGCCTTGTCTCCTGAGACAGCAACCTTGACCCCGTCTGCACCTGCCTGAACTGCACTCAGCGCATCTGCCACTGCAAGGCTGATTGAATCGGAAACCCTGACTGCCAGCGGAAGCTGCACTGCTTCCTTGAGTGCCTTGACTGTATCTGCAAACTCTTCAGGCATCATGATTCCGGCATCATCGCAGATTGATATTGAAGTTGCCCCGCTCTCCTTTGCAGCCTCGCAGGCCTTTGTCAGGAAAGCGGCATCGCATCTGGTTGCGTCCAGGGCCTCGAACTCGACATCCCTGCACAGCGCCTTTGCCGCGCCCACAAGCTCCTTGATCTTATCAAGCATCTTGGGTGCCTTGAGGCGGTACATATACTCCATCTGCACTGTGGAAACGGGCAGGCTCACGATCAGCCTGGGACGTGCGGCGCTGCGGATACAGTCTGCGGCAACCTTCACCTCATCAGGCGTGATGCCTGCAGGAATCGCGACAGCCGCATTTCTGACTGACTGCGAAATGGTCTTGAAGACGATCATGTCTTCCTTGGGATTCCTCACCGGCGGCAGCTCGATGACATCCGCCCCGTAACGGTCGATGCCCATCGCCACGGCGAGCTTTTCCCTGAACAGCAGCCTACCTGCCCCGTTCTGACCCAATTCCCTCAGTGTATAATCCGAAATGCTGACTTTTCTCATCAGAGACCCCTTCGCACCGTTTCTGTATAAAGATGCATGAGAATACATATATTAATTACGAATATGCGGGGAGTGTCAACTATTGAGGGTTTTTATGCTATCTGTAGTTGTCCAGCATCCTGTTGAGGATTTTGTACAGCTGCACTGCATCCTCTTTGGAAAGTCCCAGGCAGCAGCCGACAGTTGCGGGGACGTCCTTCAGCTTTTCCTGAAGCTCCCAGCCGCTTTCAGTAGGACTTACCATGACCATGCGCTCGTCATTTTCATTCCTGGCCCTGGTTATGTAGCCGTGCGCCTCAAGCTTCTTCAGCACAGGCGTGAGCGTGCCCGAATCCAGAAGAAGTCTTTTCCCCATCTCGGAAACGGAGACCTCTTCCATCTCCCAGATCACCATCATGGCGATATAGTGAGTGTATTTCAGATTGAACGGTTCAAGGAGCGGTGCATACCTGCGCACCAGCTCCTTTGAACATGCATAAAGAGGAAAACAAATCTGATTGCCCAGCCTCAGCTGCGGATAATCATTCCTTTCCTTCCTTTCCATCATCAGCCTTCCTTGACCAGCTTCTCCACAAAAGCCCTGACATCCTTCATGTCGGCAGTAGGCTCAAAACGTGCCACCACATTGCCCTTCCTGTCCACAACGAACTTTGTGAAGTTCCACTTGATTTCAGGGTTGTTTTTATAGTCTTTGTCGATCTTCTTCAGAAGCAGTCCCATGGCCAGTGCCTTTGCACCCTTGCCGAATCCCTCAAAACCTTTCTGGCTCTTGAGATACTTGAAAAGCTCGATGGCATTCTCGCCGTTGACGTCGGCCTTCTTCATCTGCGGGAACTGCGTGTGGTACTTCAGTGTGCAGAACTCATGGATCTCATCATCAGTACCCGGGGTCTGTCCTGCGAACTGGTTGCACGGAACATCGATGACTTCGAATCCCTGCTCATGCAGATCCTCATACATCTTCTCGATGGGCTCATAATGCGGAGTGAAGCCGCAGCCTGTAGCCGTGTTCACAACCATGACCACTTTTCCCTTGTAATCACTGAGGCTGACCTCAGATCCGTCTCTTGCTGTAACCTTAAGATCGTAAAAACCCATATTCTTCTCCCTCCCGCAATTATATGTTTCTTGCTTTGCGGCCTGTTTCTGTTGTTTACAATTCGATTGTACGCAATTTAATTTGCATCGTCAAGCCTTTTGTTGAAATTGTGCTTTATTTCATGCACTATTGTCTTCAGGTGGGTTTTCATGTCAGAAGGTATCGCAGAAAGAGACGGCTACAGGAAAGGCGTATTCGAGATTGTAATCACAATGCTCATCTTCGGCGCCATAGGTCTGCTGAGGAGAAGTATTCCATACTCCTCATCCATGATTGCATTCTTCCGCGGGTTTATAGCTGTTGTGATCCTTGTTGTACTCAGACTGCTGGACCGCAGCGGCTTTGACCTGCCTGCAATAAGAAAGAATCTGATCCCTCTTGCCGTATCCGGCGCATTCATAGGCGTAAACTGGATACTTCTCTTTGAAGCATATAGATTTACTACAATTGCCGTTGCCACCATAAGTTATTACATGGCACCCATGTTCACCATAATTGCTTCATGCTTAATACTTAAGGAAAAGCTGACTCCCAGGAAGGGCATATGTGTCCTTGCTGCTTTTCTTGGAGTCGTGCTTGTCTCAGGCGTGCTTGAGACCGGCATCAGCGGCATCAAAGGCGTATTGCTTGCCCTGGCCGCCGCCCTGCTCTATTCGGGAGATGTAATCATCAACAAGCTTGTAAAGGGCGTGGACGGCAGGGACAGGACCATAATCCAGATGGCTTTTGCTGCTTTAATTGTCCTTCCATACTGGCTGCTGACAGATAATCTGTCTTCCATAGTGCTTGAGCCTGCTCCATTACTTCTTCTACTTGCCTCAGGCATCATATTCACAGCCCTTCCCTACACCCTCTACTTCACAGCCATCCAACTTGTCCCCGCCCAGACTGCAGCCATACTCAGTTATATAGACCCTGCAGTTGCAGTGCTTATCTCAGCCCTAGTCCTGCATGAAAGCATGACCCTGCTGACATTACTAGGCATATTATTCGTCCTTGGCGCTGCAATAGTCAGTGAACTGCCTATGAAGAGCGCCCGCAAGTCGTGAACAAACTTAAGAGTTCATGAAAACTACTTAACAAAACTGCCGTTTTTCCTGAACTTTCAGGAAAACTACTTAACAAAACGCCCTGTTTTCCTGAACTTTTATTTCAGAAACAGATCAATCAGCTGATTTACCCGCGTAGTAAGCAGCGGCCAGCCGTCACATTCGTATGTAAGTATGAGATTCTTGCCTTGGATTATACCTGCAGCCATGTAATCATCCAGCTTCTTCAGATTGTCGCGGCAATACTCGTCGTTTCCAAGCAATCCCAGGTGCTCCCAGTAAAACACCTTGCGCGTGCGCTTGTTGAGAATGGTGAAGTCAGGATAATACCTGATGGTCTCGAATCCATGTTCAAACTGAAGAAGCTGCTCATAACGATATGGGATACCAGCAGCAAACAATCTATCCGCAATCAGGGCTTCACTCTTTGATCTGACGAAATCACCACCGAGAGTTTCAATTCGATGTTTCTCAGAACGTGGAAGATGATGAACCTTCCTCTCCTTCCACTTCTTTGCATACCCATCATCTGTGGAGACATCAGGGTCAACGTACCTGCGAATGCTTTCATCCAAGGAATTCCAGACAAGGTTGATACCGATTGACTCCAGTTCAGATAGCTTTTCCAAACATTCGCACAACAAACTCCTTTCTTTTATGGCAGCTTCAAGGAGTTGCTGTTCATATTGCTTTTGGGCAAGAGATTCCAAAGTCTTATG
>JAJBWA010000063.1:0-15409 GCA_031935845.1 bacterium | reverse complement strand
CCTTGCAGGGTCCTTCAATGTCGTAGGGGTCCTGACCTCGACGGATAAAAGCGTCGGTAGATCCGGCAAGCTTGTGCCTAGCCCTATAAAAGCAGCTGCTCTTGAACTGGGTATCCCGGTTCTTCAGTTCGACAGTCTCAGGACAGAGGCCCGCGGGGCTGTGGCGGGACTTGGCGCAGATACCTTGATTTCCTTTGCATTCGGAAAGATCTTCGGACCCAGGTTCCTGGACATGTTCCCCAACGGGCGCTTCAATGTGCACCCGTCTGCACTTCCGATGTTCAGAGGCCCATCCCCCATACAGTTTTCAATACTGGCAGGCCTGAAACAGGCTACCATCAGCTTCCAGAACCTGGGGCTCAAGATGGATGAGGGAGACATCTGGGGTACCACATCGTTTGACCTTGACGGCACCGAGACCACCGAGAGCCTGTCGGCTGTCGTGGCGCAGAAGGCAGCGTCTTTTGTACCTGCGCTCCTGAAGGAGATAGTGGAAGGCAGAGCGGTTTCTTCTCCCCAGCAGGGCAATGCCACATACTGCACCATGATCACCAGGGAGACCGGGGTTCTTGATTTCAACAGGCCCGTTTCCGAACTCCACCGCACGGTCAGGGCATGCAGTCCCTGGCCCAAGGCATGGGCAAAGGTCAACGGTACCGACATCGCAGTCACGGGAGTATGGGGCGGCTTCAGGGAACTTGAAGAGCCTTATGAAAACCTTCCCGTTCCGGGTACGGTCGTGGGCATGCGCAAGGACCGCGGCATAGGAGTTGCCTGTGCCGACGGGGTTCTGTGGATTAAATCGCTTCAGCTTCCTGCAAAGAAGGATCTGGACTTCAAGTCATTCGTCAACGGAAACCGCTGGATACTTGATTCCCGTTTCGAGTGAAATGTGTGTGCCGCCATGCAGGACTGTCCGTACAACAGCTATTCTTCAGATCTGATCCGGCGTTACGGCCACAAAGTGTTCCGTGTGGGAGTGGATGCTGGTTTCTCATGCCCGAACAGGTTGCGTGACAGCGAGGGCAGAGGCTGCATCTACTGCGACAGCTATGGTGCAAAGGCTGCCTATCTCAGAAGCTCCGAGAGCGGCTTCCGCCATGACAGCGGTTTTGTGGACGACATAGATTCAATGTCCTTCAAACATGAAGAATGTTTGAAAAATGCTTTTGTGTTCGACTATGAGGACATCAGAGCCCAGGTCCAGCGTGGTATCGGCTTCATAAAGAGACGCTATAAGACAGACCATTTCGCCCTTTATCTCCAGTCCTTCTCGAACACTTTTGCTCCTGTGGACAAGCTCCGTGAGCTCTATGATTTCTGCATCTCCCTTCACGCATGGGAAGGCTTCATAGTCTCAACCCGGCCTGACTGCGTGGATGATGCCAGGCTGGATCTTCTTGCATCATACAGGCAAAGGTGCGGCATCGTGTGTGTGGAGCTTGGACTTCAGAGCGGCAGCAACGACATCCTCCGTGCAATGAAACGCGGGCATGACGTGGACTGCTTCATCCGTGCCGCAAGGGCCGTGAAGGATCATGGCCTTGAGCTGTGCGTCCATGTCCTGACGGGTTTCCCCGGCGAGGGACTCAGGGAACTGGACATGACTGTTGACGTCATCAACAGCGTGAGGCCCGATGCACTCAAGATCCACAACCTGAACGTGGCGGCCGGCACGGAGCTGTACGACATGTTCCTTGAAGGCGAGGTAACGGTTCCGTGCATGACACGCCACATCCAGGATACAATCCACATCCTCAGGCATATCCCGTCCGGTATTGTCATCGAGCGCCTGATGTGCGAGACTCCGAACCATAGGCTTGCGGCCCCGAGACTTTTCCCTGACAAGAACCGCTTTCTCAGGGAACTGGAAAGGACAATGACGGAAAGAGGCTTCAGACAGGGGGATCTGTGGACAGGACAGTGAAGATAACCGGCTTCTTTCTGACTCTCCTCGTCATGGCGATAATCGCGTACTGTACGTTGGGTTCCGACGTCCAGCTGGCACCGGTGTTCACGGGCAGCTTCAAGCTTGGGCATTTCCTGGCCTATACGGCGTTAGGATTTCTCCTTTTCATCTGTTACTGCAGCCTGTCGAGGCGCCATCCGCTGCGCAGGAACATCCTGCCTGCGGTTTCGGCTACTCTCATGGCATCGCTGTACGGATACATGGGTGAGCTCTGCCAGCCGTTCTTCGGCCGCCATTTTGCACTGTATGACATGTTCATCGACACCATGGGGGCTCTTCTGGGATCTGCATTCGGCCTTGTTTGTGTAGTTTTTGTGTGCAAGATTGAAAAACGCGGTATCAGGGGTTAGAATCAGTAAAAATAGATAAAGGAGTGAGACATGCTCAAGAAGATACTTGCCGTCATGCTAGTGGCGGTTCTTTCGTTCGGAATTGTTTTTGCGGATACCGACGGTACCGCGGAAGATAGTGTACCGCAGACACTGGCCGAGAAATTCAGTTACGCACTCGGTGTCCTGTGCCTTCAGAACTACGGCGTCGACAACGCCATGACCTATCTGTCGTACTACCAGTACTACAACTTCCCGGAAATCGATGAATACTTCGGCTTCCTTGGAGCATACGATGCCATGTACGACAGCCTGCTGTTCAGCTACGACGAACTCAATTCGTTCCTGGAAGAGTATCCTGCCGAATATGCGGCAAGAATGGAGAAGGTTGCTGCCGAGAACCTCAAGGAAGCCGAGGATTTCCTTGCTGCCAACAAGCGAAACAGCGGTGTCGTTACCATGCCGTCAGGCCTTCAGTACAAGGTTCTGAAGAAGGGTACCGGAGCCAAGGCAAAGGCAACCGACAGCGTCGAGCTTGACTATGAGCTCAAGCTGATTGACGGAACCGTCATCGACAGCTCCTATGAGAGGGGCGAGCATGCCACATTCGCGCTCGATTCCGTAATCGACGGATTCAAGGAAGGCGTGATGCTGATGCCGATGGGCTCACACTACATCTTCTACATCCATCCGGATCTTGGCTACGGGGACTCTCAGGTCGGAAACATGGGACCGAATTCTCTCCTCATTTTCGAGGTCGAGACATATGCAATAGAAAAAACGGAATAAAGAGTAAGGGGGAAAACCAATGAACATCAGAAAAATGGGACTTCTGAAGCTGCTGATCGCGGGACTCATACTCCTGGTAGGCGGAATTCTCGTAATGACACACACAGGATCGTTCCTTCTGATCCTGATGATTTCTGCCGGTATCGGAGCATTCATTGACGGAATCTTCACGCTGAGCGGAGTCCGCAAATGGAGACTCACAGGTGCCACGAAGGTTCTTGCAATCATCAAGGGAATCTGCAACATCTTCGTCGGTGTGACTGCAGTCATCATCACCATCGCCTCTCCGGGCGATGCACTGGTAGTGATGGTCTTCGTATTCGCTTTCGACCTCGTCTTCTCTACGATCGTCGCATTCCAGAATGCCGTCGTTGCCGGCGCATTCGGAATCCCGGAGCTGAGGTCGCACTTCATCATTGAAGGTATCATCACGATGCTGATTTCCATAATGATGTTCTGCAGACCGCTGGAGACACTGGTCAGCGTTGTCCATGTCCTTGCAATCTTCTGCATGGTCGGCGGTGTTGTGGTGATGGCGGTTGCCATCGTAGGCTTCATCAGAAAGCCTGCAGTCGAGGTCACGGTGGAAGTCGGCGAGGCCGAGATCGTGGACGACAAGAACACAAAGAAAAAGAAATAATCATGTAGCGAACGGCGCATGAATAAAAAGCTTCGGGTGCCCCGAAGCTTTTTTTTCTGCGGTACGGATGATTGATGAAGATCAGTAATGTGCGTATCCCGCACTTACATATTTGTCGGTGATTTCACGCACGTAGCCGTTGTACTGCCTGCACATTTCCGGATCGTTCGAGACAACCTCCCAGCGGCACATGGCTTCCTCGCTGCGTGAGATCCTCTGTGCCACCTGAACCCATTTTGTTCCGTCAAGCGAATAGTCGGCGCTGAATTTCTCCGGCAGGTTGAACCTCATCAGGCAGGCATCAAGATCGCCTCCGTCATCCATTTCCTTGATGACTGTGGCTCCGAGACCGCGCAGCCTGGTTTCGATCTCGTCCATGAGGGGCTGCATCTTTTCCGGTGCTGCTTCACAGTGCAGCGGCCACTCGCGTTCGCGGAAGAGCGATGTCTGCAGTTCGTAGGCCCGCCTGTATGCTTCCGGATTCTCCTTGTAGCATCTTGAGCTGAGCAGCGCGATGAACAGGGTGGACTCGATTGCCGCGAAACCCTTGGTGAAATCGTCGGGATCGTAGGGGTAGTTCATGTAGTAATGGGCGCTCTCTTCCTCAGCCGCGAAATAGCCGTCGGCGCAGTGCTCGTGCAGCTTTTCCTTGATGAACGAATGCCCGTTGCGGATGATGTGGACGTCAACACCGCTCTTTGCGATCTCACACAGAGAAATCGGGATGGCCTTGACGTCGGCGTAAACATGCATCTTTGTGCCGTGGAAGATGTCTATCATCTTCTTGACGATTATGGACATGTTCAGGCCGGGTACTATCTGCTCGCCGTTGGGGGCCATGAGGTCGACCCTGTCGCCGTCGCCGTCAAAACAGAAGCCGAAATCGTAGTTGCCCTGGCGCATGGCGGCCCTTGCCGGTGCGATGGACGGTTCGATGATGGGGTTCGGGTCTCCCTGGCGGAAGAATCCGTCGGGCGCCACGTTCCTGCATTCGATGTCGGCTCCGGCCTTCTGGAATGCCAGTGCCATCTCGGTTCCTGCGGATCCGTTGAGGAACTCAAGCATTATCCTGGTGCCCTTGAGGCTTCCTTCCCTTACCCCGGAGAGCCTCATGCAGTAGTCGATGTAATCGTACAGGTGGTTGACTACGGTGAGCTTTGCGTGTGCATCGCCCGTTATCCTGGCGCCTTCCTTGTACAGCTCCTTGATCTTTGAAATGCCTCCGTCGGGGCCGCATCCGTAGGCGATGGGTTCCACGTCAGGTCCCACAACCTTGAGGCCGATGTACTCGGCGGGGTTGTGGCTGGCCGTCACCATGATTCCCGCGCTTTCGCGGTGCTGCATGCAGGTGTAGTAGAACTGGCATGTCGAGATCGGAAGCGGATTGATCAGCACGTCGACGCCTGCCCTGCGCATTGTGGCGGCAAGACCCTCGGCGAGTTCGGGCACGTAGAGTCTGGCATCCCTTCCTATGACAACTGATTTTGCCTTGACGCAGTCGCGGATATAGACGGCCACTGCGTTGTAGAGTCTGTCCTTCTGGATATCGTCGACGGCATTGTGCCTTGTCCTGATATCATACTGCTTGAACATGGTGAGATTGAGGTTGTCCATTTAAACTTCCTTTTGTTTAGTGGTTGTTTAATTCTAATGGTTGCGGCGGGATTTGTGAACTGGAACTTTACAGGACTCCGATTTCCCTGTAATAGCGCACCGCTCCGTCGTGTATGGGCAGGTCCGCGATGTCGCGCACCGCCTCCTGCGGTGTCAGTCCCCTGAGGCTGGCCTGGGACTCTCCAAGCTCCACGATGTTCTCCCAAAGCGTCTTGGTGAGCATGTAGACAGTCTCGTCATCGAGGTCTGCGGAGCAGAACATCACCATTTTTATTGCCGTGGTGGTCACGTCCTGTTTCTGGTTCGGGTACGATCCTGCGGGGATGGTGTAGCTGACGTACCACGGGAATTCTGCCTTGAGGGCTTCAATGGTTGCTTCGTCTATGTCCAGCAGCGTGCATCCTGAAGAGAGTGCCTGGCTTACTGCGGCGGCGGGAATTCCGCTCATTATCCATGCGCCGTCGATCTGTCCGTTGGCAAGAAGCCCGGCCGAGTCCGTGAACGAGATGTATTCGGCGCGGATGTCGTCAGGGTAATCCAGTCCTGCCGCGGTGAAATGATTGCGGCATTCTCCTTCAACGCTGGAGCCCGATGCGGCTACGGCAAAGCGCTTTCCCTTGACATCGGACAGTGTGCTGATTCCGCTTCTCGTGGTGACCACCACCTGGTTGGGGTTGAGGTAGAGACCCGCGATGACCCTGAGCCCGGGGTTTGCCATGCCCTCGAAACTGTCGGTGCCGTAGAAGCTCTGCCAGCAGTTTGAGCTGATGGCAATGGAGACCTGGCTCTCGCCGTCGGCAATCTGGTTGAGGTTGTCGATTCCTCCTGCCGACGCCTGGCTGGATGCCTTTACGAACGGAATCCGGGTATCCCATACATTGGTGATTGCGGCGCCCACGGAATAGAGGGCTCCCGACGCTCCGGCGGTGGGGAATCGGATGATTACCGTGGAGTGGGTTCCTTCGGCATCCTGGGATGCCTTGGTCTCCGAGTTTCCTTTTGCACAGAGATTGCCGAGACTTGTGAACGCGAACAGCAGAATTGCGGTGAATGCCAGAATCTTTTTCATGTCGGATTCACATTACCGCATTCCGGTTTTTATTTCCATATGCCCTATACGCCTGCTCCGCAATCAGGAGTATTGCCATGCCCAGTCCGATGATGTCGGTCCTTGTTCCCGGGAACAGCAGGAGCAGGGCGGAGGAGATGAACAGAATCCTTTCAACCCAGTGCTGCCTTATGATGAACCAGCCTTCCAGACCACCGGACAGCATGACCGTTCCTGCCGCCGCCGTGAGTGCGGCCAGGATTGTCTGCAGTGCTGTAGATGCGGTGCCTGCAGCCTGCGCGCCCGGAAGCAGCACGGGGTTTGCAAGGAAGAACAGCGGGACAATGAACCCTGCCAGCGCAAGCTTCACGGCAGTGAGTCCCGTTTTTGTCTGGTTTGCCTCCGCGATTCCTGCCGCCACATAGCAGCTGATGGCAACCGGCGGAGTGATGTTGGAAAGACACGCATATATGAGGCAGAACATGTGTGCGGCAAGCGGAACCGCACCGGCCTTGAGCAGTACGGGAACAGCCACGGCCTGAACTATCACATACGCAGCAACTCCCGGGACACCCATGCCCAGTATCACTGAAATCACCATCACCAGTATTCCGACAAGATAGATGTTGCTCCCGGCAAGTCCGTTGAGGATCATGTATCCGATGTTCAGACCCAGGCTCGTGAGCGTGACGGTTCCGATGATGATGCCGATGAGGATACAGGAGATTCCTACGGTGACGGCGCCCTTTGCTCCGTCAACGCAGGCTGCGATTATCCTGTCCCATGTCATGCGGGTATCCTTGCGTATCCATGACGCAGCAACCGTCACCGGTATGGATACAGCCGCGGCATACAGTGGGCTTCTGCCGAGGATCATTACCGTAATCAGGACCACAAGCGGGATTGCCAGATGCCACCCGTTCTTCAGGACTTCCTTGGCATCCGGTATTTCTGATTCAGGCACTCCTGAAAGGCCGAGCCTTTTGGCTTCGAAATGAACAGACAGCATTATGCCCAGATAGTACAGTGCTGCCGGAACGATTGCCGCCACGATTACGGTGCCGTACCTTACGTTGAGGAACTCAGCCATGATGAATCCCGCCGCACCCATTACGGGAGGGCAGAACTGCCCGCCTGTGGATGCAGTTGCCTCCACGGCTGCGGCGAACTCGTTCCTGTAGCCGCTGCGCTTCATCATGGGTATGGTTATGGTTCCGGTAGTAGCTACGTTTGCTACCGCAGATCCGTTTGCCATTCCCAGAAGGGCACTTGCCATGACTGCAACCTTTGCCGGTCCGCCGGGAGATCTTCCCACCAGCGTCAGGGCAAGATTGTTTATGAATTCGGAGAACCCGCTGTGCTTGAGGAATGCTCCGAAGACCACGAACAGGAACACATAGGTGGCCGATACTCCGGCTCCGGTACCCAGTATCCCCTGAGTACCCCAGAACTGTGTAATCAGGATTCTCTTGAGCGTGAATCCGTTGTGTCCCAGGTATCCCGGAATGTATTTCCCCAGGAAGTTGTAAGCCAGAAATATGGCTGCAAGTACGGCCAGGTTCCTCGAAACCCGCCTGCCTGCTTCAAAGACCATAATGATGCCTACAGCCGCCACGCACATCTGGAACGTATCTATCCTTCCTCCGGAACGCGCTACGTCCGTGTATTTCAGCACCATATATCCGAATGCACAAAGTGCAACCGCTATCAGGATCATGTCTGTAATCCGGGGATGGCTGAGTGTCTCGTTTTTCCCTTTCCGGGCGGCCGGGTAAAGCAGGAACGTGAACATCAGCAGGAACATGCAGTGGATTGCCCTGAGGTTCACCGCCGGGATTATCCCGAATGTCGTGAACCACAACTGGAAGACAACCCAGAGCACCATCAGAACGGTGATTGCTGTCTTTGTTTTTCCGGTGTAAGTCCTCATTGCCTGCTTCCTGCCATCCCCAGTTTACATTTTTTTCGGGTTTTTTGTGTGTTTTTCGGGATTTGTTCAAATATTTTCCGCACTTTTTTCGTATACGTGGGCATGAAGTACGAAAACAGGACAATTGATTTCAGATCCATCAAGGAGATGCCCCGCGACGACAGACCCCGCGAGCGTCTCCACAGACTCGGACCCAAAGGAGTCTCCGACCTTGAGCTCCTTTGCGCCATCCTCGGCTCCGGCAGCAGCGGGCGGCCTGTGCAGGACATTGCCGGCGACATCCTCGAGGTGATTGAGAAAGGAGGTTTCTCACCCGAGGATTTCCGCGATGTCCCCGGCCTCGGTCCCGCAAAAGCCGCCGGCATCTGCGCAGGCCTGGAGCTGGGCAGGAGAATGCTGTCATCCCGCCTGCGCTCATGCAAGGACCCGGCCGCAATCTTCGACCTGATCAGGCACTACGGCGATCGCGTCCAGGAGCACTTCCTGGTGATCATGCTCAACGGTGCCCATGAGCTCATGGGTGTCAACGTAGTCACAGTGGGCCTCGTGAACCGCACGCTCGTCCACCCCCGCGAAGTCTTCGCCGACCCCATCTCCATGCGCGCCACGGCAATCATCCTTGCCCACAACCATCCCTCCGGCAACCTAGAACCCAGTCCCGACGACCTCGAGGTCACCCTGCGCCTCAAAAAAGCGGGTCACCTGCTTGGAATCGAAGTCCTGGACCATCTGATATTCTCATCCGACGGCTATAGGTCGATGCTGGAAAGCGGGGAATTTTTATGAGATTGTTTGTGGAAGGGATAATAGCCGGCGGAAAAATGAGAAAACGCAGTCTCCGCCGCTCAGAAAAGAGAAAGATGGAGTTCTATTCGGCGGAGGATCCATTTTCTGAAAAACTCGCCGAAAAAAACAAAGCGTTTTTGGCTCGATTTCAGAGTGAGAACGGCGAGAAATGTCTAATTCTTTGTTTTCGCCGAAAAATGATGGTATTCAGACAAAACTAACATGCTTTTTCTCGGCGAGAACACGGTAATATCCAATTCTCGCCGAGTATTCTTTGGGAGAGCAAAAATGATTGTTGATGAATTAAAGGCACTGCTTGTCAGATACGTGAGGATAGAGAAAGAAATACGTTCCAAGATAGAAAAGAGCCCAGAAGGAGCGTTGAAGGTCGATGTGCGGAAAGATGCTGATGAAGTCCATATTCAATACCACAGAAGGAAAAAAGGAGAAAAGACCGGGAAATATCTGAGGAAAGGAAATGAGAAACTGATAAAGGCGCTGGCACAGAAGGACTACATGCTGAAGGCGCAGAAGGTTCTTGAAAAAGAAATCAAGGCCTTGGAAAGGTTTCTAAAAATCTTTGACCCTGATTTATTGAAGAAGGTTTATGAGAATCTTCCACAGGGGAAGAAGGAGCTGGTTGTTCCTTACCAATTCCCAGATAAGGAATACGCAAAGAAATGGCAGGCAATGCCATATGAGGGCAAGGTGTTCCGGGATGGAGATCCTGGAATATATACAAAACGGGGTGAGCGTGTCAGATCAAAGTCGGAGCAGCTTATTGCAGACAGGCTGTTCTATTCCGGAATACCGTACAGGTACGAGTATCCTTTTGAGTTGAAGAACGGGAAGAAGGTGTACACGGACTTCACGATCCTCAATGTGAGGACCAGGACGGAATACAGGCTTGAGCATTTCGGAATGATGGGTGATCCGGAGTACAGAGGCTTTGCTTTCTTCAAGATTGCGGATTATGCAAACAACGGGCTGCTAATGGGGAGAAACATAATCTATACGTTCGAGGACGGAAACAATCCGTTGGATTCAAGATATTTGGATTTGCTGATAAGGAAATTCTTCCTGTAGCAATAGGTCCAGCGGGAATCGAACCCGCATTTCATCCTCCGGAGGGATGCGCCTTATCCATTGGGCTATGGACCCGGACGAGGATAGATTAAAGAAAAAAGCACCTTGGGGCAAGCGGTTGAAAAAGCAATGGGATTGGTGGATAATCTGAGCAGAAAGCCAAATATAGTAAACAGGAGATACAATATGAAACCATCTTTGCTGGTTCTTGCAGCAGGTCTCGGATCACGCTACGGCGGAGTCAAACAGATAGATCCGGTCGGAGTACACGGAGAGGCACTTCTGGATTACAGCGTCTATGATGCCATGAGGTCCGGATACGGGAGGGTCGTGTTCATCATCAGGCCCGATATCGAAAAGGATTTCAGGGAGAGGCTGTTCGACAGGATTGCAAGGAACATGGATGCCGACTAT
The DNA here is from genome assembly GCA_031935845.1 of bacterium. GTDB lineage: Bacteria > Spirochaetota > Spirochaetia > Sphaerochaetales > Sphaerochaetaceae > UBA9732. Next base: position 4,804 of record JAJBWA010000063.1, on the reverse strand, counting down.
GTGTTCCAGACACACGAGTCGCTGCTTACCACCGAGCAGATAAAGGCTTCCGAGGGAAGGACAAAGCCGTGGGGTACCGTGCATGCGCTTCTGTGCGCCAAGGATGCCATCAAGACTCCGTTCACTGTCATCAACGCCGACGACTACTACGGCCGCGAGGCATATCAGATTCTGGGCAGCTACCTGAGCACACTTGAGAACGACAGCACTGCACACGCGATGGTCGGTTATTACCTCAAGAATACGATGAGCCCGATGGGCAGTGTCTCGCGCGGTGTATGCCAGGTCAAGGACGGACTTCTGCAGGGCATGCGCGAGAACACCAAGATCGAGTATCAGGACGGAAAGATCGTATCGCATCTGCCCGAGGGCGATGTTGTCCTTACGGGCGACGAGTGGGTTTCGATGAATTTCTTCGGCTTCACTCCCAGGGCATTTGACTACATGACCGGATATTTCGAGAGATTCATTAAGGCCAACGCCGCTGAGCCTAAGGCCGAGGTCCTGCTTCCAAACTGTGCAGGTGAGATAGTCCAGACCGGTGCCGGAACCATGAAGGTGTTCTCTACCAAAGAGAAGTGGTTCGGAATGACCTACAAGGAAGACAGAGACACCGTCAAGGCCAGTCTGGCCGCCAAGACAAAGCAAGGCGTTTACCCGGAGAAGCTTTGGGAGAAATGAGACATCCCGCAATAAAGCGCATCGCCGCAGTACTGTTTATAATCCTCTTTTCTCTGTCGACTGCAGTCGCACGTGAAGGTATCGTCACATGGATGTGGTTCGAGAACGACCCGATGGTGGGATACTACCGTTATCAGGTGGATGGAGAGGACGAAAACGGTTGGACGGTGGTGGACTGGTCCGTTACGGAGGTCGCAATAGAGCTGGATGTTTCAGTGGTACACACACTGTATCTCCAGCAGTCCTATGACGGGATTGCCTGGAGTCCGAGCAGTTTCACCGAGTCCGAGGTCTATCCCGAGGAGGAGGTTCAGACACAGGAGCCTGAAGAAACTTATGAGACACTGGAGTTTCTGACGGACGAGTCTGGGCAAGAGGCGCAAGAATCAAAAGCCGAATCCACGGCTGAAGCTGAGGCGGTGGCCGAGGCTCCCGAGCAGGAAGCTCAGGAGGCTGCGGAGCAGCAGGATTCCGGATACAAGGCACTTTCGCAGCTGGATCTGGGTTTCGGATACATGGATTATCTGCCGGATCCGGCAGGGCCTAAAACGCTGGGAATATCGGCGGGCTATACGCGGACGTTCGTGAAATACGGGGTGTTCGATTTAGGAGCAAAGGCGAACGTCAGCCTTTATGCCACAAGGGAACTTGTGTCCGACGTGAAGCAGACGCAGATGTATCTGCAGCTGAATGTGCTGGGACTGGTAAGTGCCGCAGTGGAGAAATGCGATATCCATCTGGCATTCGGCCCGGAGCTGTGCTTTGTGCTGGGCAGGGACGGCCATAAGATGGCGGGCATTGCGGCCGAGATAGGAGTAAGGTATCACAGGACGGAGAAGCTGGCGTTCGGAGCAGTGCTTTCGGACCATGCGTACCTGATCAGGCCCAGGAGCAGATGCAACATGATGGACGTGAGGCTGTACGTGTCCCTGGCTCTGTAAAAGGTGCTGTGAAAGGCCCGCTGGAGCGTGTTCACATTTTTGTTCTTTTGATATAAAACATGGGTATGTCAAAACCTGTTTGGAGGAAGTATGGCAGAGGAGAAGAAAGGTTTTTTTGCTGAGTTCAAGACATTCATCTCAAGGGGTAATGTCGTTGACATGGCCATCGGTATCATCATCGGCGGTCTGTTCACTTCAATCGTCAATTCGTTCGTCAAGGACATCCTGAATCCGATTCTGGGTCTGCTTGTGGGCGGAACCGATTTCGGCGACCTCAAGATCGTCCTCAGGGCAGCTACCGAGACAACTGAGGAGCTTGCCATCCGCTACGGAAACCTGATCCAGAACATCATCCAGTTCCTGCTCACCGCACTCGTGCTTTTCTGCATCGTGCGTGCCATCAACAGGATAAGGGAGAAGGCTCAGAAGCCGGAAGAGCAGAAGTGATTCTGCATCCGGGAAGACCTGAGAGGCTGACGCGGAGATGTCCGCGCAGCCTTTTTCTTTGCATGACGTGGTAATGGTATGACAGCAGCTGAACTTGAGAAAAGGATTCATTTCGAGAAGTTTCTCTTCTGCATGGTCGGGGGAGTACTCTATGCGGTGGGCGTGAACCTGTTCATCGTTCCGTTCGGCCTGTATTCAGGCGGAATCGTCGGTATCGCACAGCTGATAAGGACACTGCTGGCTGACTTCATCCATATAGATTTCGGCTCAAAGGATGTGGCCGGAATCGTCTTCTACGCCCTGAACCTGCCCATACTCATCTACGCATTCCCGCGACTTGAGAAGATGTTCTTCCTCAGGACCATTGTGGCGGTCACGGCCCTTACACTTGCCATGAGCTTTGTCCCCACCGTTGTGGTTGTCAACGACTGCCTTGCTTCAACCATAGTAGGGGCGTTCATTTCAGGTGCCGGAATAGGACTGGTGTTGCGCAATTCCGGATCCACAGGCGGCATGGATGTGATAGGCATGCTGGTGTCCAAGGCGCACGGCAACGTCAGCGTGGGCCGTGTGAACCTGGCGGTGAATCTGGTGATCTACGGGGTGTGCCTGTTCCTGTTCGATGTCGAGATCGTGGTCTATTCGGTCATCTTTGCCGTGGTCCATGCGTTTGCAATCGACAGGTTCCACTCGCAGAACATCAACGTCGAGGTCAAGATAATCACCAAGATCGATCCCGCCCTGATCGAGAAGGACGTGTTCACCATGATGGGCAGGGGAGTGACGGAGCTGCAGTCCGTGGGCGCATACACCCAGGATTCGGAGCACATCCTGTACATCCTGATCTCCAAGTACGAGGTCCACCAGCTTCGCAACATCGTGCGCTCCCATGACAGGAGCGCATTCATCATCGTAAACGAGGGTGTGTGGGTAGAGGGCAACTACCTCAAGAAATTCTGACAGCCGGTCAGTTCTCCTTGCGCACTATGCGTCTGGCGGGTCTTCTGGGGGCCTCGACCACGCGTGCCTTCTCGGTCTTGTGCCTGATGAGGTAGCAGCGGTGGATCTTGCTGTTGCGGGCAAAGTCATCGCCTATGGTGCTGTCGGTGATGTCCTCCACGATGAAGTCCTCGTAGAGTTCTCCGAACATCTTGAAGCGCGTGAAGTTGGTCGAGAAGATCAGCGTTCCGTTGCCCGTAAGGTGCCTCATGCATGATCTGATGAGGTATCCGTGGTCCCTCTGGACGTCGAACGTGTCGCGGCCCTTGCTGTTGGAGAAGGTGGGAGGATCGCAGAAGATCAGGTCAAAGACATCGTGGTTCTCCCTGAGGAACGACAGACAGTCGTCCCTGTAGAAGAAGTGGTTCATGGTGTTGAAGCCGTTGATCTGCATGTTCTTCTGGGCCCAGTCCAGGTAGTTGGCGTTGGCGTCCACGCTGACGGTGGAGAGCGCTCCGCCTGCTGCGGCATGGACTGTGGCGCTTGCCGTGTAGCAGAACAGGTTCAGGAATCTCTTGTCCTGACTCATGGTCTCGATCAGCTTGCGCACCGGCCTGTGGTCCAGGAACAGTCCTGTGTCCAGGTAGTCGCTGAAGTTGACCAGGAACTTGTGTCCGTTCTCGTTGACCACATAGAAGTTGGACGACTTGCTCTTCTTGCCGTACTGGCTGGCGCCTTTCTGGATTTCCCTTTTCTTGACATAGATGTTCTCAAGGTCGATTCCCGTTGTGCGCTCGGTGGCCAGAATGAGCTCGTCAAGGCGTCTTGCTGCATCTTCCGGGTTGATGGATGCCGGTGCGGCATATTCCTGCAGGCTGATCCACTTGCCCTCGTAGATGTCGATGGCGGCGCTGTATTCGGGCATGTCGGCGTCATAGAGGCGGTAGCAGGTGACTCCCTGCTTTGCCATTTCCTTGCCGATGGAGGCCATGTTCTTCTTGAGTCTGTTGGCCGCCATCTGGGCTCCGGATGAAAGCGGGGTGGCCAGGCGCTCGGCCCTGCGTGCCTGTGCACGCTCGATCATTGCCTGGCGCTCTTCCTTGCTGAAGACGTAGTAGTGCGCGGCCTGACACTCGATTCCGCCGTTGATCAGGGCGTTGGTCCTGTTCGGCTTCATGTCGATGTAGCTAAGAAGCTCGCTGTTGCCGCAGAGGATTGCAACCGACCATCCGCAGAAGACGTTGTAGATCTTTTCTCCGATGGATGTGTACAGCCTTCTGATTGCGGCCGATCCGCTGTCAAGGCGCACGCCGTAGGGCGGGTCCGTGACTATGTAGCCTTTTTCGGCGGGCCTGTCTTCTTCCGTGGTCTTTGTGAAATCCCTGGCTTCGAATTCGATGATGTCCTGCATTCCGGCAGCGGAAGCATTCTTTTTGGAGATGGCCACGGCATTCTGATCGATGTCCCAGCCTATGATCCTACAGCTGTTTTTTACGCGCATCGACTGTGCCTGGTCCACCGTTTTCTGCCAGAGGTCATCGTCATGGATTGGCAGGCGGAGGAATGCGAAACTTTCCGTCTTGAGCAGTCCGGGTGCCGTGTTGGTGGCCATCAGGGCTGCTTCTATGCACACTGTTCCGCTTCCGCAGAACGGATCAAGAAGGGTGGGTGCCTCAGGTCTTTCCCCGTCGGCCGGGCTCTCAAGATAGCTGCGTAGCGCCCTGTACCAGTCGCTTCTGTACAGCAGCGTGGCGGCCATGAATTCTCCCATGACGGCCTGTGTCTGGCCTTTGCGG
>JAJBWA010000062.1:0-3159 GCA_031935845.1 bacterium | reverse complement strand
TTGCCTACTTCTCTCCCGGCAGCTCTCAGTTGTAGCGGGTGAGCCCGAAGCCGTCGTCGAGCCACTGACGGAGCTTACCGCCGGCCCTGCTGTCCCTTCCAAGGACAATCACAGAGTCGGAACCGGCTTTTCTTGCGGCACATGCTGCGGCAAGCCCTCCGGGTCCGCCTCCGATGACAAGCACATCACATCTTCTCATCACTTCACCTCCCCGGAGAACATCTCGCTGCCGGCACCCCTGAAGGTTATCTCCTCCGGCTTCATGTTGTAGTCATGAACCAGCATGTCCACGATCTTGGCAAGACAGTAGCCTCCGTTGCACCGTCCCGTGGTGGCCCACGCACGGTACTTTATGGACGATATGCTTCTGGCCCCGAACCTGTTCTCTATGGCATCGCGGATCTCGCGTCTGGTGACGTTCTGACAGCGGCAGATTATCTCGCCGTACTCCGGATCCTGCCTTATCAGCTTCTCCTGTTCCTCTTTGGACAGGTCCCTGAAACGAATATGGCCTTTTCTTATGGGGTTATATTCCTTTTTCGGAATGAAATCCATGTGCTGTGCAAGGATGTCGCGCACCATGCGTGCAATCGGTGCGGCAGCCGTGAAACCCGGCGATTCTATTCCTATCAGGTTCACCAGGCCAGGGCATTTCTCTTCTTCCTTTATCACGAAGTCCCTGAATCCGCCTTCTCCCGGCGGTGCCTGCTTTGGCCTGATTCCGCAGTAATTTCCGATTATGTATCTGCGTTCCACGGCAGGAAGAAGTGCCTTGGCCTCCGTGAACAGCTTGTCCATGACCTCCGGCGTACTTGCATAGTCATCCGGATCATCCAGATACTCGGCGCTGGGACCTATGATTATGTTGCCGTCTATAGTCGGAGTCAGATGTACACCGAGTCCTCCGATTCCCGCCTTAGGCACGGGATAAGCAGGAATATCAAGAAGCCGGTCTGCCACCTTGTCCAGGATGTAGTACTGTCCGCGGCACGGATAGATTTTATAATCATCGATTCCCAGCATGGCCGAGACCTTGTCGCAGTAGAGTCCTGCGGAGTTCACTATATATTTACTATAATACGTGCCGCCCGGCGTCCTGACTTCAAATACATCACCGTCTTTGCGTATTGCAGTGACCTCGCTGTCAAAGCGGAATTCCACGCCGTTGTCCATGGCGTTCTCCGCATGGGCGATGCAGAACTCAAAGGGGTCGAAGATGGCCGTGTTTGGAGACAGCATTCCGCCTATGCCGCCGATGCCCGGAACCAGCTTTCCGATTTCATCCTTGTCCAGGAGTCTCAGACCTTCGCATCCGTTGGCCTTGCCGCGCTCGATTATGCCTTCCAGAGCCTTCATGTCGGCATCGTCGAAGGCCACAAGCACCTTTCCGGTCTTCTTGTACGGGATGTCAAGATCTTTGCAGATGGCCTCGAAACCCCTGTTGCCTTCAACACACAGCTTTGCCATCAGGGATCCGGTCTTGTTGTTGAATCCGGCGTGTACCACACCTGACATGCGGCCGCTTGTGCCGTATGCCACATCGCACTCCTTCTCAAGCACCAGCGTACGGAGGCTGTAACGGGACAATTCCCTTGCTATGGCGCACCCCACCGCACCGGCACCGATGATTATCACATCATGGACTTCTTTCATGTAATTCATCATAACACAGCGCCTGAAAGATTGAAAACAAATGCTATTTGGAGGATATTTGCACTATGCGTGCAAACCGGAAGACCGTAGCCCTCCTGGGCTTCTATTTCGCTTATTTCCTCAGCTATTTCATCAAGCTTTCGCCGTCCATCATCATGCCCGTGCTCCAGCTGCGGTACAGCCTGACGTCGGCAGAGACGGGATTCATCGCAAGCATGTTCTTCCTGCCTTACGCCACAATGCAGCTGTTCGTGGGACCGCTGAGCAGGAAGATCGGCGCGGCGCCTCTTGTGGGACTGGGAATGCTGGTGGCGGCAACAGGTCTGATGCTGTTTTCACACGGAACCACTGTGGCAGTTCTTGCAGCCGGAAGATTCCTGCTGGGCATCGGATGCGGCCCCATATTCATCGGAATGATCTACTTCATGCGCGAATCGTTCGAACCGGAGCGCTTTGCCCGGTACTACGGCTACGGAGTGCTGGTAAGCGCACTCGGCAGCATATTCGCAGCCGCGCCTCTGAAGTTCCTGCTTGAGAGTATTCCGGAGGAAGGCTTCTTCACCGGGATTTCGGTCTTTACGTTCGCATTCGGAATCTTCATGATCCTGATAGACAGGCAGCCGGACAGGAAACATCAGGCTTCACACGGCAACATCATTACTTCCATAGCAAGGGACATCAGGATCACGTTCTCATCCAGACTCCTCACTGCAGGAGTTCTGATCTGGATAATCCAGGCAACCAGCCTTGTCTGCTATCAGGGCCTCTGGTGCACCAAGTGGACCGAAACCGCTTTCCCGACACTGAACAGGTTCTCGGGCCTCAGCGGAATAGCCATAAGCATAGGAGCCATAATCGCCAGCACATGCGGAGAGAACTGGGTAGGTGCCTACATGCGCAGGACAGGCAGGAATCTGAAACGTACGCTTATCAGCATCTGCTTCATGCACATAGCCGCCACCATGCTCCTGAGCGCGGTCAAGCAGACCGACAGCACGCTGATGTTCTGCATCTCCCTGCTGTGCGATGTCATGTACGGATTCTCCACGGCGACCATAGTTGTCCAGGGCGGCATCTACGTGAAGGAGAACACAGGTGCAGCCGAGAATGCATCTGTCATGGGTGTCTACAATTTCATCGGCTGCATAGGCCAGCAGCTCAGTCAGTGGCTTACAGGAGTAGAGATCGATGTCCTCGCGGGTATCACAAGCCTGGGTATGGCGTTCTGCCTGACATTCTCCACGCTTGCCGCAATCTATCTGCTGATAACCCTCACTTCCGCATTCCTGATGCGCATAAACCATAAGGATCTTCCATAAAAGAAGAGGGCCGGTTCAACGAACCGGCCCAGATCCAATCTATGAATAATTTGCCCAAAACCAATTTGATATCAGCGTGCCGTTGCCGTCAGGGTAACGCATGCCTCGTAAGTTGCCTCCACCAGCTCTGCACTTGTCGGCCAGATCACGTTGAACGATGCAACTGCGCTTCCGGCTGCCACGACTC
>JAJBWA010000061.1:0-9582 GCA_031935845.1 bacterium | reverse complement strand
GTTGCTGCGACCTTCTGGACAGGAGCCTTCATCGTAGCCATGAGGTGGCTGATGAGCTCGAGTCTGCCCGGAAGCTTCGAGAAGGCATCGACCTGTGCAGCGTCGAATACTCTTCCGTCCAGGAATCCACCGCGGATCTGAAGCTTGTTCTCAGTTCCCTTCTGGGCCTCGACGACGATCTTTGCGATCGCGCTCTGCTCATCGCCTCCTGCGAGGATGACGGCAGTAGGTCCGACAAGGTCATTGTCAACTCCCTCATGTCCGAGCTCGCGCATTGCGATCTTGGCATAGCGGTTCTTGACGATACGGCAGGCTGCGTCCTTTGATCTGAGCTGCTTGCGCAGGTCAGAAAGCTGGGCGACAGTGAGTCCGCGGTAATCCGCGAAGATGAAACCGGAGTACTGACCGAACTCATCCTTAAGCTGCTTGACTGCGGCTTCCTTTGTTGCGTTCACTTTTGTCTGATATTCCATATCCACCCTCCTGCTTACTGCAGATCCTTTGTATCAACCATGATGCCGGGGCCCATTGTTGATGCAAGTGCCGTGCTGACAACGAAGTCTCCCTTTGCGTCGGCAGGCTTCTTCCTGAAGATCTCCTTGACTGCCACGGTTGCGTTCTCAGCAATCTTGTCGGCATCCATGGAAACCTTACCGATTGCCATGTGAACAACACCGGTCTTGTCCGAACGGAACTCGGTTCTTCCCTTGCGGAGTTCTGCAAGAGCGCCCTTGATATCCATTGTGACGGTCTGTGTCTTGGGGTTCGGCATGAGGCCTCTTCTACCAAGGATAGGACCGAGACGACCGACATCCTTCATCATGTCAGGTGTTGCGACTGCCACATCGAAATCCATCCAACCGCCGCGGATCTTCTCGATCAGATCATTGTCACCGACGTATGCTGCTCCGGCATCCAGGGCTTCCTGAGCCTTGTCTCCCTTTGCGAATACGAGGATCTTCTTCTCTGCTGAGAACTGGTTCGGCAGAACCACGGTGTCTCTGACGCTCTGGCTCTTCTTGAGCATGAGCTTGATATGAAGCTCAACTGTCTCATCGAACTTTGCGAATGAAAGCTCCTTGAGCAGTCCGGCAGCTTCAGAAATGGAGTAGATCTTTGTCTTGTCGTACTTTTTTACAGCTTCCTGATATTTCTTGCCGCGCTTCATTTCTCCACCTCCACGCCCATTGATCTTGCTGTTCCGGCGACGATGCGCTTTGCAGCTTCGATGTCATTTGCGTTCAGATCAGGCATCTTGACCTTTGCGATCTCCTCGAGCTGGGCCTGTGTGAGAGTACCGACCTTCTGCTTGTTGGGGACGCCGCTTGCAGTCTCAAGACCCAGAGCCTTCTTGATGAGGACGGCTGCAGGAGGAGTCTTCAGAATGAAGCTGAATGATCTGTCAGCATAGACTGTGATGACTACTGGGATTGTCAGACCGGGTTCAAACTGTCTTGTCTTCTCGTTGAACTGCTGGACAAACTGAGGTGCGCTTACACCGTGAGGGCCGAGAGCCGGACCAATCGGGGGTGCCGGTGTGGCCTTCTGGGCCGGACACTGCAACTTGATGATTGCAGTAACCTTTTTCTTTGCCATATTTCTCTCCTTACGCGGATGGCCTTGCCTGGGTTGGCGGAATGTTCAGACCTCCACGCTGGTATTAACGCCTGTCATACGATCAGGCTCCCACCTTTCCGGATCTGCTTCTGCTTCGTGCATCCGCGTCCCCGAAGAGGAGTTTTTCATATTTCAAACGGATGTATGTCATACTTCCCGCCCGGCAACATCCGGTACCGGACGGCGGTGTCTTCAGATCTTCTCCACCTGGGAGAACTCGATCTCCACGGGAGTCGGCCTGCCGAAGATTTCCACGGAAACCTTGATGCGGCCTTTCTCGTTGTTGATCTCCTCGATGACACCGGAGAAACCGGAGAACGGACCTTCCATGACCTTGACGTTCTCTCCGACGTTGAAGCTCTGTCTGGGCCTGAACGTCTTCTCCGCCTTGATCTCGCCTGTCTTCTGGAGGATGTTGTTCATCTCGTCCTTGGTAAGCGGGATGGGTCTGGATGATCTTGATGCGGCAAGGAATCCCGTCACACCCTGGATTCTCTTGATCTGGGTGCAGTAACCCTTCCAGGAATCATCATCGGGCAGATCCAGCTCCACCAGGATGTATCCCGGCAGGACCTTGTGCCTGACTTCCTTCTTGACTCCGTCCTTGGTCTCGACGACCGTCTCGAACGGAACCTTGACGTCAAGGCACACCGATGCGAATTTCGGATCGAGCTCCATCATCCTGCGGATGAGCTTCTCGATCTTCTGCTCGTAGCCTGAATAGGTGTGAACGGTATACCACTCTCTTGCCATGACTGCCTTCCTTAGAAAATGAGGTAAATGAGCCTCATCAGGAGGAAATCAACGAGACCAAGAAGAACGGCGAAGATTACGGTCGTGATAAGAACAAGCTTTGTCGAGGAAAGGATCGTGGCTCTGCTGGGCCATGCGACCTTCTTCATCTCGAGTCTGCATTCCTTGAAATACCTGAATAACTTCTTCATCTAAATCTCCTGAACAGAGGGTTTACAGGCCAGGAGGGATTCGAACCCCCAACACCCGGTTTTGGAGACCAGTGCTCTAACCGTTGGAGCTACTGGCCTATATTCCTCTATCTGAAAGCCAGCGGCTTACTTTACCTTTGTCTCACGATGCAGCGTGTGCTTTCTCTCGAAGGGGCAGTACTTCATCAGTTCGAGCTTGTTGGGATTGTTACGGCGGTTCTTCTCTGTTGTGTAGTTCTTCCTCTTGCACTCTGAGCACTGGAGGGCAATCTTCTCAACAGGACTTTTCTTCTTGTCTGCCATATCTGTATCTCCTTACGGCCTGGGCCGGTAATTTCCTGAGACAGCGTCACTTACCGGACCGTTAAGCCCCCGAGCGGATTTGAACCGCTGACCCCCACCTTACCATGGTGGTGCTCTACCGACTGAGCTACAAGGGCATAGTGCCAGTGTGTAAACGTGCAGAATGTAAGTTAGCAAAAACGCTGCAAGTTTGTCAATAACCCTGAATCTTTTTCATTTGGAATCAACATTTACGGCTCCCCTTGCGCGCGACGCGCGTGAATAATATGGATATGATGCAGGGCTTGGAAGCCTCCGGCCGTTATTGAACAGGTCTTTTTTTTCTGATATACTCACCATCGGCAATAATAACTTCTTTCATTTTTATGAAATAGCGCAGTGCCGATTTTCAAGAAACGAGGACTTTGAATGGCCCAGACAAAAGAAAGGAAAGCAGAGAACACAAGAATCTCGTATACGGCATCCGCAATCGAGCGCGATTTTGCGGAGCACCTCAAGTACACGCAGGATGCGGATGTCTTCCATACATCCATGCAGGGACGTTACGACGCCCTGGCCTACTCCATCCGCGACAGGATCATCCACCAGTGGGACATCTCCAGAAAGACGCAGGAGGCCGCCAAGGCAAAACGTGTCTATTATCTCTCCCTCGAGTTCCTCATGGGACGCGCCATGACCAACAACATCACGAACATGGGACTCAATGATGAGGTCAGCAAGGCTCTCAAGGACCTCGGATATTCATACGAGGAACTTGCAGATGTAGAGCCTGATGCCGGACTCGGAAACGGAGGCCTCGGAAGACTTGCCGCCTGTTTCCTCGATTCAATGGCCACGCTGGATATTCCTGCATTCGGATACGGAATCAGATACAACTACGGAATCTTCAGACAGCAGATAAAGGACGGCTTCCAGTTCGAACAGCCGGACAACTGGCTCAGGGACGGCAACCCGTGGGAAATCCCCAGACCGGACCTCAGGTTCACGGTCAACTTCGGCGGAAGGGTCGAAGTGATCCATGAGAACGGAAAGGACTTCTACAAATGGGTGGACACCGACACCGTAATCGGAATGGCCTACGACATGCCCATCATCGGATACGGCGGAAAGACCGTCAACACACTCAGACTCTGGAGCGCAAAGGCCGTCGAGGACTTCAACTTCGCCGATTTCAACGACGGAAGCTACGCCAGGGCCGTCCGTGACAAGGTCAAGGCCGAGAACATAAGCCAGGTCCTCTACCCCAACGACACCCAGTACATGGGAAAGGTCCTCAGACTCAAGCAGCAGTACTTCTTCGTTGCATGCTCGCTTGCCGACATCATGAGAAGATTCAGACACATCAGCAGCGACATCAGGGAGCTGCCCAAGTATTCGGCCATCCAGCTGAACGACACCCACCCGTCGATTGCCGTAGTCGAGCTCATGAGGATCCTCATAGACCAGGAGAACCTTGACTGGGACACCGCATGGGACATCACCAAACAGTGCATGGGATACACCAACCACACTCTCATGCCGGAAGCCCTGGAGAAGTGGCCCGTGCACATGATGCAGGAAATCCTTCCCAGACACATGCAGATCATCTATGAGATCAACGCCAGGTTCCTCAGGCATGCAGTTGCATACTTCCCTCTGGACAACCAGGCCATCTCCAAGGTGAGCATCATCGAGGAGTCCGATCCCAAGTACGTCAGGATGGCAAACCTTGCAATCGTCGGTAGCCATGCCGTCAACGGAGTGGCCCAGCTGCACACCGAGCTTCTCAAGGAAGACATGTTCCCGGAGTTCAACAAGATCTATCCCGAGAAGTTCCAGAACAAGACGAACGGAATCACGCCCAGAAGATGGCTGCTGTCCTCCAACCCGGGACTTGCCGGCCTGATCACCGATGCCATCGGTCCCGAGTGGATCACCAACACCGACAAGCTTGCTGAGCTGCGCAAATTCGCAGACGATGCCTCATTTGCAAAGAAGTTTGCAAAAATCAAGGCGGACAACAAGAAACGTGCCGCCGATTTCCTCCGCAAGGACTGCGGAATCATCGTAGATCCGGACACAGTCTTCGATGTCCAGGTCAAGAGGATCCACGAATACAAGAGACAGCTCCTGAACGCATTCAACATCGTCATGATCTATCTCAGGCTCAAGAACGACAGGGCCTTCTATGACTCATTCCCGCCCACTACATTCCTGTTCGGCGGAAAGAGCGCCCCGGGCTATGTGAATGCAAAGCTGTCGATCAAGTTCATAAACAGCATCTCAGACCTGATCAATTCGGACGAGACCGTCAACAAGAAGCTTCATGTCTTCTTCATGCCCAACTACAGGGTGACCATGGCTGAAGGAGTCATTCCGGCCACCAACCTCAGCGAACAGATTTCGACTGCAGGCCTTGAGGCTTCCGGAACCGGAAACATGAAGTTCATGCTCAACGGAGCGCTGACTATCGGAACCCTCGACGGAGCCAACGTGGAGATCGCCCAGGAAGTCGGAGACGACAACATCTTCATCTTCGGACACAAGGAGCACGAGATTGCAGCCCTGAAGGGTCATTACAACCCGTATGACTTCATCAACGCCGACGACGAGATCCGCACTGCCGTGAATCTGATCAGATCCAACTTCTTCAATGTGGGAGACCCGCACGTCTTCGACCAGCTGTTCGGCGACATCTTCGACCGCGGCGACAGGTACTTCATCTTCGCAGACCTTCGCATGTATGCAGACCGCCACCAGGAAGCCCTTGATCTGTACAGGGACGATTTCAAGGAATTCAACCGCAAGGCCATCATCAACGTGGCATCAAGCGGCAAGTTCTCGTCAGACAGGACAATCCGCGAGTATGCAAGCCAGATCTGGTCTGCGGGAAGCTGCCCGGTGCCCATCAACAAGGATGTGGATACATCCATCGAGGACGCAAAGCGTCACTGAGTCAGTCTTACAGTATTTTACCCACCAGTATTCCGAATACCGGCGCGAAAACAAGCGCCGGCAGGAAGTTTGCGGTCTTGAACTCGCGGATCTTCAGAAGTCCGAAACCGATCATCAGAAGCAGTACTCCGCCAGAAGCGGTCAGCTCCGCAATTCCCACTGATCCCAGAAGCGGCTCAAGCCAGCCGCCGGCAAGAGTGAAGAATCCCTGATAGACGAGGATGAAGAGGAACGAGAACAACACCCCTATTCCGTAGATGGAGGAGAACACAACCGCCATGCATCCGTCCATGACGGACTTGATCAGGATGGTGGTCATCTCACCGGTGGTTCCGGCCTGTATTGAACCCACTACGCTCATGGCACCCGAACAGAACAGCACCGATGCCGTCAGAAATCCCTTTGCGAAATTCTGCGTCCCGGTCTGCCCGTCGGCACCTCCGGTGGCCTTTCCCAGTCTGTCTCCCAGGGCAAGTATCCGGTCCTCTATCTTCAGAAGATAACCGAGTGCACCTCCAAGCAGAAGTGCAAGCAGAAGCGCCAGGAAGTTCGAGGACTGGAGAGCCATCTGGATTCCCATGACTATGGTAACGAGTCCGCTGCAGGAGAACACAATCTCCTTGAAACTGTCTTTGAGATGTCTCCCCACCAGAAGACCTATCAGGGAACCGAGTATGACGGTTCCGCAGTTGATGAAAACGGCCAGCATGGCTGGAATTATAGAAAAAAGAAGAATCGTTGGTAAAGAGTGTGGTACCATGTCAGCTGAGGAGACAGCCTATGGACATAGTCATGCTTGCAGCCGGGACATCATCAAGAATGGGAAGCACCAACAAGATGCTTCTGCCTTATGACGGCGTACCCATGGTCACTCACTGCTGCATGCAGGCTCTTGGATTCCTTGCCTCATTTTCAGAGAAGTCCGATACCCAATGCCGCCTGATCGTAGTAACCGGATACAGGAGGCAGTCAGTGGAGAAAGCACTTCTTCCTTGCAAGGAATTCATCGGGAAAACCGATGCAAGGCTTGAGATGCTGGTGGTGAACAATCCCGACTACAGGAAGGGCCAGTTCAGCAGTACCAAGGCGGGGGTCTCCCAGGTTGCGGACGGCCGAGATTTCTTCATCTCCCTTGCGGACATGCCGCTTGTCTCCTCTGACCATTACGGAACACTCGTCCCTCTTCTCAACGATCATGATGCCGTAAGACCGTTCTATGAAAACGAAGAGGACAAGGTGCCTGGGCACCCCGTCCTCCTTGCATCCCGCATGAAAGGCAGGATACTGAAATGTCCCGATGACTTTACGGTCAGCAGGATTCTCAGGCAATGCAATGTCTACGAGCCATCGTTCGCCGACCATTCGTGGGCTCTGGATGTCGACGACATCCGGGACTATCGGAACATCAATCCACAGCACGCTCAATGACGAGCTGTCCGTTCGGTGCACTTACCTTGATGGTATCACCGTCGCTGAAGCGACCGTGAAGCATATCCACGGCAAGCGGGTTCTCGACCATGGTCTGGATGGCACGCTTGATGGGTCTTGCTCCGTAATCCGGATCAAACCCGGCCTCGCTGACCATATCCACCACACTGTCATCCCATTTGAGGGTGAGGTTGCGGTTTGCAAGCCGTGCTGCAAGCTTCCTGAGCTGCAGGGACACGATTGCGGAAATCTGCTCCTTGCCCAGACGGTTGAAGATGATTATCTCATCTATCCTGTTGATGAACTCGGGCTTGAATGAAGCACGGATCACTTCCATGACCGCCTCATGACCGGTCTTGAGGTCCGGAGCCTCCATCAGCTGACGGCTGCCCAGGTTGCTGGTCATGATGATTATGGTATTGGTGAAGTCCACCAGCCTTCCCTGTCCGTCGGTCAGCCTTCCGTCATCCAGAATCTGGAGCAGGACGTTGAACACATCCGGATGGGCCTTCTCGATCTCGTCGAAGAGAACCACCGAGTACGGACGCCTTCTGACGACCTCCGTCAGCTGTCCTCCCTCATCGTATCCGACATATCCCGGAGGTGCACCGATCAGACGCGATACGCTGAACTTCTCCATGTACTCCGACATGTCTATCCTCGTGAGTGCCTTCTCGTCATCAAAGAGCATTCCGGCAAGAACCTTGGCCAGCTCGGTCTTTCCCACTCCGGTAGGACCTGCGAACAGGAACGATCCCAGAGGTCTGTGGTCATCGCCGATTCCGGTCTTGTTGCGTCTGATGGCATTGGCCACGGCGGCAATCGCCTCGTCCTGACCGATGACTCTCTCTGAGAGTGTCTTCTCCAGGTTCAGGTACTTCTGCATCTCGGATCCCTGCATCTTGGCCACGGGAACTCCGGTCCACGAGGACACGATTCTTGCGATATCATCCTCATCGACCTCCTCGCGCAGAAGCTTGTTGTCACCCTGCACGGCCTTGAGCTTCTCGCTCTCCTCCTCTATCTCCTTCTGGAGCTGGGGAATCTGTCCGTGAACTATCTCTGCGGCCTTTGCGAAATCTCCGTTGCGCTCGGCTATGCTCTCCTGGGTCCTGAGGTCCTCAAGGCGGGACTTCTTCTCGCGGATTCCTTCAATGGCATTCCTCTCGTTCTCCCACCTCAGATGCATGGTATCCCTTGTATTCTTGAGGTCGGCAAGTTCTGCATTGATCTTCTCAAGCCTGTTTCTGGATGAAGGATCATCCTCCTTGGAAAGAGCCTGCTGCTCTATCTGCAGCTGCATCAGCTTACGCTCTATCTTGTCCAGCTCCTCCGGCTGGCTCTCGATCTCAATCTTGAGCTGGCTTGCAGCCTCATCGATAAGGTCAATTGCCTTGTCGGGCAGGAACCTGTTGGTGATGTACCTGTTGGACAGCACTGCGGCGGCCACAAGGGCATCGTCCTTGATGCGCACTCCGTGATGGACCTCGTAGCGGTCCTTGATTCCACGCAGTATGGAAATGGTGTCCTCTACGGTCGGTTCGGAGGCAAAGACGGGCTGGAACCTTCTTTCAAGGGCCTTGTCCTTCTCTATGTACTTGCGGTACTCATCCAGCGTGGTGGCACCTATGGCATGGAGCTCTCCACGGGCAAGTGCGGGCTTGATGAGGTTGGAGGCATCGGTAGAGCCTTCGGCAGCGCCAGCGCCGACAATAGTATGAAGCTCATCTATGAAGAGGATTATCTTTCCCTCGCTTCTGGTTATCTCATTGACGACGGCCTTCAGTCTTTCCTCGAATTCTCCGCGGAACTTGGCACCGGCAACAAGTGCTCCGACATCAAGGGAAAGAAGGCTCTTGTCTTTGAGTGAATCAGGGACATCTCCTCCCACGATCCTCTGTGCAAGGCCTTCGACTATGGCGGTCTTTCCGACACCTGGCTCTCCGATCAGAACGGGATTGTTCTTGGTCTTTCTGGAAAGCACCTGCATCACACGCCTTATCTCCTCGTCACGGCCGATGACGGGGTCCATCTTGCCCTGTCTTGCCAGTGCAGTCATGTCGCGGCAGTACTTCTGAAGGGCCTGGTATTTGCTTTCTGCATCCTCATCCGTCACGCGCTGGCTGCCCCTGATGCTTTGAAGTGCCTGCATGAGGGCATCACGTGTTACCCCGTAACGCTTGAGAAGACGTCCTATCTGCCCGTCGTCACCGACCATGGCCAGAATGACATGCTCTGTGGAGACATACTCGTCCTTGAACTTGTCGGCCTCTGCCTGTGCCTCGGTCAGAATCTGATAGAGACCGCGGGAAAGACCTACGTTCATGGCCGTGCCGTATGCCTTGGGAAGTCTGTC
>JAJBWA010000060.1:0-2708 GCA_031935845.1 bacterium | reverse complement strand
TTGAAGTGAAAGAAATGAACGCGGGATGGCATTTCCGGGTTTCAGGAGAAAAGAGAAAGGTCCTGCTGGTAGAGGATGAAATCATCAACCAGCAGATGATGATGGCCATACTCGGCGATGTCTACGATGTAATCGTCGCCTCATCGGGAGAACGGGCAATCGAGATCCTGAAGGAACGTCATGACACGCTCAGCATCGTGCTCCTTGACCTGAACCTCCCCGGCATGGGCGGAATCCAGGTTCTGAGTCTGATGAAGGACAACTCCGCTTATTCCAATCTGCCGGTCATCGTCATGACGGCCGACAGCGCCTCGGAGGTCGAGTGCCTGAACCTGGGTGCCATAGATTTCATTCCCAAGCCGTATCCCCAGCCGGATGTGATTCTTGCGCGCATCAGGCGCACGATCGAGCTTTCGGAGGATAGGGATACACTTAAGTGGACCGAGCGTGATCTGCTGACGGGGCTCTACAACAGGGACTTCTTCTTCCATTACGCCGTTCAGCTTGATCTGTTCCACAAGGATGCTCCCATAGATGCGATTGTCGTGGACATAAACAACTTCCACACCGTAAACGACCGATTGGGCCGGGAACGTGGCGATGAGATCCTCAGGAGCATAGCCCGCAAGGCTCAGGAATTCGCCGAGGGCACGGGAGGAATAGCGTGCAGGAGCGGTGCCGACACGTTCATGATCTACTGTCCGCATATCGATGACTACCGGAAGCTTCTGAAGAAGCTGTCCGAAGGCGAGGACGGAATCAGGCTCAGGATGGGTGTGTATCCCGATGTAGACAAGGCAGTGGAGATAGACCGCAGGTTCGACAGGGCAAAGACAGCATCGGATTCGGTCAGGGGCAGCATTTCCAAACCGATTGCCTTTTATGACGATTCCATCAGGAAATCCGAGCTTCTTGCAGAGCAGCTGATCAATGATTTTCCGAAGGCTCTCGAGGAGCATCAGTTGACTGTGTTCTATCAGCCCAAGTTCAATGTACGTAAGGAAAAACCGGTACTGAGCAGTGCCGAGGCGCTTGTGCGCTGGAAGCACCCTGAGATGGGCATGGTCAGTCCCGGAGTATTCATTCCTCTGTTCGAGAAGAACGGTCTGATCCAGGATGTCGATTTCTATGTCTGGAACGAGACGGCCGCACAGATCCGAAGGTGGCGTGACACCTACGGTGTGACGATTCCCGTGTCTGTCAACGTCTCCCGTATAGACATCCAGGATCCGGCTCTTTCTGACAAACTTCTGAAGATTGTGGAGGATAACGGCCTCAGACCGGAGGATCTGCTTCTCGAGATCACCGAATCAGCATACATCGAAGACTCGGAGAAGATAGTGGAGAAGGTCAGCAGTCTGCGTGGGCTAGGATTCCGCATCGAGATGGATGATTTCGGTTCAGGATACTCCTCGCTGAGCATGCTCGGATCTCTTGCCATAGATGCGCTTAAGCTGGACATGCAGTTCGTGCGTTCCGCATTCAAGGGCAAGAAGGATACAAGGCTGCTGGAGGCCATGATCCGCCTTGCCGGCACTTTCGAGGTGCTTACCATAGCCGAGGGTGTCGAGACGGAAGACCAGTATCTGGCTTTGAAGGAAATGGGATGTGATGTAATCCAGGGCTATTATTTCTCCCGTCCGCTTCCAGCGGATGAATTCGAAAACTTCCTGAAGGAGGGGAGATGAGTCATGCTTACACTTGATTACCTCAGGTCATTCGGTGCCGATGTGGACAGCGCCCTTGCAAGGTGCATGAACAACGAGGCTTTTTACCTCAGGCTTGTGAAGATGGCTCTGGAGCAGCCTTCAGTTTCCGATCTGGGACAGGCGCTTGATGCGGGGGATCTCGACAAGGCATTCGAGGAAGCCCACAAGCTCAAGGGCGTGATGGGAAACCTGTCGCTCTCTCCGGTTCTGGAACCCGTGACGGAGCTGACGGAACTGCTGCGTCACAAGACTCCCGGGGACTATGCACGTCTGTATTCCGTGATCCTGGACAAGACGGAAGAACTTAAGAAACAGCTTTAATCAATTCTTTATCTTACATAAAAAAGAAGGCTCCCGTGAAGGAGCCTTCTTCTGTTGGAACTGATGTTGATCAGTATGCTGCGTTGAGCCACTCGATACCATCGATGTTTCCGACGAAGTACGGAGCACTCTGGAGCTCTGACTCGTGGAAATATCCACCGTATGTTGCGTTGCCCTGAACTGCTGCAAAGCTGTCGTACATGTTCTCGTTTGTTCCCTTGGCACCGCCGATCGTGAAGGTGTCGAGATCGAAAACCTTGAGTGTGCCGGCATGGAATGCTGCAATGGCCTTGTCCATGGCTTCCTGTGTTCCGGGAGCTGCAATGGATGTGTTGAGGGCTGTAACCTTGACGTCGCCTTCTGCATATGTTCCTGTCCAGTCTGACGGGTTCTCCTTTCCATCAATGTGATTCTTGATGAATGTGTAGAAGTACCTTGACCAGTCGATTCTGGATGAGAGCAGTGAAGCGTTGGGAGCAACCTTTGTCATGTCTGTGTTGTAACCGACATGGTAGATTCCGGCCTTCTGTGCTGCGAGAGCAGGTGAGGTTGTATCGGAATGCTGTGAGATGAGCTTACATCCTGCATCGATGAGTGCGTTGGCTGCTGCTTCCTCGAGAGTTGCATCGCCCCATGTTCCGACGAAGTAAACCTTCATTGTGACGCTCGGGCAGACGC
>JAJBWA010000059.1:0-64875 GCA_031935845.1 bacterium | reverse complement strand
CTCCTGCATGAGCGTGCTGTTGAATATCCCGCCTGTTCCCAGCGGACTGTAGCCTTCCACCAGCATGCCGTGCGCCTTGCAGTAGGCAACCAGTCCCTTCTGGGGGATGCCCGGACAGATCTTGATCTGGTCCACCACAGGAGCCACATCGGCAGTTTCCATCAGCTTTTCATAGTGCCTCTCCATGAAGTTGGAAAGACCGAGGGAACGGATCTTTCCTGCGGCACGGGCCTCCTCCATGGCCTTCCAGGACCCGGCATTGGCCTGCGCCCAGTTCTGGCGGAACTTCAGCGGGTTGGGCCAGTGGATCAGATAGAGATCCAGATAATCCAGGCCCAGGGCGGTAAGCGATTTCCCAATTGCTGCCTTCGTGGCTTCATAGCCGTGGTCCTGATTGTGAAGCTTGGTCGTGATGAAGAGTTCTTCCCTCTTCACCCTGCCTTCCCTGAGGAAATCGTTGATGGCCTTTCCCACGCTTTCCTCGTTGCCGTATGCCGTTGCAGTGTCAATGTGGCGGTAACCGTTTCTGAGTGCTGCAAGAACAGATGCATAGGCGACATCCCCGTCAGGAGTCTGCCATGTTCCGAATCCGATGCACGGAATCCTGTTTCCGTCTGACAATGTGTAAGTTGACTTGAGTGATTCTGCTTTCATGTTTTCCCACCTCTCCCTTTCTGGTTAATTATGGACCAAAAAAGAAACCGGCTCTACCTTTTCTTTTCTGAATTTCAGAAAGGTAGGCCGGTTGCCTTTAAGACACGTCCGTGACGGAGGTCAGATATCTATCTTCTTGCTCTCGTAGTGCTCGCGGAGCTTCTCTTCCTTCTTAACCTGCAGATCGGCAACCACGGGCTTTGTCAGCGGGTACATCAGGAAAAGAATCAATGCCATCACGCCGAACATGACGGCGGGAATCAGTGTTGCCAGGTTGTACATGTGCCTGAGGTTCTCAAGCGTCTGCACGGCTCCCTTCTCATACTTGTAGTTCATGCCCAGCAGTGCTCCATTGACACAGATCGCTGCGATGACCTGACCCAGTTTGCGGAAGAACGCGAAGTATGAATAGGCGGTTCCGTCATCCCTGACACCAGACTTGACGGATACATCGTCGATGGCATCGGTGACCATTGCCCACAGCTGCATGACCAGCACGGTAAGACCGCATCCGCTGATGAAGCACAGACCCAGGAACGGCCAGATGAGCTTGTCCGGGGAGATTCCCTTCATGAAGAACAAAGCCAGATTGGCCAGTGCGGCAAGCGTGACGCCGCTGACGCAGATCTCACGTTTTCCGATGTTTCGTGCCATCTTGGGCAGCACGAACATCAGGATGAGCATGGGCGAGTATGTGCATGCCTGGGATGCCAGGTTCATCCAGTTGGCGTGGAAATAGTCGTTGAACAGGTATGTGTAGAAGCTCTGCGTGAACATCTGGCCTGCAAGAAGAAGCATGGATGCAAGGCTGATTGCCACAAAGGCCCTGTTCCTGAACAGTATCCTCATTGCCTTGAGTCCCGCGCCCTTCTGCTTGGGCTGCGGCTTGGTCTTGACCCTCTCCTTGTTCAGCCTGAAGCTGATGAAAAGCATGATCATGGAGACGAGGGCAATTGCAATGACGCCCAGCAGGACAGGCTTGTACTGCAGGTCGGTGATGACCTTTCCGTTCTCGCCTATAACCGGATTGCCTGCGCTGTCAAGGCGCTTTGCATAGGCAAAACTGGCAAGAGCAAGTGCCGGAATCGATCCGAGGGCGGCACCCATGGAACGCCAGACGGAGAGCTTGCTGCGCTCGTTGTCGTCCGTGGTGACGACGGAGGCAAGAGAGCCGTACGGAATCTGGAGAGCGGTGTACACCATGCCGTAGAGAATGTATGTGACTGTTGCGTAGAGGCATGTGGCGCCGTAGTTCTCGGCTTCACCGATTCCGGGGAACTTGACGAACATCAGGATTCCCGCAATTGCGAACGGGACAGCCACACGTGCGATCCACGGGCGGTATCGGCCGGATTTGGCAGGCTTCATGGTGTCGGCAATACGCCCCATGATGGGATCGTTGATTCCGTCCCAGACCCTGGCGATGACGAACATGATCATTATGAACAGCGGACTGAGGTGAAACACGTCCGTGTAGAACTTCTGAAGCAATGTGGTCACCAGCGCGAACGTGAAGCATCCGGCGGTGTCGACCATGGCATAGCCCATGTAATCCTTTGTGGTGAGGCCGCTTGTACGTCTGATGTAGGAGCGGGTTTCTTTCTTCGTTTCTTCTGCTGAACTCATTTTTTTCTCCGTGAAAATTATTCTACCACGAGTTTGCCGAAATAGAAAGGATGATGTTTCGGTTAAATTTGTCTAACTTTGATATTGACATGTTAGTGGCCTCTAACTAAACTGAGACCTGACTGGAGTTAGACATATCTAATCATTAAAATCCGGCCGAAGGAAGGCAGCAATGATGCCACTGACTTTTGCAGAAATCGAAGAAGACAACATCATCCGCAGGATCGGCGGAAATCCTGAAATCAAGAAACACCTGGAAAACCTCGGCTTTGTCGTGGGCGGAAACGTGAGGATAGTGAACAGGCTCGGCAACAACGTGATTGTCAACGTCAAGGATGCCAGAGTGGCCATCAGCCAGGAAATGGCCATGAAGATAATGATCTGAAATAAATGGAGATAGAAAAAATGAGAACACTGAAAGAGGTGAAGATCGGAGAAACCGTAAAGGTTTCGAAGATCAACGGAGAAGGCGCCGTCAAGCGCAGGATCATGGACATGGGCATCACCCGCGGAACCGAAATCTACGTCCGCAAGGTGGCACCGCTCGGAGACCCGGTGGAAGTAACCGTACGCGGTTACGAGCTTTCGATCAGAAAGGCAGACGCCGCGATGGTCGATGTCGAGTAAGGAAGGAGGTAACGGTATGGGAATCAGAATTGCTCTTGCAGGTAACCCCAACAGCGGAAAGACCACGTTGTTCAATGCCCTCACCGGATCGAACCAGTGCGTGGGAAACTGGCCGGGAGTCACGGTGGAGAAGAAAGAAGGAACGCTGAAGAAACACAACGATGTAGTCATCACGGACCTTCCGGGCATCTACTCTCTCTCCCCCTACACACTTGAGGAAGTGGTGGCCAGGAACTATCTGGTGGGAGAAAGACCGGATGCAATCCTCAACATCGTTGACGGAACCAACCTTGAAAGGAACCTCTACCTGACCACACAGCTTGTTGAGCTGGGAATTCCGGTAGTGATTGCAATCAACATGATCGACATCGTGAAGAAGAGAGGCGACAAGATAGACCTGGCTGCCCTCTCAAAAGAGCTCGGATGCCCGGTGGTGGACATCTCGGCCCTGAAGGGAACGGGAATCGACAAGGCCGCCGAGGCTGCAATCGAGGCTGCCAAGGGCGGAAAGAAAGTCCCGATGCATACCTTCTCCGGCCCCGTGGAGCACGCACTTGCCCACATTGAGGAAGCAGTTGTCCACAACCTCCCGGAAGACATGCAGAGATGGTATTCCATCAAGGTCTTCGAGCGCGACAAGAAGGTCCTGGAACAGCTCAAGATAAGCAAAGACAAGCTGGCACACGTGGAACAGGACATCGTTGCGGCCGAGAAAGAGCTGGACGATGACTCCGAAGCCATCATCACCAACGAGCGCTACGTATACATAGCACAGATCATCAAGGGCTGCTACAGGAAGAAAAACAACGGCAAGCTCTCCACTTCCGACAAGATCGACAGAGTGGTCACCAACCGCTGGCTCGGACTTCCGATCTTCGGCGCCATCATGTTCCTTGTCTACTACATCGCCATGGTGACCGTCGGATCGGCCGCAACCGACTGGGCAAACGACGGTCTGTTCGGAGACGGCTGGTATCTTCTGGGCATAGGAAGGTCGGCTTACGATGAGGCGTCCGGAGAATACGGCGATGCGGCGAACGTACTTGATGCGTTTGTGGGTATCGACGAGGATGCCGAATACACCGATGTGATTGCAGCGGCCAGGAAAGTTCCTGCCGGATCCACTGCAGACTATGTCCTTGTAGATGAAGATACACTCGCACCCGAGGAAGTCACATACACCTATGACGAGCTTCAGGATGCCATCGAGGTCTACGGAAAGTACGAAGGCGAAGAGCCCGATCCCGCAGATTACGGCGTATGGGTTCCGGGTATCCCGGTCCTGATCGGAAACCTGCTTGAGAAGATGAACACTGCACCGTGGCTTGAAGGTCTGATCCTCAATGGAATCGTTGCCGGTGTCGGCGCAGTCCTTGGATTTGTTCCCCAGATGCTGGTGCTGTTCCTCATGCTGGCCCTGCTTGAGAGCTGCGGCTACATGGCCAGAATCGCATTCGTCCTGGACAGGATCTTCCGCAAGTTCGGTCTTTCCGGAAAGTCATTCATCCCCATCCTGATCGGCACCGGATGCGGAATCCCAGGCATCATGGCATCAAGGACAATCGAGAACGAGCGTGACAGGCGCATGACCATCATGACCACCACGTTCATCCCGTGCGGAGCAAAGCTTCCGTTCATCGCCATGGTGGCAGGCGCAATCTTCGGAGGATCTGCAATTGTCTCCACTTCAGCCTACTTCGTGGGAATGGCCGCAATCATCATCTCCGGAATCATCCTCAAGAAAACAAAGATGTTTGCAGGCGATCCTGCTCCGTTCGTCATGGAGCTTCCTGCATACCACGTTCCTACAGCCGGCGCCGTGCTGCGTCTCACATGGGAGAGAGGCTGGTCATTCATCAAGAAGGCCGGAACAATCATCCTGCTTTCCACGATAGTGATCTGGTTCCTCACCTACTTCGGATTCACGGCAGAAGGCTTCAGGATGCTTGAGGAAGACGAGCTTGACATGAGCATCCTTGCAAAGGTCGGCTCGATACTGGCCTTCATCTTCAGGCCGCTGGGATTCGGCAACTGGCAGGCAACCGTAGCTTCCATCACCGGTCTTGTTGCAAAGGAGAACATTGTAGGAACGATGGGTGTCGTCTACGGCGCCAACGGACTTGCTGCTGTCTACTCCACCCTTGCAGCTTCCTTCACGAAGGTTGCGGGATACTCATTCCTGATCTTCAACCTTCTCTGCGCACCCTGTTTCGCTGCAATGGGAGCAATCAAGCGCGAGATGAACAGCCGCAAGTGGACATGGTTCGCAATCGGCTATGAGTGCGGCTTCGCATACATCGTGGCTCTGGCCATCTACCAGATCGGAAGCATGTTCGCCGGATACGGCAATGTTTTCGGTTTCATCGTAGGCCTTCTTGTGGTAGCATTCGGAGTGTACATGCTCTTCAGGAAGCCCAAGGAGAACTGAATATGGGAACCGCAGTCGTAGTAATAATCCTTGTCGTGATTGTCGGCCTGGTCATCTGGCGGATGATAAAGGACAAGAAGGCAGGAAAGAGCACCTGCGGCTGCAGCTGCGGCAACTGCCCGATGTCAGGCCAGTGCCACTCAAAGAACAGGAAATAACAGCTCCATCATGAGCAGTACCCCGCAGTAATCAAGCTGCGGGGTTTTTTTTACTTGCAGGTTTTGAACGCCTTCCATATCTTCCAAAACCTTCCAGACACATTTTCCACTTGGAATACCGAGGAAATCCACCATGCCCATCAGCCTGACGAGTTCCAGGAAATCGATCAGATCGAGCAAACCCTACCAGTTTTCTCAACGTTTGGCTCAAATGACTCAAATGTCTCCAATGACTCCAATGCCTCCAATAGCAACGACGAGAACGACGTGAACGTAGATGCTTTCGTTCCCGTCGTTGCCGTAGAAAAAGAAATCCCCAGGCATGAACCTGGGGATGGGTAAGGCTTTGATTGTGTCTTAGAACAGTTCCCACTCGGAAGCATCGATTCCGGCCAGGATCTTCTTGTCGGGTCTTCTTCTGGGATCGATCTTCTTCTGGATGATGCGGACGATCTTGACCATGAGGGCCTGGATGAGGAAGTAGACAACCGCAGTCAGGATCAGGGCAAAGAAGGCCTCGTAGGTTCTGCTTCTGACAAGGTCACTGATCTTGGTAAGGTCAAGGACGGCGATGTAGCCGACGACCGATGTTTCCTTGATCAGGGTGACGACCTCGTTGCTGTAGATCGGCAGGAAGTGGTGGGCAGCCTGCGGAAGCAGGATCTTGAAGAAGCTCTGTCCGTCCGAGTAACCAAGGGCGGTGGAAGCCTCGTACTGACCTCTTCCGATTGCGTTGTAGCCCACGCGCAGCATGTCGATCATGGAAGCCGCGAACATCAGTGAGAAGCCCACGACGGAAATCCACATGCCGGGCAGCCTTGATGCGCCGAAGATGATGTAGTACAGGATCATCAGCAGCAGGACAGTCGGCATGCCGTGGATCAGCCACATGAAGAAGTTGGTGATCCTGTTGGCGATCTTGTTGCCGTGCCTGCAGGCCATGTAGACCGCAAAGCCGAGCACTGTTCCGATGATGATCGAGCAGATCGTGATCAGCGTGGTGACGCCGGCACCGGAGACGAACAGCTTCCAGCGGTTCTCCCTGATGAAGGTCTTGTAGAAGCTTGTCTGGATCTTCTCGAAGAAGCCGGTCTTTGCAACTGTGCCAGTTCCTGTTGCGGAGCCTGACTCGGAGCCCATGATGACCAGGTAGACGGGGCAAGTGTAGTAGATGTCGGAGAGCGTTCCGGTCTCGTTGCGCTCCTCGCTTACCACTATGTTCATGCCGATGTCGAACTTTCCGGTCTCGACGCCCGGTGCAATGGACTCGAACGGTACTTCATGGAAGACAGGCTTGTAGCCGTACTCCACGCAGAAGCGGCAGATGAACTCGACGTCAAAGCCGGCAAGGTTGCCGTCGCTGACGAAGCTGAACGGCGCGTAGCCGCCCTCGACTGCAATGTTGAGCGTTCCGTTCTCGCCGGTGAAGGTGAAGTCCTTGACGCCTACGTTGTCGGTGAGAGGATCGAAATCCGCAATCCAGTACTGGTACAGGCTGCCGTTGTCACCCAGAAGGCCGTTCTTGTAGCCGTTCTCGATGAACTCGTTCATCTCACGCAGGATGCGCTCCTGCTTGTCGTTGTTGCCTATGATGTTGCTGGCACTGATGTAGCCGGGAATCTCGACAAAGGTATCGAGTTCCGGATGGTTGGCCTTGTGCACGCCGTAGCCTACGGCCTCGACCAGATAGGCAGCCACCTTGCCTGACTTGAGGGCCAGGATCATGTCGGTGGGCATGGTGTAGTACTGGAACTCAGTGTCGGGCACGCGGTCCTGGATCAGTTCCTCATAGAGGACTGCCGTCTGGACTCCGATGGGAAGGCCGTTGAAGTCCTCGATCTTCGTGAACTTGCTGGTATCGGTTGCACCGAAGACGGAGGCACAGAGGATGAGAAGTGCGGTAAGTACAACAGAAAGTTTCTTCATGCTCACTCCTCCTCCCACTTGAAGCTCAGGTCTATCTGGTAGAGACAGCCGTCCGGATCATCGGTAAGCTTCTTTTCCTTCAGTGTCGTCGTCGGCTCGGCCAGCAGCAGCTGGAACAGCTTGCTCTCGGAAGTCTTGGGATCGAAGTACTCCTCGCTCCTGTACCTGATGGACAGGTAGAGGGTATCCTGCTTCTCCGAGTACTCGATCTTGACCAGGATGAACGGGTTGTCCGAGTAGTTGGCGATGTTGTTGATGCAGATTTCCTCTATGGCAAGGCTGAGCTTGGTAAGACGCTCGGCCTCGATGAGGAGCTTCTCGCCGTAACCCTGGAGTTCTTCGTTCATGACCTCGAAATCGAACTCGGTGCTGTCGATCTTGTACACGAGTGTGGTAAGTCTCTGCACGAACTTGCGCGTGAGTTCCTTCTTGGGATGGTCGAAGATCTGCTTGGGAGTTCCCTCCTCGTAGATCACGCCGTCCGACATGAACAGGACGCGGTTGGAGATCTTGCGTGCAAAATCCATCTCGTGAGTGACGATCATCATGGTCCTGCCGGTCTTGGCTAGGAGCTTGATGACTGACTGGACCTCACCGATCATGCTGGGATCCAGTGCGCTTGTGGGCTCGTCGAACAGTATGATGTCGGGATCCATGGCCAGTGTCCTGGCGATGGCGATTCTCTGCTGCTGTCCGCCGGAGAGCTCGTCCGGATAGGAGAACACCTTGGTTGCCAGACCGACCTGGGTAAGAAGGTACATGGCCTTGTCGAAGGCTTCCTGTCTGCTTCTTCCCAGCAGCGTGATCTGAGGATTCATGATGTTCTCGATTACCGTGAGATGACCGAAGAGGTTGAATGACTGGAACACCATTCCCATCTTCTTTCTCACTTCGTTGAGGTTGCAGCCTCTTTCTGTGATGTCCTGGCCGTCAACAATGATCTGCCCGCTGGTGGGCTCCGTGAGCATGTTGATACATCTGAGCAATGTGGACTTGCCCGTGCCAGAAGGTCCGATGATGCTTATCACATCCCCGTTGTTGATGGTAACGCTCACATCCTTGAGGGGAATGGTGTTATCATCAAACTCCTTTCTCAAATGACGTATTTCAATCATTCGCCTAACCCTAGCAAAGTGCAATTCGTCACAGGCTTGTCTTTCTTGACTAGGGAAACACCACATGCATTGTTTGTGCCCATGACGGTGGGGATTCTTGGATATAGTTGGTCCCCGCACTTTACAAGGGCTACCATAAAGCCTAAGGGGGTTAGGGTCAACCCTTTGCGGCTTAAAAATCCGGATATTTTTATCTTGATTTCCCGCACACCTGATACATGCGGTAATCGGAGATGACGGCAGTGACTTCAAGATACCTTGAAAACAGCGCCGCCAGGGCATCGGCCTCGGGCAGTCCGTTGGAAATCCGGGAGGCACTTCCGCTGTGATGGCTGTTGACCCTGTCGCGGCTCATGCCGTGCGCCACAGTCAGGACTGCGCCCGGCGCGAGCATTGTGCAGAGGTTCTCCATCAGCTTCTGCGGATCCGAGAAATGAGGGAAAGCGTTGTAGATCACGATCGAATCGAATCCGGTTCCGAACGAATCGGTCTCCGCGTCGGCGCAGACAAGTTTGACCTGACTCTGGCTGAATTTCGAGCGTGCGACTGCGATCATGCCCGGAGAGATGTCCACACCGGTGACGGAAGAGACGTTCCTCTTAAGATAGTATGGAATAAGAACGCCGGTGCCGCACGCTACGTCAAGGACCTTTGAAGATGCATGTACACCGGCATTGTCCAGAATCATGTCTATGACCCGGTCATCGCACACCATGCCGGCATCCCATCCGGAAGCCCAGGAATCAAAGAATGCGATGACCTCTTTCTTGTCTATCATGCCTTCTGTTTAGTTGAAAAAGGTTGACGTGTCAATCTTCTGATATCCGCCGAAACTTGTGGGATAGCTGAAGATCTTTTCTGCCAGCGGCTGTCCCAGGAAGACAGTGGTTATCTCATCCAGCTTGGCCGTGAGGTCGATGTCCGCAAACAGATCGGGATAGACGGTCTTGCCGATGAACCATGTGTTGGCCAGGGCAAGCTCGTAGTTGGTGTAGTATGCGTTGAACGCCATCTGGAGGTAGACTTCCCCGTCCTGCCATGCCTTGCAGGAATCGAACATGGTCGGGTCTTCCTTGTACAGCGGCTTGATGTTCTTCACGGCGGCCGCATCCATGATGATCATGTCAATGTCCTTGCCCAAGGCGACGAAGTATTCCTTCTCTATGGCCTGGACACCCTTGCTGCTCAGGCCCGAAGCGGCATTCTTCACGTTTGCAACGCTGAAGGCAACATAGTTTGGCATGGTCATCAGATGGTTCGTGGTTCCCCAGTTGCCCAGTCCGCAGATGTAGACGGACGGCTTGTCTGACTCAGCCACTGATGCTGTCCTTGAGGAGATTTCGGCTTTTTCCGTTTCGATAAACGAGACTATGGCCTCTGCCCTGTCCTCTTTTCCGAAGATCTGCCCCAGCAGCCTGAGAGAGCCGCTGAAGGAGGAATCGAAGACGTTGTTCGGACCGGATCTGAGGGTGATGACGGGAACACCCAGCTGCTCCTGGAGGGCATCCTCCTTCTGGACGTCCTCATACTCGGAAATGACGATGTCCGGGTTGCAGGAAAGGATCTTCTCCGCCTCCGCAGCCTGGGCCTGAGGCCCGCCGACTCCGCATGACGGAAGGGACGAGAACTCGGTCTCATATGCAATGCGGTAAGGGATGGCCACGGAATCGAACATCTTGGGTCTGTTCTGAAGCGAGGTATTGTCTATGTCCTCTACTCCGCACAGCAGATCCGCACCGTTGATGTATGTGTACATCCTCAGGGCTCCTGCTCCGATGCACACGACCCTGGTGTAGCTTCCGGGAACAACCTCTACCTGCCTTCCTATCATGTCCGTGATCACCACGGGCTCGGCACTCTTTGCTGTTTTCTCGACGACAGGCGATGCGGCCAGAGCCATTACGGCCATGACGGCAACAATCAATACTGCAATCAGTTTCCTACTCATCTTCCGACTCCTTGTAGCAATGTATCATCTTTTCTCCGCAGCTCTCCACCACCCTGGCGGAGACTCCGTATACTTCCTTTATTATCGACTGGTCAAACACCCCGGCATCTCCGCTGCGGATGATTGTCCCGTCCTTCATGAAGAAGAACCTGTCCCCGAAGAACATAGCCTGATTCAGGTCATGTATCGAAGAAATCACTATGATCCCCTTCTCATGGGCTATCTTTCTTGCTTCCCTGATTATCAACAGTTCGTTGGCTATGTCCAGGTTTCCGGTGGGTTCGTCAAAGACCAGGACCCTCGGTTCCTGGGCAAGCGCCCTGGCTATGGCAACCTTCTGGCGCTCGCCTCCTGACAGCTCCAGGACATTGCGGCATGAGACATCTTCAAGCCCCGTCTCGGTCAGGATGCGCTCCACAACCTTCAGGTCCGACCTTGACGGCTTGACGGTGTAATAGGAGACGCGCCCGGTGAGCACGGACTGATAGACGGTCAGGGCTCCGAACTCGATCTGCTGCGGCACATAGGCGACAATCCGCGCACGGTCACGGCGAGGCATCTGCAGAAGATCCCGCCCGCCAAACAGTATCTGTCCGCCGTCAGGTCTGAGGATTCCCGTCATGATCTTGAACAGCGTTGTCTTGCCTGCTCCGTTGCGGCCCAGAAGGATCCCGACATTCCCTTCGTCAAGACGGAGGTCCACGCCCTTGAGAACGGGGCTCCTGCTGTCATATCCGAAACGGAGGTTGCGTACTTCAAGCATCAGCGGCGCCCCTCCCTTCTGAATATGATTGCAATGAAGAACGGTGCTCCCAGCATGGATGTTATGGCTCCCACGGGGAGCGCAGAACCGTTGCCCATGCTTCGGGAAAGCGTGTCTGCCATAAGCAGAAGCAGACTGCCCGACAGGGCGCTCGAGCCTATGGACCAGAAGTGCTCCTGACCCAGTATCTTCTTGATTACATGCGGGCAGATGATTCCGACGAATCCGATTACTCCAAGGAACGAGACGCAGACGGCGGTGATCATGGATGCCAGAAGCATGGATATGAAACGCAGCCGCGGGACGTTGATTCCAACGGAGATTGCCACGGCATCACCGCTGAGCAGGGCATCGTAACGCCTTGAGAGAGCAAGGAACGCAATCATCCCCGCCCCCACCGTCACCAGCATGATCAGATCCGTCCTGTATGTGGCCCTGCCCAGATCTCCGAAGTTCCAGATCACGGCAGCCGATAGTCCCACGTCCGTAGCGTAGAACTGCAGTATGGTTGTAGCCGCCGTCCAGACGGAACCGATGGCTATTCCGGCAAGCACAACGATGTTGGGAGAATAGCTGCGCATCCTGCACAGGCCCAGAATCAACAATATGGATATTGTTGCAAAGATGAACGCCATCAGCGATGTCGAGAACGGGTTTGCAACGGCATCGATGTTGCGGATGTTGTTGCCGGTTTCAAGAAAACCGCCGGCAAATGCAATTATGGAAAGATTGGCTCCGAACACAGCCGCGTTGGAGACTCCCAGCGTGGACGGGCTTGCCATGGAGTTGTTCAGGTTTGTCTGCATGATCAGACCGGAAACCGACAGCCCTGCCCCCGCTATCAGCGCGGCAAGAACCCTTGGCATGCGGATGTTCCAGATTATCCTGTTGTTGGCGGCAGTGCTCTTCTTCAACAGCGCACGCAGGCACTCGGAAACCGACATGTGCGATGAGCCCACGAACAGGCATACGAATCCCATCATGACGACAGCAGCAAAGAGTACAAGCGTGAAAAGTCTTTTCCTTCGGGATTCTGAAATCACCGGACGCACCACCTGATGCCCATGGGGGCAACTGAAGAATAATGAAACTTCTGCTTCTGATGCGTCCTTCATGGACGTGTTGAGAAAAGGATAAAAGAAAAACCGACTATTATCAACAATAATCCCGAAAACTCAATTGATGTTTTTTCGAAAATATTATAGCTTACTAACGTTTTAAGAGATAAGGATTTTTAGGAAAGAATATCGAGGTTTCAAGAGAAAATGGCAACAGAACTGTCAAAAATGAGGAACATCGGAATCAGCGCACACATCGATTCCGGAAAAACAACTCTCAGCGAGAGGATCCTATACTACTGCAACAGGATCCATGCAATCCACGAAGTCCACGGCAAGGACGGCGTCGGAGCCACCATGGACAGCATGGAACTGGAGCGTGAAAGAGGCATCACCATAGCCAGCGCCGCAACAAGCGTCAACTGGAAAGGCTATGAAATCAACGTCATAGACACTCCGGGCCACGTCGACTTCACCATCGAGGTCGAAAGGTCCCTCAGGGTCCTCGACGGAGCAATCCTTGTGCTGTGCTCCGTAGGAGGCGTGCAGAGTCAGAGTATCACCGTCGACAGGCAGATGGACCGCTACAAGGTTCCCAGAATCGCATTCATCAACAAGTGCGACCGTACCGGTGCAAATCCGCTTCGTGTCGTCAGCCAGATGAGGGAAAAGCTTCATCTGAACGCACAGCTGGTGGAGCTGCCCATCGGACTTGAAGACAGACTCGAGGGCGTTGTCGACCTGATCAACATGAAGGCCATCTATTTCGACGAGCCCAACGGAACAAATCTCCGCATCGAGGAGATTCCCGAGTCGATGCTCGAGGAAGCACAGCAGAAGCGCGAGGAACTCATCGAAGCCGCAAGTGATTTCGACGACGAGCTCATGAACATGCTGCTCGAGGGCGAGGAGCCTTCAGTGGAGATGATCGAGGCCGCCATCAGACGCGGAACGCTCAGTCTGAAGATGTGTCCGGTCTATGTGGGATCAGCCCATAAGAACAAGGGAATCCAGCCGCTTCTGGACGGTGTCACCAAGTACCTGCCCGAGCCCAGGGATGTCGAGAACAGAGCCCTGGATCTGGACAACAACGAGCAGGAAGTCCTGCTTGAGGCCGATGACAAGAAGACCCCCGTCGTGCTTGCATTCAAGCTCGAGGATGGTCGCTACGGCCAGCTGACATACATCAGGGTCTACCAGGGCAAGCTCCGCAAGGGCGATGAGCTCATCAACACGAGGACCGGAAAGCGCTTCAGGATCGGAAGACTCATAAAGATGCACGCTTCGGAGATGGAGGACATCACCGAGTGCGGAGCCGGCGAGATCGCAGCCCTGTTCGGAATCGACTGCGCAAGCGGAGATACATTCTGCGGTGCAGGCCTGCGCTACGCCATGACATCCATGTTCGTGCCCAAGCCGGTCATCTCGCTTGCCATCTATCCCAAGGACAAGAAGAGCCAGGACAACATGAGCAAGGCCGTCAACCGCTTCATGAAGGAAGACCCCACTTTCCAGTGCTATGTCGATCCGGAGAGCAACCAGACCATCATCAAGGGCATGGGAGAGCTCCATCTTGACGTCTACGTCGAGAGAATGCGCCGTGAGTACAACTGCGAAGTCACCGTAGGTGCTCCCGAGGTCGCATACCGCGAGGCAATCCTGCAGAGGGCGGAGTTCAACTACACCCACAAGAAGCAGACGGGCGGAAGCGGACAGTACGCACGTGTTGCAGGCTACATCGAGCCGATCACGAACGATCCCTCATCAGACGAGGAGCCCAAGGACTTCGAGTTCGTCAACGAGGTCAAGGGCGGTGCAATCCCCACCGAGTACATTCCTTCCTGCGAGAAGGGTTTCCAGACCGCAATGAAGAAAGGCCCGCAGCTTGAGTTCCCCATCGTCGGTGTACGCGTCTGCGTGAACGACGGTGCATGGCATCCTGTGGATTCTTCCGACATGGCATTCCAGACGGCCGCAATCGCAGCCTTCAAGGAAGCCTTCGCCAAGGCCAAGCCGACCATCCTCGAGCCCATCATGAAGGTCGAGATCGAGGGCCCGTCGGAATTCCAGGGCGCCATCTTCGGAACCGTCAACCAGCGCAGGGGCATGATCATCAGCTCCACCGAGGACAACAGCATCTGTACGGTCGATGCCGAAGTTCCCCTTGCAGAGATGTTCGGCTACGCCACGGTGCTCAGGTCCATGACCCAGGGCAAGGCGGAGTATTCCATGGAAGTCTGCCGCTACGCCAGAGTCCCGCAGTCCGTTGCGGAAGAGCTGAAGGCCAAAAAAGCCGAGAAAGATAAACTCAAAAAGTGATTTTCGGGTTATCATTGAGTAAAGGAAACAAGTATGGAAGTAGCAGAACTTATAAAGAAGAGCCCCATCAGGGTGTTTGAGAGCTCGATAGACGGCGGACTGGGCCGCGGAAACCTCGGCGTCCTGGCATCCCGCCACGGCGTTGGCAAGACCGCATGCATGGTCCACCTTGCCATCGACAAGATCCTCCGCGGACAGAACGTCATCCATGTATCGTTCGGCGCCAACGTGGAGCACATCATGAACTGGTACAAGGAGGCCTTCCGCGAGATCTCCGAGTTCCGCAGCCTGGACGATGCCTTCGACGTCTACCAGACAATCCGCAGCAACCGCGTCATGATGAACTTCTCACAGGAAGGCGTCGGCGTGGACAAGATCCTTGCAAGCCTCGAGACCCTGATCAACCAGGGTTCGTTCAAGGCCGATGCCGTCTTCTTCGACGGCTACAAGCTCACCATGGCATCTGACGATGACGTGCGCAAGATCAAGGAATTCGCAAAGAAGATGGACATCGAGGTCTGGTTCTGTGTCTCACCGGCAAGACCCAACGTGGATTTCACCGAGTACGGCGTGCCCGTGACCATGGATCCGTATCTGGACAAGATCGATGTCCTCATCGGCCTGCACTACAACGACGAGAAGAGCCGCGTCATCATGACGGTGGTCAAGGACCACGGCAAGAACATCCCGCACCCTGCAGGAGTTGCCCTGGCTCCGAACACAATGCTCATCAGCGAGTAATCTTACAGGAATACCGATGCTTAAGGCCGGCGGTTTGAATGACCGCCGGTTTTTTTCATGCAACAACCGGACCTGCAGTAAACTATTTTCTGTTTTTGAGCAAAAAGTTTGACTTTTACAAACTTTTTTTCGTCTTTAGGCAAAAAGTTTAACTGTCATCGGAACACCTGCCGCTGATCCCGTAAAATGTTGAGCAAAGACCGGAAGCTCCAGCACCTTTTCTTTTTCCGCGCGGAGTTATATGATGGATTTACACTTTATTCTATAAACATGGTGGAACTATGGACATTGACGTAAAGAACTTTCATCCGCTGGAGGTCAAGCTCCTCAGACATGTGTCTGCGGGAGAGGACATCACGGCTGACAGGATCGTGAAGGAACTTGATTACAAGATCGGTCAGTGCAACCAGTCATTCAGCTGGCTCTGCGCAAAGGGCTGTCTTGAGGAGACCGCAAGAAAGACGGTCGTGACATATGAACTTACGGATACCGGAAAGGCACAGGCCGAGACCGGAACTCCCGCACAGAGGATATTCGACCTTCTAAAGGGCGGCGAGCCCCTGACACTGCCTGAGATTGCAGAGAAGCTCGGTCTCGAGAAGAGCGACATCGGATCGGCATACGGAAGCCTCTCCAAGGCCGGGACCTGCGCCATGAACGCGGAGAACAAGGCTTATGTCAAGAACGACACCCTCCCCGCAGACGTTACGGAGACCGCTGCACTTCTGAAGAAAGGCCTGGCAGGCCCCATCGACGAGTCACAGATGTCGGAGCGCGAGAAGGAGCTGATGGGAAGGATTTCCAAGAAGCGCGGAGCTGCAGGATCCCCCTACAAGATGTCAGAGCGCGAGGAAGTCACCTACCGCATGACAAAAGCCGGAGAGGAAGCAAAGGAAGCCCTTCTGAAGGCCAACATCACCGGTGAGGAAATCGGAGTTCTCACTCCGCAGATCATCGCAAGCGGAAGCTGGAAGACGGCAAGCTTCAGACCCTACGGTCTCGATGCTCCCGTGCAGAGACTCATCCCCGGCCGCCATAACCCGTACGCAAACTACATCCAGTGGGTCAAGGACAAGCTGACATCGCTCGGATTCGAGGAGTTCGACGGACCGCTCGTAGAGAACGAGTTCTGGAACGGCGACGCCCTCTTCATGCCGCAGTTCCACAGTGCACGCGACATCCACGACGTCTACTACGTCAAGGAGCCCAGGCACTGCAGGGAAATCGAGGAGCCGTGGCTCAGCAATGTGGCCAACACCCATGAGAACGGCGGCAATACCGGATCCCGCGGCTGGCAGTACAAGTTCGACCATGAATTCACCAGACGTCAGATCCTCAGAAGCCAGGGAACCGTTCTTTCGGCTCACCAGCTGACAAAGGCAAAGGTGCCCGGAAAGTACTTCGGCATAGTCCGCTGCTTCCGCTTCGACGAGGTCGATGCCAAGCATGGTGCAGACTTCTACCAGACTGAGGGAATCGTCA
Organism: bacterium; assembly: GCA_031935845.1. Classification (GTDB taxonomy): domain Bacteria; phylum Spirochaetota; class Spirochaetia; order Sphaerochaetales; family Sphaerochaetaceae; genus UBA9732. Next base: position 48,030 of record JAJBWA010000059.1, on the reverse strand, counting down.
TCGGCAAGGAAGCCAACCTCAAGGACCTGCTGGGACTGCTGAAGATGTTCGCAGTCGAGGTCGCAGGCGCCACGGATTTCAAGTACGTGCCTGGATACTTCCCCTTCACCGAGCCTTCGATCGAGATCCACATCAAGCACCCCGTGCTGGGATGGTTCGAGATGGGCGGATCCGGAATCTTCAGACCTGAGGTCACAAAGAGCCTCGGAATCGACGAGCCCGTGCTTGCATGGGGACTCGGAATCGACAGAATGGCCATGATGCACCTTGGAATCAACGACATCCGCGACCTGTTCTCGCCGAACATCGACAGTGTAAGGACAAGGAGGGGTAACTGATGCCTAAATTCGAGACAAAAGAGAAATTCCTTTTCAGCCTTCTAGGCAGAGAATATACGGACGACGAGCTTGAGCAGGTATTCCCCCGCGCAAAGGCGGAGCTTGACGAGCATGACAAGGCAAACGGAGTCTTCAAGATCGAGCTCAACGACACCAACAGGCCCGACCTTTGGTCGGCCATGGGTCTGGCAAGGCTTCTGAAGAACTACGAGGACCCGCAGGTCCGCCAGTATGACTTCTTCTCGTCAAAGTGCTTCACCGCGGACAACAAGGGCCGCGAGCTTCATGTGGGCAACCGTGCCAAGGAAGTGCGTGAGTTCTCATGCGGCTTCGTGGCAAGCGGAAAGACAGTTGACGAAGACATCCTGCTGACATTGATCCAGAGCCAGGAGAAGCTGTGCTTCAACTTCGGAAGGAAGAGACGCACCATTGCCATGGGCATCTACCGCAACAACCTGATCAAGTATCCCATCCACTATGACGGAGCAGATCCGGACAAGACACATTTTGTCCCGCTCCACATGGAGGAGGACCTCAATCTCAGGGAGATTCTGGAGAAGCATCCCAAGGGACAGGAGTACGGATACATCATCAAGGACAAGCCGGTGTACCCCTATCTCTTTGATGATGCCGGAAAGGCACTTTCCATGCCGCCCGTGATCAACAGCGCCTATGTGGGAGCCGTCGAGGTCGGTGACGACAACCTCTTTGTGGAGATGTCCGGCCCGATCCTCAAGGACATCCTGCTGTGCGCATCCATCATGGCAGTGGACATGGCCGACCTCGGATTCACAATCGAGCCCGTCAAGGTCGTGTACCCGTACGAGACCGAGTTCGGAAAGGAGATTACGGTCCCCTACTACTTCCAGGATTCACAGAGCTGCACGGTGCAGGAGATCAGGCACGTCCTGGGCGAGGACATCGACATTGAGGATGCCAGGGAAGCACTGCTGCGCATGGGCGTGTACAGCGTAGCCGAGGGTGATACCATCCACATCACATGCCCCGAGTACCGCAATGACTTCCTGCATCCGGTGGATGTGGTCGAGGACGTCATGATCGGATACGGGCTGGAGAACTTCGAGCCCACCATCCCGCGCGATTTCACCATCGGACGCCTGACACCCGCCGAGGAGTTGGGCAGGAAGGTCAAGGACATCATGGTGGGAATGGGATTCCAGGAGATGATTTACAACTACCTGGGTTCAAGACGCGAGTATGTGGACAACATGCACATCAAGGGCGACAAGGTCATCATGATCGCAAACCCGATGAGCGAGAACTTCGAGGCCGTCAGACCGTCCATCATCCCGTCGCTGATGGAAAGCGAGAGCATGAGCGGACATGCCACCTATCCTCACAAGATCTTCGAGGTGGGCAAGGTTGCTTACCTCGAGCCCAGCGACAACAGCGGCACGGTCACAAGGAACAATCTGGGATTCATGTCCGCTGACGGTTCGGTGACGTTCAACGATGCCAACAGCTTCGTGAATACTCTGATGTATTTCCTTAGGGTGGAATACACACTTGCGGCTCCCGAGGATGACCCGAGGTTCATTCCCGGACGCTGTGCAAATATAATGGTTGGGGAGAAGAAGGTCGGAATCTTCGGCGAGGTACATCCTGCCGTCCTGGAAAGCTGGGGCTGCGGAATGCCGGCAATCGTCGCGGAGATCGATCTTGACTGTTTGCTGTGATTGACAAAGACAAGAGCATCGATGCCCTGCGCATGATGCTGAATTCAAGGTTCTTCGAAGAGAAGACGGAAAGCCTGTTCAAGGCCGGCCTGATTCACGGGACCACACACCTGGCCAACGGCCAGGAAGCTGCCCAGGCCGGTCTGTGCATGGCACTTGAGGATGGAGACTGGATTGTTCCCACCCACAGATGCCATGGATTCACGGTCTGCAAGGGCTCATGGCCTGTTGCGATGTTCGCGGAGATGTTCGGTTCCCGCCAGGGTCTGGCAAAGGGACTCGGCGGAAGCATGCACATGCCAGACAGGGAGCACTGCAATCTGGGCTCCTCGGCAGTGGTGGGCTCCGGCGTGCCCCTGGCAACCGGAATAGCCTTCTACCAGAAGTTCATCAGCAACGGCAGCGCCTCTTTTGCGACATCGACAACCCAGAATCCAAAGGATGTCCCCCCGGTTCCGGTGAAGAACATCAGCGTGGCGATCTTCGGCGACGGAGCGTCGAGCCGCGGAAGCGTGCACGAGTCCATGAACCTGGCATCGATCTGGAAGCTGCCGGTTCTGTTCTACTGCGAGAACAACCGCTACGGAATGTCGGCACCGAGCGACAAGATGATCAGCATCGATCAGGTGGCGTCAAGGGCCCAGGCATACAGCATGCCCGGCAGCGTGGTGGACGGCAACGACTTCGAGGTTGTCTACGATGCTGTTCTCAAGGCCTGCGAGTACATCAGAAGCGGCAACGGTCCGTACCTTCTTGAGGTCATGACCTACAGGTTCAAGGGCCACTCCAAGAGCGACCGCCGTCTGTACAGGACAAGCGACGAGGAACAGCAGTGGATGCTGCGTGACCCCATCATCCTGTTCGAGCAGAAGATGATCGACAGCGGCTATGTCACCGCCGACGAGATTACGGCCATCGAGGACGAATGCCGCAGGGGAATCGACCTTCAGGCCGAGAACGCACTCAAGGAAAGCGATGACAAGCTGAAGGAAGACGAGGTCATGAACCTTGTCTATGCATCACAGGAGGACCGCCCATGACATTCCGCGAAGCAATCAGGAAAGCAATGTCGGACGAGATGGCTGCCGACAGGAACGTGGTCCTCTTCGGTGAGGATGTCGGAGTATACGGCGGATGCTTCAAGGTCACGGAAGGCCTGTGGAAGGAGCATCCGGACCAGGTGATCGACACCCCGGTGTCGGAGGAAGGCTTCACGGGAATGGCAGTAGGTGCCGCAATGATGGGCCTGAGGCCGATTGTGGAGATCATGTATGCAGACTTCTACACGCTGATATTCGACCCGATAGTCAACCATGCCGCAAAGACGCACTTCATGAGCGGCGGACAGTTCTGCTGCCCCATTACCGTCAGGCTTCCGGAAGGAAGCGGAACGGGACACGGCGCACAGCACACCCAGAGCCCCGAGGCCCTGTTCCTTAACGGAACCGGACTCAAGATAGTGGCACCGTCGAATCCGTCGGATGCCTATCACCTTCTCAGGGCTTCAATCAGGGACAACAACCCCGTGCTGTTCTTCGAGCACAAGCTGCTGTATCCGTCCGAGGGCGAGATTTCCGCAAAACCGGTACCGCTTGGAAAGGCAAAAGTGATAGGAGACGGACTTGATGTGACCATCATCGCCTACTCTCATGCAGTTATTACCGCCCTCAAGGCGGCAGAGCTTCTGCATGAAAGCGGAATCAACGCCACTGTGGTCGACCTCAGGACCCTCAATCCGCTGGACAAGGACACCATCTTCAAGCAGGTACGCAAGACCGGACGCGCGGTGCTGATCCAGGATCCCAACGGAATCGGAGGCATAGATGCCCAGGTGTGTGCCGCAATCTGCCAGGACAAGAAGACATTCTCATCACTGAAGTGCCAGGTCCTGCAGTTCAGCGGAAAGGACACACCCATCCCGTTCTCCAAGGATCTTGAGAGGCTCACGATTCCCCAGGCCGAGCAGATTGCCGTCGAGATAGGAAAGCTGTTCTGAATATGTTCTATATAGACTACTCGTGGTCCGACAGGACCAGATTCCTGAACTCGTCCCTGAACGAGTTCAGTTTTTCATTGTCATCACAAGCAGCCACACCCTGGAAAACGGGGGTTCTTCCGCCGCCCTTTGCGTTGATCCGGGAAAAAATCGGACGGATCTTCACGTTGAAGTCAATCTTTTCGAACCTTCCCTTCAGGGCTATCAGCCACCTGGTCCTTCCGTCTGATGTACTTGTAGCAAGCATGGCAAGGTTCTGGAAATCAGGCACCGCCTGGGCATAGTCCTGAAGGTCTGCGTCCGCAGCACACTCAAGCATGCACAGTCCGTCCTCACCGACGTTTTCCCTTACCTCGGAGAGCGCAAGCTTCCTTGCGGCCTCGGATGCAGCTGACCTGGCCTCGGAAAGAGCCCTGACTGTGTCCGACACCTTGGCCTCGACCTCATCGGGCCTGCAGCTGAGCGTCCTGCACAGATCCTGAACCGTCCTGTCTGCGGAAAGAAGACTCTCCAGTGCCTGCATGCCGCAGCGGAAATAGAGACGCACATGGCCCCTGATCTGCTCATGGCCCAGGCCGCTGATTACTCCGATCTCTCCCGTACGGGAAACATGAAGTCCTCCGCAGGCGATGCGGTCCACATCCTTTATCTCTACTATGCGGACATCGCCTTCCACCTTTATACTGCGCCTGAGTCCTAGAGCTTCGGCCTCGGAATGGCTCATCTCATGGTACAGAATCTCATGATTACCGCGGATTCTCTCATTTGCTGCAAGAATCAGGCTATCGATTGTCTTTTGGGGAATCTCTTCCTTATCAGTTTCGATGGTCAGGTATTCCTCGCCCTGGTGGACGGCCACGGTACCTATGCCGTACAGATAGAACAGAAGTCCGGACAGCAGGTGCTGTGCAGTGTGGATGACCATGAACTTGTAGCGGTGGTCCCAGTCAAGGGAGAGCTCAAGGCTTTCACCTGCTGCAACCGGGCATGAAGGTACAAGAATCAGTACGGAATCGCCGTCATCGGCCTTGCGGGTATCCAGCACGTCATACGGACCCAGCTTGCCGCGGTCTCCGGGCTGGCCTCCGCCCTCCGGATAGAAAATGGTCCTGTCCGTGCGCACTTCCGTGGCCTTGTCCGTATGCCTGACATCCGTGACCGTGCACGTGATGCTCCTGAGGTATGGGTCCTGATAATATTGCTTTTCCATACCTGCATGATACAGGTTGCCGACGGTCTTGAAAACAGTTATCTTTCACTCAGAAACAGCTTTCGGGAGAACATCATGGCACGCATCAAATCCGCATGGGAAATCGCACTTGAGAAGACACAGGACATCGAGATCGATGAAGCAAAGTACCGTACCGACACCCTTCAGAAAGACGGAATGGCCCTTGCCGGCGGTTATCTGAACAACACGGACCAGAAGCTGGACGTAGTGGCCGCAAAGTATGCATCATACAGCCCCGGGGACAAGGCCGTTGTCAGAAGCGGCATGGTGAGCACCATCATGTCCAACATCAGCCTTCCGTCGGACGACATCTACCAGATGCGCTTCGACCGCACATGTGATCTCGTGAATCTGGTCACGGACGGAGATGCGCAGGCAGACGGGCTCATGCACCAGATCGGCGACTTCCTCAAGCAGTACCTCGATGCCAAGAGCGCTTTCGTCGACCGCATGAAGGCCCAGATCCAGCAGGCAATGGAGAGCAATCCCGAGGGCGTGAACTCCGCCCAGTATTCCCAGATCATAAGCCAGAACCTGAAGAAGATGGACAGCCAGTACGGCGACGCCCTCGAGAACACAAAGGAATCATTGATACAGCTTCTGGGCTGACCGGTCTGACATCTCAGACAAGGTCATCACCGGGAATTGCCGTACCGTAGGCAAATGCCGGTCTGCCCTGCTCATCCTTCTCTATACTGTATCTGATCCTGTAGGGAATCCTGTCGGCAGTCAGCGGCAGCGTCACATCCACCTCCTCTCCCTTGTCTACCCTCTCCATGATCCTTCTGTACTGGTAGTCCTCCGGGAAAATGCACATTCCGGTGAGTGATGCAGGATAATCGGCTACTTCTTCAGGCAGTCCCAGATTCTTCTGGCATCTGAAGCACGGATACATCTTCTTGGTGGTTATGTCGTACTTCCAGAAGTAAAGGTCGATCTGCTCGGCTGCACGCTTGAAAAGCTCTTCCCGTTCCTGGATTTCGGTCATCAGCCTGCGGTTGCGTATCAGCAGCGCAACCTTGTCGGTGATGTCCTCGATGCTCAGATAGAAGATGCTGCTCTGCACCTTCCTGGCCAGGAACTTGAGTCTGTTGAAGCTCCAGAAGTCCCTGCCCTTGCCGTCGATGTTCACGGAGCATGTTATGCAGCTGGTTTCCTCCCCGGTCCTCTCGGACTCGTTTATTGCATTGAGGAATTCTCCCACGGTCTCACGCGACAGTCCCTTGCAGATGTCGTACTGGCGTGCTGCGTATGTATTCCTGTCCACATCCATCATCTCGAAGAACTTGTCGTTCATCCTGAGGGCCGAGACCTTTCCGTCCGCATCACGGCTGAGGATTGCCGCGCCGCCGACATAACTGTTGAAGATGAGCGTTGACTGCGTATTTATGTCGAAGAAGTCCAGCTGTCCGTTGTCCTTGTCATCAGGAAGCTTCTCCATCCTGTATGAACCCGACCTCAGCATGTTGCCGAAGCTTTCTGCATCCATGGGTCTTGCGAAAAGGAATCCCTGCATGAAGCGGCATCCCACCGTCTTGAGGAAATCCGCCTGACTGCGCTTCTCCACGCCTTCGGCGATGACCGGCATGTCTATCGCGTGGGCCATGCGCACCACGGAAGTGACGATTTTTCCGCATCGTCTGTACCTGTCGTCCCTTGAGAGGAACGCGGAATCCAGCTTGATGATGTCGACGGGAATGTCCTTGAGCGTGCAGAGCGACGAATATCCGCTTCCGAAATCATCCATCTCAATGAAGAAACCCTTCTCCCTGAGGGACTCGAGGATGCTGAAGAACTGGTCTGGATCTTCTGCAAATGCTGATTCCGTCACCTCAATATGGATGTCTGACGGAACAAGGCCATGTCTGCGGACCGTATCCTCCAGAACCTGAGCCAGCTCTTCATGATAGAAATCCCTTCTTGAGACATTCACCGACAGAGTCGGAATCCCGAGCCCTTCCTTTCTCCACTCAGCCAGATGCTCACAGGCACTGTCCCAGATGTGCCTGTCCATTTCATATATGAAGCCGTTCTTCTCGAACTGCGGGACAAAGTTTCCTGGCAGCACTACCTGCCCGTCTTCCATGATCCAGCGGACAAGAACCTCGGTCCCCGTCATGGCACCGCTCTCATAATTGATCTGCGGCTGGAAATAAGGAACGAATGCGCCTTTCTCAAGCGCACGTACGGCATCGGAGTCATAATCGTGATGCAACATTTGATAAACCACCTTTTGTTTTTTTGCCTGATTGCATGCTCTCCCCAGCATACATACATCGGGCATACATGTCAGGATTTGTCTGACATTTGTTCTACATTTGTCATGATACCACCGCTCTTGTGAATAGTCAGTAGTGATGTCTAACTAAAACCGGCTTGAAAACCTAGTTAATCGCAGGTTATTATGGGTCAAACAGGAGGATTCCATGAGGATTTCCACGAAAGGCCGTTATGCGATGTGCGTGATGCTTGATCTTGCAGAACACTACAAGGAAGGCCCGGTTGCCCTGAAGGACATCGCATCCAGACAGAACATTTCCAAGAAATATCTCGAGCAGATCGTCTCCCTCCTGAACCGGCCCGACATCCTGAAGACGACACGAGGCGCCCAGGGCGGCTACATGCTGGCAAGGACGCCGGACAAGTATACCGTGGCCGAAATACTCAAGCTTTCCGAAGGCAGCCTGGCCCCGGTTCCCAATCTTGAAGACCCCTCCGAAGCCGCCGCTGCAGCAGACTATCAGCTTCTGCCCATCTGGCAGGGTCTGTACGATACTGTCAACGATTACCTTGAAGGCATCACGCTGCAGGACATCCTGGACCGCCGAATGGAAAGCTACGACTACAGCATCTGACAGCGGATGACTCACATTACAAAAAATCACTTCAGGCCCGTGCGGTCAGACCTGAAGTGAAGTTTTTGATATGGAGACCAATAATGGCAGAACTCAATCTGTGAACAGCGGAGTGGACAGGTAGCGGTCGCCGGTATCGGGCAGCAGCACCACAATGGTCTTGCCCTTGTTCTCCGGACGCTTGGCAAGCACGGTTGCTGCATACAGGGCTGCACCTGAGGAGATTCCTACAAGAACTCCATCCTTTCTGGCAACTTCCTTGCCTGTTGCAAAAGCATCTTCGTTGGCCACTGGAATTATCTCATCGTAGATCTTGGTGTTCAGGGTGTCGGGGACAAAGCCTGCGCCGATGCCCTGGATCTTGTGTGGTCCTGCAACTCCCTTGGAGAGAACCGGCGAGCTCTCGGGCTCTACGGCAACGACCTTGACCTTGGGGTTCTTGGACTTCAGGAACTCACCAACGCCGCTCAGCGTTCCGCCTGTGCCTACTCCTGCTACAAAGAAATCGACCTTGCCGTCTGTGTCTGCCCAGATCTCGGGACCTGTGGTTGCTTTATGTGCAGCCGGGTTGGCGGGGTTCACGAACTGGCCGGGGATGAAGCTGTTGGGAATCTCCGCCGCAAGCTCATCGGCCTTGGCAATGGCTCCCTTCATGCCTTTTGCACCTTCAGTGAGCACGATCTCTGCGCCATAGGCCTTCAGGAGGTTGCGACGTTCGACGCTCATGGTCTCGGGCATGGTGAGGATTGCCCTGTAGCCTCTGGCGGCTGCTATTGCGGCAAGTCCGATTCCGGTGTTTCCGCTGGTGGGCTCGATTATCACTGAATCCGGCTTGAGCACGCCTCTTTTCTCAGCGTCCTCGATCATCGCCTTTGCAATCCTGTCCTTGACGCTTCCTGCGGGGTTCAGGTACTCGAGCTTGACCAGAATGGTTGCCTGAAGCTCATGTGCCTTTGAATAGTTCTTGACCTTTACGAGCGGTGTTCCGCCTACAAGCTGGGTGATGTCCTCATAAATCCTTGCCATATCTTCCTCCCTCAATCCGGTCCGTAACCGGCTTCATTTCTTAATTTCTACTAAACCTACTGGTTTACTTGGTTATAAGAATATCACAAACCGCATTTTTCTGTCAACAGCTTTTCTTCAATTCTCTTCAATTGTGTTGCACGCATCCCTCCAAACTGTTAGAATCTGTTGTTGGGCAGACGCCTGTACATCAATATATATGGAGGATCCAGAATGGAAGCTGGCGGTAGTAGTAGATTGTTCGCAGATTCCGACCCTGTGCCTGATTCAAGGTCCTCCGTTTTCTTACGCTGACCCTTTCAGACCAAGTCAACATCTGCATAATTCACTCGTCAACTCTGAACAGTTCAGGGAGAATTTGTTATGGCACAGCATAACGTAAGTGTTGAAGACACATTGAAGGTATTGGTTGATAACAAAAAGTACTCAACCGTAAAGGACGTTCTGGTCACCATGAACCCGTCGGACATCGCATCGATATTCGACGAGCTTCCGGAGGACCAGCTTCCCATAATGTTCCGCCTGCTTCCCAAGGCACTGGCGGCCGATACGTTCGTCGAGATGGAACCGGACAATCAGGAGCTTCTCATCAAGGGTTTCTCGGATACCGAGCTCAAGCAGGTTCTGGACGAGCTGTACATCGATGATGCCGCAGACATCGTCGAGGAGATGCCGGCCAACGTGGTGAGCAGGATCCTCAGGCATGTCACGCCCGACAGAAGACGCGAGATCAACGAGATCCTGCAGTTCCCGGAGAACAGCGCAGGATCGATCATGACAACCGAGTACGTCTCCCTGTCTGCGGACATGACGGTCAGGGAGGCATTCCAGAAGATCCGGGAGGACGGTGTGGACAAGGAGACGATCTACACCTGCTATGTCCTTTCCAGATTCAACAGGATCCTGGGTCTTGTGTCGGCCAAGGACCTGATGCTTGCAAAGGATCAGGACACCAAGGTGGAGAACCTGATGACTACCAACGTCATCACGGTTAGTACCCAGATGGACCAGGAAGAAGTAGCCAAGCAGCTGTCCAAGTACAACTTCCTTGCACTGCCTGTAGTTGACCGTGACAACAGGATGGTCGGTATCATCACGTTCGACGACGCCATGGACGTCATGGAAGAAGAGGCCACCGAGGATATCACCATCATGTCCGCTCAGACACCTTACGAGAAGTCCTATCTCAGGACCTCCCCGTGGGAGCTGTTCAAGCACAGGATTCCCTGGCTGATGCTGCTGATGATCTCCGCCACATTCACGGGTCTGATAATCACCAAGTTCGAGAATGCCCTGGCACAGCTGGTCATACTGACTGCATTCATCCCGATGCTGATGGACACTGGCGGAAACTCCGGTTCGCAGTCTTCGGTCACCGTCATCCGTGCCATATCGCTGGGTGAGCTCGACGTAAAGGATCTGGGCAAGGTACTTCTCAAGGAATTCACCACCGCCCTGATGTGCGGACTTGCCCTGGGTGCAGTATGTTTCGGAAAGGTGATGCTGGTTGACGGACTTCTGTTCGGCAACATGGCCGAGGCCATGAATTACTCGTTCCCGCTTGTCGCGCTGGTCGTAAGTTCCACAATGTCACTGACGGTAGTGATGGCAAAGCTCATCGGATGTACGCTGCCTCTGGTTGCAAAGAAGCTCGGATTCGACCCTGCCGTGATGGCAAGCCCGTTCATCACCACAATCGTCGATGCCCTGTCGCTGCTCGTATACCTGAAGATTGCTACTGCAGTCCTGTTCTAGAAGTATTTCCTCAGTCCGAATCTGTCCCTGAACTCGTAGCGTGACTCGAAGAACTTGGAGCACATTCCTATCAGCGTGCCGTTTATCAGCGCGCAGATGACGGTGCCCAGCTTGACGCCTCTGAATACTCCGAATCCGTAGAAGCAGAATGAAAGGACCACGGCCACAAGGCAGGAGCAGATGTCATAGCCTGTCTTGAAACGGTGTATCTCTATCCCGAACCTTGCCGAAACTTCCTTCACGAACAGCTCATAGACCTCTGGAGCGATATAGGTATGGAAGAACAGGGATATGCCTATGGCACAGAGCACCATGCCCAGGGTGTAGTATGCTATCCTGAGCGGCATGGTATCCATGGGAATATGCGATACCAGCCACATGCAGAAGTCAAGCGTGAATCCGTAGATGACTGCCGTGACGAATGAGAACAGGTAGCTGATTTTGAACCTGCGCAGTACAAGCATCATCACCACAAGCAGGACAGCCTGCAGCGTGTACTCGGCCATGCCGAACGTGAAGAAAGCGTATGTCTCGGATATCTTCAGATGCAGGAGATATGCAGGGGCAACCACCATGGACACCCCGAAATCCGGCCTTTCCATGAAGGCGACTCCGATGGCGACTATCACCAGTCCCAGGATATAGGCAAGTTCCGTATAAAAAATCTTTTTCATCATACCGATCTTACTATAACATATACGTTATGGAGAAGACTGATTACCGCACTCTGGGCGAAATGCTGGCTTCCGTAACGGAAGGCGTACCGTATACCATGACCAACCTGGCAAATGCATCAGCGCTTCTGAACGAGAAGCTGGACGACATAAACTGGGTGGGTTTCTATACCGTAAAGGACGGAAAACTCGTGCTCGGACCTTTCCAGGGAAAGGTGGCATGCACCATAATCCCCATGGGAAGAGGCGTGTGCGGAACCGCAGCCGCAACCGACAGCACGCAGCTTGTTCCCGATGTCCATAAGTTCTCCGGCCACATTGCCTGCGACAGTGCCAGTAATTCGGAAATAGTGATTCCCATACACCGCAGGGGTGAGGTGTTCGGGGTCCTGGACATAGACAGCCCGCTGTTCGGCCGGTTTACGGAAGAAGACAGGCAGGGACTGGAGAGTTTCGTAAAGATTCTTGAGGAGGTCATCTGACATGCGTCTTGCAAAACCCAAGAAGAAAGGGATCCTGAGCCTGCTTTTCAGCAGGATCTTCATCATCGCCCTGCTGATTGCCGTTCAGGTTGCGATTTTCGTGGGCATATACCTGTTCCTGGCCAAGTACATTCCATACTTTGCGATATTCGAAGTCGTATTCACCATCGCCATGCTCTTCTACGTATTCAACAGCGACATGGATACTTCCGCCAAGCTCACATGGCTTCTGATCCTGGCAATTGCACCCATCCCCGGCGCGCTGTTCCTGGCCTACACAAGGATCAACGTCGGACACCGTAAGGTCACCAGGAGGATATCGAACCTGATAGCCGAAAGCAGGAACATCGTCACCCCTGATCCGGACACGCTCAAGGCCATAAGCACCGACAGGTCCGGTACCGCAGCGCTTGACTGCTACATCAGGCGAACCAACAGCTTCCCCATCTGGCGAAACACATCCGTGCAGTACTTCCCCCTGGGAGAGGACAAGTTCAAGGCCATGCTGGCTGAGCTTGAGAAAGCCGAGAAGTTCATCTTCATGGAATACTTCATCATCGAGGAAGGCGAGATGTGGGGAGCCATCCTGGACATCCTTGCACGCAAGGCCAAGGAAGGCGTGGACGTGCGCGTGATGTACGACGGACTGTGCGAGATTTCCACGCTTCCCGGCAACTACGACAAGCTTCTGGGCAAGGTCGGAGTCAAGGCCCGCCCGTTCTCTCCGCTCACCCCGATGGTCTCCACGCACTACAACTACAGGGACCACCGCAAGATCCTGGTGATCGACGGCAAGGTTGCATTCAACGGCGGAGTGAACCTGGCGGACGAATACATCAACCGCAGGGTGCGTTTCGGGCACTGGAAGGACACAGCCGTAATGATCAAGGGGCCGGCAGTACAGAGCTTCACCCTCATGTTCCTGCAGATGTGGAACGTCTACGAGAAGGTTGCCGACTTCAGCCAGGCCAGGATCAAGGCCGATCCCGTCGAGGCCGAAGGCTACGTCATGCCGTACGGCGACTGCCCGCTCGACAGCTACAAGGTGGGCGAAAGCATCTATACGGACATCCTCTACCGCGCGAACCGCTATGTTCACATCATGACACCGTATCTGATTCTGGACGGCGAGCTTGAGACGGCACTCAAGTATGCCGCAGAGCGTGGCGTGGACGTCAGGCTGATCCTCCCCGGCATTCCCGACAAGAAGACCGCCTACTCGCTTGCAAAGGCACACTACAGGACACTCATCGAATCCGGCGTCAAGATCTATGAGTACACACCGGGCTTCATTCACGCAAAAGTCGTCACCGCCGATGACGAGAAGGCAGTGGTCGGTACTATCAACTTCGATTACCGCAGCCTCTACCATCACTTCGAATGCGCCACATACATGTACAGGACATCCTGCATACCTGAGATCGATGAAGATTTCCTTGCCACCCAGGAGAAGTGCCGCGAGGTAACGCCTGAGTCAATCAAAAAGGAAAAGCTTTCATACAAGGTATTCGGAACAATACTCAAGCTCTTTGCACCGCTGTTCTGAAAATGAGAAAGACATGCTGGAAATCGGAACAAAAGCACCGGATTTTGAGCTTCCCGATCAGAACGGAAAGCTCCACAGGCTTTCGGATTACCTCGGACAGAAGGTGATTCTCTATTTCTATCCCAAGGACAACACGTCAGGCTGTACAAAGCAGGCCTGCGGATTCAGCGAGAGGAATCCGCAGTTCAGGGAGAAAGGAGCAGTGGTTCTCGGAGTTAGCAAGGATTCCGTGGCATCGCACAAGAAGTTCGAGCAGAACTACAACCTGAGCTTCACGCTGCTGTCCGATCCTGCCCTGGATGTGATCAAGGCCTACGGGGTCTGGCAGGAGAAGAAGAACTACGGCAAGGTTTCCATGGGTGTCGTGCGCACCACATACCTCATAGACGAGAACGGCGTAATAGCAAAGGCCATGGGCAACGTCAAGGCCGCAGAAAATCCCGATCAGATGATGAAGCTGGTTTGAGGGATTTGAGTCATTGGAGTCATTGGAGCCAAACGTTGAGAAACTGCAGGAATCAGCGTGAACACATATCGATCACCGAACGCACGCGTGAGGAATCGGTGTGGGTTATTGTGAATTCGCTCTGGCGCAGCAGGCCTCCCATGTAGATGTGACCCGGATGGAACTCCATCATTGACTTCTCCTCGCCCGGCAGATGCACATGATATTCCTTTGCTCCGATCTGCCTGCGGATCCTGTCGAAGTTCCGCTCGCTTATTCCGCACCCCGGCATGACGATGATCCTGTCGCCGGCAATCTTCACCAGATGGGCAAGAAGCTCGGCACCCTCGGGCACGGTTGCTTCCTGTCCGCTTGTCAGAACGCGGTCCACGCCAAGCTCAATCAGGTCCTCAAGCGCCTTGTAAGGGTCGCGCGTCATGTCGAATGCCCTGTGGAAGGTCACTGCCAGCGGTCTGGCAAGATCGATGATCTCCCTGCTGCGCTTCATGTCCACATCACCCTCGGGCGTGAGGATGCCGAACACGATGCCGTTGACGCCGGCCTCCTTGAAGGCCATGACGTCCTGCTTCATGACTTCGAACTCGATGTCCGAATAGCAGAAGTCACCGCCGCGGGGCCTGATCATGCAGTTGATAGGAATCGACGTCGCCTTGAGCGCAGTCCTTACGGTTCCGATGGTCGGCGTCAGGCCGCCTTCGAACAGATCGGAGCAAAGCTCTACCCTGTCGGCTCCGCCATTCTGGGCGGCAATTACGGACTGAACGTCCTCAAGACAGATTTCAATCAACGGTCTCATCATCAGATCCTCCTGACTTTGTAAGTCTTTATCTCGAACGGATGGAATGAGAAGGATGGCTTTTTCTCATTCTCCTCAAGCATGTCGGTCTCAACAAGGGACTTGCGGTCAAGGCATGCATCAGGCTTGAGCCTGCCGTTGTTGCTGCATCCAAGCACTTCCCTCACCCTGAATACCAATTCATCACCGGATTCGGCAATCTTCACGGTCTCCACTGCAAGGCCGTCGCTGACGGACACCAGCGGAGCGAACTCGCCCGCAACATGAAGATGCGGGTTGTTCAGGTTCTCTGCCACCGCAATCGTTGCACCCACATCGGCATCCGAAACAAAGATCGAATAGACGAAGTGGTGCTTTCCCATATCGGCATCCGGATCCGGAGCCTTGGCGCTCTTGAGAAGCGTGATGCCCAGGCGCCCCGCCTTGGCGCTGTAGCCGTACTTGCTGTCGCTCATCAATGCCACGGAGACCTTCCGGTCACCCAGCATCACGAACTTGTGCGCAGGAGATTCGAACTGTGCGTTCTCTGCCGGAGTGTTGTCCTTGGTGCTCCTCGACACAAAACCGAACGGAATGTCGAATACGGCGTTTTCGGCACATATCGTTGTGGGGAACTCTGCACGTAGTACCTTGTGGTCTTCATGCCAGTCGATGTCCGTTATGAAATCAATTCGTGCAGAATCCTTGTGAATCACTACTTTCTGGGATATTGTTGAATTCTTTCCTATTCTGCCGTTCCTGACCGACACCCTCCCAAGGCGGCTCAGGGAATCTTTCTCGAGGTCCCAGGCATCCCACTGAAGCGGAACGTCGTCGCCCATCATCAGGGTGTTCCAGCTTCCGTCAACCAGCTCCACGCCCCTGTAGACTGCAGAAGATATCGTTCCGTCCTTAGCGGTCTTCACGGACCAGAAGCCCGATATGTCGGCATCACGAGAAGTCCCTGTTGAATAAGGGGCAATGCCGTCGGCTTCAAACGGCGTCAGGTTCAGTTCCAGGTCTCCTGATGGTGCAAGTTCACTGATAATTGCATTCAGTTTTTCAGCAGCAGAAGCATAGAAGGCATTGACCTCTTCATACTCTACCCCGACGCACGATCCCGGCAGGATGTCGTGGAACTGGTTCACTACGGTCTTCTTCCAGATGTCTTTCACGACAGCCGAGATTTCACCGGCCCGTCCGTCACTTACGGCCCTCTTTGCCCAGGCATGGGCCAGAAGGTATTCGGCATCATGCAGAAGGGCCATGGTCCTCCTGTAGCCCTGCTTCATCCGGGCCTGACTCGTGTATGTTCCCCTGTGGAGCTCGAAGTACATCTCGCCGTCATAGACGGGAAGATCGCCTGCTTCAGCAAAAATCTTCTCCATGGCCTTGGAGACCGTGGACCACTGTGCCTTGGGGCAGCCCTGGAAGTCGGTCGTACGCCTGACGAGCTCTGCATCCTCACGCATGGTTCCGCCGCCTCCGTCACCCTCTCCTATGGTCCTCAGAAGCGATGACTGGACATCCTTGTGCAGAACGTTGCTCCACATGCGGATCTGCTCCTTCGGGCGGCATCTGCCGTTGTAGCCGCCGGGAATCATGTGGGCCTTGATCTGCGTGCCGTCGATTCCGCGCCATGTGAAAAGATCGTATGGGAAGCGCGTGGTATCGTTCCAGCTGAGCTTGCTGGTGATGAAATACTTCACGCCGCAGCCTGCCATTATCTGCGGAAGGTTCCCGTTGTATCCGAAAGAATCGGGAAGCACGTAGGTATCTCCCCTGTATCCCGGGAACAGCCGGTCGGTCGCCTGACGTCCGTAAAGGAAGTTCCTGATCAGGCCTTCGCCGTAGGACAGCACCCCGTCGGCCTCAACAAGCCCCACTCCGTTCGGTTCCAGCTGTCCGCGTCTGAACATCCGTTCGGCACGTTTTTTCAGCACCGGGTACTTCCCGAACACATGTTCCATCTGCACGGGCTGAGTGCTGAGGAACACGAACTCCGGGTATTCCTCCATCAGATGGAGCATACCGCTTATGGTCCTTTCGGCCTTGCGCAGGGTCTCCCTCTTGGGCCAGACCCATGCATGGTCCAGATGAGCCATGCCAACGCAGTATTCGGCAGGCGCAACAGAACCGTTTCTTGCGGCCAGAATGTCACGCGTTGTCTTCAGCACCTGTGTAGCCTGTCTCTCACGAACCACGGGGTCTTCCTCCACAAGGCTCATTCCCATCAGGGCCTTGTGGAGGCGGGCCATCATCTGTTGCCTCTGCAGGCTGCCGGGATCCTGTTCCAGCACCGTCTCCGTTATGACCACGAGGTCATGCCAGAGATCGTACTGATTGGGGTTCTTGGCAAGAACCGCAGGCCTGCCGAGGACTATGGGATAACCGGGCTGCTTGCGGCCCGTGACCGTAAGCAGGTGCCTGTTCTGAAGCGGATGCCAGCCCGGATACATGTAGCCGTCCCAGCAGACCACCTCAAAGCATGCATGGCGCCCTCTCCATCTGCTGATGTCCATGATTTCATGGAAAGGATTGGCGTTGCACTCGGGAACGCCGTCGACCAGAACCAGAGAGTCCGTTCCTATCGGGAAGCGCAGGTAAACCGACTTGAGGTCGGGTACATCCAGCTCAAAGCGGAAAGCGGTATCCTGCCCCTCGGCTCCGAATCCGAACGGATAGTCCTCTATCTTGTTCCAAGGAGTGATGACCTCATCCGTGTAGGCTTTCCTCTGCTCTGTAAAAACATCGAAACGGCAGTCCTGCTCGGCCCATATGTACTTCTCCAGCGCCGTTGTGTACTGCAGGACCCTCTTTTCGGCTTTGTTGTACAGCATTTCCGACCTCAGCTTTCCCTTGTCAGGATATAATCTGTCCTGATCCCCCACGGATCACGGACGTCGATGTCGATTGTTCTTCCGCCGCGCAGGCACTCCCTGTCCCGCCCGGGGTTCTTGATTCCGTATGCGTGGTAGCCCACGGAACCGCAGTATGCCAGGTGGATTCCGCACCAGATTCCATCGAACGAATTGTTGTGGTCGTGACCGCAGAACACACCTGTGACATCCCCGCGCTCGAGCAGCGCCGCGAACAGTCCGCTGTTGATCTCAGAGCAGCAGATGCTCTCGTTGCACTCACCCTTCATCTGTGTCTGACCCGGGTTGCGGACAACCGCATTGAACTCATAGAGCGGCTGATGGAAGCACATTACGGACGGAACCTTGCGGCCGTTGTCCTTCTCCAGATTCCTTGATGTACCCATATACCATGCAACCTGCTCCAGGCGGATGAAGTCCGCATCGGAACCTGTGGTCAGGCGGTTGGGTAGGAGTATCTCCTTCTCGGGATGTTCCATGCGCGCCAGTTTTTCATCCATGATGCCCAGATCCTGCATGGAGTCCAGGGCCCAGATTCCGAAGACAGTCCTGCCGTCTTTGTCCAGCACGGGCAGGAAGTAGTTCCCCACGCCGGGGATATCCTCGGGACCGAACTGTGACATGCAGTGCGGGTAGCTTTCGTATATCTCCTGCTGGAAGGCCTTGGAGAAAAGCGGCGTCTTGTCGTGGTTGCCGTAGACATGTGCCCACGGGATGCCGCGCTCCTCCATGGGAGAGACGATCTGGTCTATCATGTCGCGACAGTTCTTCTCCGTGGCGTGACCTGCGATGTTGTCTCCGTCCAGGAAGACGAAATCCGGCCTGGCACGGTCAATCAGGCTTCCCATGGCGGTGATGGTCTGTGTCCCCGTGCCCGGGGCATGATGTGCGTCGGTCAGGATCAGGATCCTGAATCTGCCGTCTTCATTGAATCTCAGGTTCATAGCTTCATCTTACCATATAATCATCAAAAATTGACCCTGCGGAGAAACTCCACAGGGTCTGAAAGCCGGCAAGTGACTGGAGGATCACTTGTGGTTTGCGTCGTACCATGCGGCACGGTCGTTGAGGACATCCTCGAGATGGTTCTCGACCAGCTTTGCATAGGATGCATCCCAGACCTTGTCAAACTGTCCGGCAGGAGCAGTGATGACCTTGAATGCAAACTCGCAGATCAGTGTCTGAAGGCCTGAAAGATAGTTGTCCGAAGGCAGTGTTCCCGGGATGGCCATGTTGTGATACAGGCCGTTGCGGACCACGTCGTACTTGGCACCGAAGAACTCTGCCGGTACATTCGGAGCTGAACCCAGCTGGCTCTCGACATAGTTCTGCTTTCCGAAGTCGAACGAGACGACCAGGTTGTTCATGTCGCTTGTCCTCTCGGCAAAGCCCATGTCCATGGCCTCCTGCTTGGTGACCAGCTGAACGGGTGCGCCGTTGGCATCGAGCTTGGCGACCTGGGGATTCCAGAGGCGCTCTGCGAATGTCAGTGCGTTCTTCTTGTTGGACATGAATGCCAGGAACTCCATGATGGCGTCCATCTTTCCGGCATCCTCGGCCGACTTCAGGACGTAGACATATCTTGATACAGCACCTGAGGAAGGAACGACATGGTCTCCGTCTGCGTTGGGCAGAGTGTCTGCCGGCCAGAGCATGAAGCCCTCGGTAAGGCCGAACTGCGTGTAGTCAGTTGAATCTGTTCCGTTGTAGAGCATGAATGCCACGTTTCCATTTGCACGGCTCTGGTTGAACTTTGTCTCATCGTTGTCGATTGCAAAATCATGCGGGATGATTCCGTCGAGCCAGAACTGGTTCAGCTGTCTGAAGCCTTCCTTTGCACCGGGTCTGAGACAGTTGGTGAATGACGGCTCGTAGATGTAGTTCGTCCTCTCGTCGGCCCTGCTCGTGTAGGACAGGACGAAGTTGAAGAAGCATGCATCGGTGATCTTTCCGCTGAATGCGTACGGAATCATGTCGGGATACTTCTCCTTGACGGCATACAGGAAGGTAATCAGCTCCTCTCTGGTGGTGGGCATCTCCATTCCGAGAGCCTCGACGATATCCTTTCTGATGTACTGCTCATGACCTCTGCTGAAGTAACCGTAGAGACCGGGAAGAGCATAGACGCCGTCTCCGAAAGAGACCATGTTCAGCGGTGTGCCCTGGATGTTCTTCTGATACTCGGGATCGAGTCTGTTCAGGTAGGGCTTGAGGTCTGCAAGTCCGCCGAGTGTGGCGTACTGGATGACTCTCTCACGTCCGTTGGTGACGATGACGTCCGGAGCCGTTCCGGCTGCGATCATTGTCTCGATCGTGGCATCAGCGCCGCTTCTCGGGATGCTGATGAATGTGAGATGGACTCCCTTGGGAGCAAGCTGCTCGTTGAGCCATCTGATGTCGTTGTTGTCTGTAGTGGAGCCGTTGGCAATTGTAGCTCCTCTTTCATAGACCATGACGGTGATGTCAGTCAGCTTTGTTGACTTTTCCGTCGCGGACTGAGCGAAGATCATTGAAACGGCAATGATCAGAATACAGAAAATGGCAAATCCTTTTTTCATTTTTTCGCTCCGGTAACACCGGACCTCCTAGTTTATTTTCAATACCGGGTGCGCCAGCGAGTACCCCTCTGCTCCGCTGACCGGATCTTGAATCAATAGTGTGTCGTCCTGCTGCGTGAGAGTGCAGCCCCTCATCCTTTGCACGAATGATTTGAAATCCATCGAATCGTCGATCTTCACATACCACGTGTTTGTCAGCCCATAGGACCTCAGCTCGATCTCTGAGAGCGACTTCACGTCGGGAACCACCAGCCCGTTGTCTGCGTGCACGTAGACATTCACGCCCTCGCGCCTCATGAACAGGTCCCTTTCCTCAAGGATGCATCTTTCGAAGCTGCCCCTGCGGCAGATCAGATGCGTGAAGTTCACCTCGGCAGTGTCCGGGAAACGGTACGATATCACTGCACCCGAGCCCTTCTGGCAGACATGAGGAGTAAAGGCGTTGCCTGAGAAATATCCGGGTCTTCTGGTTCCCAGCACATTGGACTCACCGGGATGGTTTATCCAAAGCCTTCCATCCTCATCGCCTATCATCACGTCGAACAGATGCTCCTGGTCTCCCGGCTTGCCTTCAAGCGATGAACTTGAGGATCCCATGAAGAATCCTGCGGTCTTGTAGATGGTGATGCTGATCCTGTCATGACCCTGGACAAAGTGCTCCTCCAGCGTCTCTCCCTTCTTCAGCAGCGCCTTTGCGGCAAGTTCCGGAGGACATTCATAGTCAGTCAGCGCGTAGAGCACAGGCTTGTATGCAAACGGTGCGTACGGCGTACCCCAGGCAAAATGGCAGAACGCATTGGCCTGTATGTCCGTAGGCGACAGGACGTCGTTTATGTAGGCCCTTCCGTTGGCACCAAGCAGCATTCCCCTGTGGCACTGCATGGCATAGAAGCCGAACGTCATGTCCATGGCCCTGCGGCACAGGTTGTCTATTTCATCATTCCCTGCGAACTTCATCAGCGTCATGTAGCCCAGCATGTCCACGGGAAGATAGTTGACCGAGCACCACTCCGTGTATCCGTACTTCAGTATGGTTGAGAACCATTCGCGGATCATGGTCATGGCATGTTCCATGTGCTGACGACCCGTCATGCCGCTGTTGCTGAATATTTCGTCAGGGAACAGCCGGCCTGCTATGTACTCGCACGCATGCAGCGAAAGCGCATGGTTCTCGGAGAAGAACCACATGACATCGTTGCCCTGTTCGGTGAACCAGTAGCGGTATCCCAGCATGCATTCGCGGAACTGGCTCAGAAGCTCCTTGGGCAGTATGTCCTGTCCCAAACAGTACATCCATATTATCTCGGTGAGCCTGAAGTCAGAGCAGTCGGCGCGCCTGAATATCCTTTCGACCGAGTTCTGCACCGGACGTCTGCATCTTTCATAAAGGTTCAGACCTCTTGTAAGGCCTGCGATGAACAGTGCAGGAGAAGGCACATCCTCCTCGAGAAGCGCATCGATGTACAGCTTCTTCCTCTCTTTTTCGGAAGAGGCGATTCTCTCCACGGGCCTGAGCTTTGCAAAGCGGTAGAAACCCTTCCTGAAGACCGCGCCCCCGTAACTGACTTCCGCCGAGAGGATGTGCCCGCTGAAGGTGTCCTTACAGGAGAAAGAAACGGCACCTTCAGCAATATCGAAGGACTGTCTGCCCGAACCCTCGTCCATAACCACCAGACGGAGGGGAAGCGCAGATGCGGTGGAGGAGAATAACAGATGCCCGCCGTCCTGCGTCATGTCCAGACTGTCCATGAAACTCCTGATCCCTTCAAGGGACTTATCGTCAATACCGGAAGGAATAGATGTCACGATGTCGGAGTCCGACCTGTTGCAGAGGCCGAACCGCACCATGGTGTTACGTTCTCCCAGTTCATTGAGTGCAATCAAAAGTTCGTTGGAACCCTTGCCCACACGGATCTCCACATCCTTCACGGTGTCGTAGTTGACGGCCTCCGAGAGAACGCGGAAGGATTCCTTTCCGTTGATCCATGCGATCATGCTGCCGTTGCATCGGAGCGACAGAGGGATTTTCCTTTCCCTGTCGCTCTCGATGTACAGCTTTGCGTAGACGGTTATCTCGGTGGGATAGAACCAGAAACCGGAGAAATCCACCATGCTGGAACCGTCCGAAAGCCATATGCGGTCAAAACTGACGTCTAGAGGGTAGCTGCTTCGGAAGAACCTCCCGCGGTCCAGGAACTGCCGCTTGATCTGCGAAACCTGATAGTTGTCATAGATATCGCGCATTGCGGTTACTCCGGTGCGGTAGTTGTCCAGATGAAGCTCTACCATGGGAGCGTCAAAAGGCTCCTCGGACAATCCCGAGGTCACCCATGAGGTCAAATACCGGCCTTTTCCGACGATCTGCCTCATTCCTTGACACCTCCGATCATGACGCCTTCGCGGAAGTACTTCTGTACGAACGGGTACAGGACCAGTACGGGAATCATGGTGAAGACTATGCAGGCGGCCTTGAAGTTCTCGGGAACGATCTGCCTGATGGCCTCGTCCTTGTCTTCATACGGTATGTTGATGGTATCCAGCATGAGCTTGAGCTTGTACTGAAGCGTGTAGTAGTTCGGGTTCTGTATGTACAGGATGATGTCGCTGACGCCGTTCCACCTGCTCACCGCGTAGAACAGCGACAGGGTCAGGATGGCGGCCTTCGAAAGCGGCATGGCCACCTTGGTCAGCGTCTGCATCTCGGTGCATCCGTCCATGTAGGCAGCATCGAACAGGCTGGAGTTGATGCTCATGAAGAACGACCTGAGGATTATCAGGTTGAACGCCGTGATGGCGCCGGGAATCACCAGGACCCAGAACGTGTTCACCAGACCCAGCGACTTGTTCAGCAGGTATGCAGGAATCATTCCGGCATTGAAGTACATGGTGATGGTGATCATCAGCATGATGGGACCGCGGCCGGGAAGGTTCTTCTTCGACAGCGGGTATGCCGCCAGGATTGTCATGGCCATGGACACCACGGTCTTGACCACCATGAGGAAGACGGAGAAGAAGAATGACCTGATCATGCCTCTGTCGGTGAAGACCATCTTGTATGCCGCGGTGGTCAGCTGTACCGGGAAGATCTTGACCTTGCCCATGGCTATGGCATCCCTTCCGCTGAGAGATGTGGCCACGATGTTGAGTATGGGAACAAGCACGGCCACGCAGACCAGGATGAAGAAGATCGAGAGGATTATCTGGAACAGGCTGAATTTCTTATCGTAGACGTTTGCCATCAGAACAGACCCTCCTCTCCGAGTTTCTTTGCTATCTTGTTCACCGTCAGGACCATCACCAGTGCAATGACCGACTGGAACAGACCTACGGCCGTGGCGAAGTCGTAACGACCGGACTGGAGTCCCAGACGGTATGTGTACAGGCTTATGACATCGGATGCGTCCTCTACCAGGACGTTGCGCATGAAGTACGGCTTCTCGAATCCGATGGACACCACCCTTCCGGTGTTCATGATCAGGATGGTGACAATGGTGGACCTGATCTGCGGCAGCGTGACGTGCCAGATTCTCTTCCATCTTCCGGCTCCGTCGATGTACGCTGCATCATACAGTTCCTTGTTGATTCCGCCTATTGCGGCAAGATAGACTATCATTCCGTATCCGGCGCCTTCCCATACGCTGGACATCCAGTACGTTACCCTCCACAGGTTGTTGTTGGTCAGGAACGGTATGGGCTCACACTTGAAGATTGTGGTGATCACGTTGTTGACGATTCCGGACGGTGCGAATATCTGGTAGAAGATACCGGCGATGATGACCGTGGACAGGAAGTGCGGCAGGTACATGATCTGCTCAACAGCCTTGCTCAGCTTCTCGTTCACCAGCTCGTTCAGCAGTATGGCTATGAAGATCGGAATCGGGAACGTGAACAACAGTTCTCCGATGTTCAGGATCAGGGTATTGGCGAAAGCCTTGAAGAATCCCGGAGTGTTGAACAGTTCCTTGAAGTACTTGAATCCGGCCCACGGGCTGCCGGACAGGCCCTTGAAGATGTTGTAGTCCTTGAATGCCGCGGTGATTCCGTACAGCGGGCCGTACTTGAAGATCAGAAAGTATGCCACCGGGAGAATCAGCATGACGTAAAGCGGGATGAACCGCTTCATGCTCGAGCGCTTGAGATTGCTCAGTTCCTTTTCCTTTTTCATGCGCGCCCCTCCAGCAGTGCGATCATCGCAAGACCCTGACCGTACTGCATGGGCCGTATGGGTATGTTGCGGTAATGATCCAGCGTATGTCCGACGTTCGTGCCGTAGGAGACTCCCTGCACGGTTCCGTCATCATCAATCTTGTCCATCAGTGCGTCCAGCCCCTTCTGTGCCGCAGCCAGGCAGTCCCTGGAAATGTACCCCTTGCGCACGCCCTTGAAGATGCCCGCGCAGAAACCGGCGGTAGCCGATGACTCCAGATAGCTTGTGGGGTCGTTGATCAACGTATGCCATAGCCCGCTCGGATCCTGGAATCCGATCAGGGACTGAACCTGTCTGTCCAAGGCATTGACCATCATCCTCCTGACGGGTTCTTCAGGCTGTACGATGTCGATGAACTCGGGAATGAATACCGTGATCCAGCAGTTTCCTCTTCCCCAGAGAGCGCCTGCGTAGTTGTCGCGGTTGTCGAAGCTCCATGCGTGGTACCAGAGGCCTGTCTTCCTGTCGATCAGGTATTTCATGTGCAGGAGCACCTGGTATGTGGCCTCGTCCACCCACTGCTTCTTTCCGAAGACTTTTCCGGCCTTTGCCAGGAACAGACATGTCATGAAAAGCGTGTCGTCCCAGAGGTCTCCGTGGTTGTCCAGCTCTGCGTGCTTGTGCTGGATCCCTCCTTCCGGAGTGCGGGGCATCTCATCCATGATCCAAGAAGCCAGATCGGTCATGATCCCCTTCCATGAAGGCTCACGGATTTCCTCATAAAGGAATGCCATGGTCAGGAAAGGAGCCACAGTGTTGACGTTTCTGGGAGGAAGACCGATTTCAAGGCGGGAATCATACCACGAACGGAGGAATGTGAGGATTCCGGGATCCTTGGTGAATGCATACTGTTTCCAGATTCCGAAAAGTCCGATTCCGTGCGGCCAGTCCCATGCGGCCAGACTCTGGGCACTTGCGTTGTCCCAACCCAGGCTATGGAGGTTGGCCACGTACGAGTCATCTATATAGAAGAGAGATTCCTTCAGTTTTGCCTGAAGTTTTTCAGCTTTCCCTGTAAGGCCCATGCCTTGTTTCCCCTTTTTTAACACGCGTTAACGTATTTTTATTTTCAATCGTCCTCCGCGGTTTGTCAAGAGTGAAATTTTTTTTATTTACTGTGGCTGGATTTGTACGTATACATATTATATAGAAGGAAAGACAGGTCAAAAAACGCCAACTCATGCTTGCATTCCATGTTAACAGGTGTTAAACTAAACATCGGCATACAGTGCCAAAGGAACTTTCAGATGAAACGAACCATTTTCCTGCAGGATCCGAATGCAGTCTGGCTCAAGGGCAACCTCCACAGCCACACCGTGAATTCGGACGGAGAGCTTACCCCGGAAGAGATGAAGGATGCCTACGTGCACCACGGATTCGACTTCCTGGCCGTCACCGACCATGACGTCTACACGGACACCAGGTATCTGACGGACGAGAACTTCACCATGATCCAGGGCGTGGAGCAGTACAACAACTCCGCCGTGGGAGACAAGGACATTCATGTCCACTACCTCTGGGCGGACACCATCGAGGGAATCAAGGACAAGGACGTCATCCACCTCAAGGAGCGCACAGCCGCATGCGGCATGCCCTATGCCTATGACATGAGGAAGAAAGGCGCATTCGTTCAGATAAACCATCCGCACTGGTCCATGATCAACGTCACCGACATAGGAACCGAGTTCCCCTACCACGCCGTGGAGATCATGAACTACGGCACGGACTGGCTGGAGAACATGGGAAACGGAGTTGTCTTCTGGAGCGAGATGCTCTTCAGGGGAGACAGGGTCTGGGGAACCGGATCGGACGACAACCACAACCATGCTCCGCTGGACTCCATGTACAGCGACTCGTTCGGAGGCTACACGGTGGTCAAGGCACGGGACAGAAGCCCGCAGGCAATAATGGACGCCCTATTCTCCGGAAGCTTCTACACATCGACAGGCCCGGAGATCTATGACTTCTACATCGAGGACGACATGGTGCACATCAAGTGCTCGCCGTGCGAGAAGATCTACATCTGCTGCCAGTGGAGACCCTATCAGAGGATCATCGGCCGCCACGTGACGGAGTTCCACACCAAGCTCAAGGGACCTGAGAAGTTCATCCGCTGCGAATGCATGGATGCCCGCGGAAGAAGCGCCTGGTCAAACCCGATCTGGCTTGACTGAGGAGGAATACATGAACATACAGTGCATTCACGAATACGATCTGGGAATCAAGCTGGGACAGTGCAGGTCCGTCCCTGTGGCAATGGGGAAAGGCAAAGAGCCCGGTGTCCTCTTCGTTTACTCTTCAAACGGAAACATAGACCCGTGGCCGGAGGAGTTCGACTACCCCAAGGACACGCTCAAGATGGCGCTGTTCTCCCAGAGCGGAAAGAAGCTCTGGATGCGAGACCTCGGAACCGGCGAGATTCCCGGAGTCTGGTACGTTCCGTTCATCTCGTTCGACCTCGACCGTGACGGTGTGGACGAGATCTGGTTCCTGAACAACCTGAATCCCCACCTCCCGTTCAGCCTGAACGCAAGATATCTTGAAAGGATCAACCCGCTGACGGGAGAAACCACAGGACAGTGGAAGTGGCCCGACAATACCATAGACGATACCATGAGCCATTCCTATCGCTTCTACATCACAGGCGGCTATGCCCACGATGTCCCGGTTCTGGTATGTGCGCAGGGAACATACCGCAACATGTACCTTCAGGGCCATCATATCCAGAACGGAGAGCTGGTCAAACGCTGGGACATCCTGATTCCCTCAGATGACGGCGGAGCACGCGCAAGCCACCTCTGCCCCGTGCTGGACTTCGACCGCGACGGCGTGGACGAGCTCTTCTGGGGTGAACGCCTGATAAGCCTTGAGGACGGCCACGAGCTGTTCTGCGCGGACAAGGGCAGATATCTGGGACACTCCGACGTGGTTGTTCCGTTCGAGGACAAGGACGGAAAGCGCTACATCTACACCATCCGCGAGGACTACGAGCAGGAAGGCGAACCAAGGGTGGTTACGTTCGACGACAAGGGAAACAGGTTCTGGACTGCAGTGCCATCACACGGACACATGCACAACGGCTGGCAGGCCGTGATCGGACCCGACCACAGGAGAATCTCAATGGCCATGCGCATCACGCGCAAGGTCATCAACCATGCCATAGTGGACACCGAGCCGGAGGACTTCATCTTCGATGCATTCACCGGCGAGGAGCTTCATGACGTGTTCCCGTTCAAGGCCAGCGACTTCATGCCCATAGACTTCAACGGTGACGGAAACCACGAGTTCTACTGCGACGACAGCAGGAGAAAGCTCTTCGGCCACGTGCTGGACATCCAGGGAAACGACCTTGCATACCTGGGCAGGGGCGAAACAGTCAGAGAAGGAAAAGTCGTAGACCGCCCCGGCGAAAGCCTGATGCTGTACTACGCCGACGAGGGAAAGGTCAGGATATGGGGAGATCTTGATGCAGTTGAGACCGAGACCGTGAAGAAGAGATATGAAAATCCGTATCAGTACAGGATGCAGCACTTCATGGGAACCGGCTACAATCACTACCACAGCCACATAAGCTGCGGCATGTAAGGGACTGCTGATGACGACAGAAGAACTTGCCAGACTGATAGGTGTCTCCAGGGTAACCGTCTCCAAGGTGATAAACGGAGCTGACGGAGTATCCGAAAAGACAGCGCAGAAAGTCAGGGAATACATCGAGAAATACAACTTCGTGCCCAACAGCGGGGCCCGAAGTCTTGTGGGAAAGCATGAGCGCATCATAGGACTGTTCTCCGCCTACTCCGAGTCAAACTCCGGAGCCGGGGAGAACATCACCAGCCACTTTGCCACGGAGATGATAAACCTTGTCATCGGAGAAGCCCAGAAACGCGGCTACAAGACACTGGTGCAGCTTACTAAGGACGACTCCGAAATCAGGGAAATCAACAGCATGCTGGCAAGCCGGATGGTCAGCGGAGCAATCCTTCTCGGTTACGACACCGGAAATAAGGATATAATAGAGCTTGCCGAACGCGGCTACCCGCTTGTGCTGGTGAACCAGGAGCGGGATTCATTTCTGCCCAATGTGGCGGTGGTGAACATGGATGACCAGGCTTCGGCTTTCTTTGCCATAGCAAAGCTCGTGCAGTACGGACACAGAGACATCCTCTATCTGGGCTGCGGCAGGCACAGACTGCCGGCCATGCACAGGAACGAGGGCGTCTCTTCCGCCAAGGTCAAGTACCAGGACCTGATCGAGAGGATCACCGAGATCGACTGCAACTTCGACGAGCACAAGGCCTATGAGGAAGTCAGGCGCATATACAGCCAGAGCGGCAGAAAGCCCACGGGCATCTTCGCGGCCAACGACATCATGGCCATAGGCGCCATGAATGCGCTCAAGGAACTGGGCTATTCCATCCCCAAGGATGTATCGGTCATCGGATTCGACGACATCTCGATATCCAGATACCTCACGCCCAAGCTCACCACCATGCACTGCGATTTCAGGAAGATTGCAAGCGCCAGCGTGGACTCCGTCATTGCACTGATAGACGGAACAGAGAAACCGCGGCATCTGGAACTGCCTGTAGAGTTCGTGGAAAGAGAGACGCTGGGATATGCCGAACCTTATAGTGATAAGCATTGATGCCCTCACCGACGAGGACATCAGGAAGGCAGGAGATACTCCGAATCTGAACAGTCTGATAGGAAGCGGTACTTACATACGTTCGGTAAACGGAATCTACCCTTCCCTTACCCATCCCTGCCATGCCACCATAATCACGGGAAAGACACCCGGTGTCCACGGCGTGGTCTCCAACGAAGACTACGGCAGGCACGGAAGGCCGTGGTTCAATTCACTCAGCGAACTCAAATGTCCTTCGGTCTTTGATTATTTCAAGCGTGCAGGACTATCATCAGCCGTATGCCGATGGCCTGTGACTGCCGGCGGATTCGACAAAATCGATTACCTGATTCCCGAGATAACTGATGAAAACTTCATAATTGATGACTGTCTGGGCTATTATCTCAAGTCATCCTCTCCAGCTCTGGGCCCAATCATCAGAAAGCATATCGGCATACTCAGCTTCAAGAGCCAGCCTCAGGAAGACCTGTTCTCCACCGCATGCGTCTGTGACATCATCAGAACGTTCAGGCCGGATGTCCTGTTCTCCCACCCCGCATGTGTGGACACTTTCAAGCATAGGAAAGGATCAGACAGCCCTGAAGTCCTGGAAATGGTGAAACTTGCCGACAGGATGGTCGGAGACATAATCCAGGCAACAAAGGATACCGGCACTTATGAAAAGACCGTCTTCGTAGTCCTGAGTGACCACGGACATATCCGGGTTGACCGTGAGATTGCCCTGAACGAGATATTCAGGCGTGACGGCATGGAAGGAAAGCTGACTGCCGACGAATGCGGCCACAGCGCCCAGATCTATCTGGAAGGCATTACGGAAGAAGACGCCCTTGCCTATCTGAAGGAAAAGGCAAAGGATAGCTCGTGCGGCATTGAAAGGGTCTTCGGAAGCCAGGAGCTGAAACAACACTACGGCACATTCGGAAACTTCAGCATCATGGTGGAAAGCGATGACCATACCCAGTTCTCGAATGAGACCTACTGCGCCATAGAGAGGAAGATTACAGTAGATGATCACCACGGATGCTCCACGCACGGCCACATGCCGGAGAAAGACCCGAAACCCGTATTCATTGCTTCAGGTCCGGGCATTGCCCACAGGCTCATTGAAGAAGACAGCATGCTGCGCGAGGCACCCACATTCCTGAAGATAATGAAAACAGAGGCTCCATCCTACATGGAGGAGCCCCTGGACATCTTCTGCTGATTTCAGATTCGTTGCACTTCGTGCGCATCGTTCGCGTCGTGCCGTTCGAGTACTTCGTGCACACCGTTCTCACTCCGCCAGAATCATTCCCTCAGGCAGATCATAAGACAGGGCGCAGGTTCCTTCCTGCGTACGCTTCCACTCCACGTGCACATTTCCCTTGGGGGTAATCACATCTCCGCCGGCATGAGTGAGCTTACCCATCCTCGGTCTGATGAAGACTTTCTCGAAACCCGGCGCGGCAGGCTTTACGCCAAGAACCACGGCAGGCAGCTCGTAGCACATAAGTGATGCCCATGCGTGGCAGTCGGAGCGCATGTCGGTATCGTTCTCCACACATGTGGTAAGGTGATCCTTCAGCATCTGCCTCCAGAGATTCCAGAGCTCATCGGTCTTCTCGTACCAGCCGCAGAGTTCAAGAGCACGGAACAGATAGAACATGAACGCAACCGATGCCTGGGCCATGTCGGGGTTGCCCACACACTGCTCAAGCATATCCCTGCCCGATTCCGGAGTGACTATTCGCGTAAGGACAGCAAAGACCTGGCAGTGAACGGAAAACTCGTCCAGGCCCGGACCGTCCTGGATGAGGGGATGACCGTTGTAGATTCCCACGCAGCATGAAAGGATTGCCTTCTTCAGGGCTTCCGCACGCTGGCGATACTGCTGGGCAAGGTTCTCGAGACCGCAGAATACAGCAAGGTCGGAAGCCTTCTGGAGACCGTAAAGATACAGCAGGCTTTCCATGGTTATGGCACAGCTTCCTTTCACCGTTGCTCCCGGCACGCCGGAAATCCACTTGTGTGACCAGTCTATGTAGGACCAGTATTTCTGTCTGCCTATCGGGCCGCCCACCTTCCCCACAAGACCCTCATCATTGATGTTCCTGTCAAAGAACGAGAGTATCTGGTCCACTGTCGGCATATGCCTCCTGACAAGTCTGCCGTCACCGAAATACATCATATGGTCGTGGACCATGAGGATGTAGTAGATGGAGAAGCCGGGAATCACGTTGCTCCTGACAGTGGGAGCATCGGCATTCAGAAGACCGTCCGGACGCTGGGAACGGCGCAGTGCATCCATTGCCTGTCGGGCAAGCCTGTCGTCGGCACTGACGGCGTATGTGTACAGCATCTCGCTGCGTGCATCCATGGAGTACTGGAGCTGTTCGTAGAACGGACAGTCCATGTAGGTCTCGTGCATACAGCGCCTGAGCGTGCGCAGGCTGATGTCCCAGATGGGTGCAAAGCTCGGGTCGCTTGCCTCGACGCAGGTTCCGACGGAAAGAGGATAGCCCGTGGCCCTGTAGCGGAAGACGCACAGCGTGAGGGGCTCGTCTGAAGTCTCTATCCTGAGCTGTACATAGCGGAATGTACGGAACGCAAACGGCTCGTATTCCTCCGGCATATCACAAGTACCGTAGCCTGCCACGGTGTAGACCGATGCATGGCCCACAAGCTTTCCGTGCACGGAATCAGTCCTGTCACCCTTTCTGGGCAGACCGGGAATCATGATGCCGCCGTCCTTGGTAAGATCTTCAGGATATGAATAGCACTCTGCACAGAGCGTTTTCACTACGGCATCTCTGCCGTCTTCAAATGAATAGAGCAGATATCCGCACTCTTCGGCACCTGCCGAGAACTCGACTGTATGCACACTGTGTGCGGGGATGGTCACACGCCTGCCGTCATGTATGAGGTCCGTCCATTCTGCGGCCGAGATACCGCCTTCGCGTACGGCAGATACGCCCTCAAACAGCCTGTCCTCGTAGCTCATCTGCGGGATGGTACGTGGTACGGTGTTGAACGGAGCATCGGCAAGAGGCTTATCCTCGGGGCCTGCGGGAACGGCGTCGTCCCAAAGGGAATCGTCATAGCCGCTTTTCTTCCAGCCGGCAAACACCTCTGTAGCCTGCACGACTTCCTGTGCGATGATGGGAGACGGAACGGTATCCTCGGTGACTACACCAACCTCCCGCCTGACGCGGCATTTCCAGCCCTCACGTCCGGAAAGCCCTGGTCCGGAGATGTACAGACACGGAACCTGCGTGCGGAGCAGGGAGTCGTTTGCAACGGATGTCCCGTAGCGCAGGACCTCGACTGCAATCGTATTGGTGCCGTATGACGCATGGCGTGCGATGTCGGCGCTGTCCATGAACCATTCCCTGAGATCCATGGCCTTCTGCGGACCCTTCTGTACGAAGACACCGTTCACATACAGCTTGTAGCGGGAATCAGCAGTGATGTCGATCTGAAGCGAATCCCGGACGGAATCCAGGACAAACGACTTGCGGAAACATACGATTCTGGCATCCTGATCATCCTCAACGGACCAGTCAGGCGTCCAGATCCAGTCGGAAAACTGAGCAGACATATCCACCTCACCTTGGGAAATGCTATTCTTCATGATATCTCATGTCAATCGAATCGGGCACGGCATTTTCTGTTGAAATCCGTCGGAAATGAGAGTAGAAATACCATGGAGGCACAAATGGAAAAACGTCTTAGCTTTGCAGACATGCTCAAAGGAGTAGCTATACTCGGCGTGGTATTCTATCACCTCATCGCACCAGGTGCGTTCAAGACCCTCTGGACCCACACCGGTGATGCACTGATGATCATGTTCTTCTTCATATCCGGATATTTCCACAAGAGCGGGAAACGTCCGTTCGGGGAGGACGTAAAGAGACGCTGCAAAGCCATGATGGTGCCGTTTTTCAAGTATTCACTGCTGTTCTGGGCCATCGGAACCATCCAGCAACTGATTGCAAAGACAGAGACGTTCCTCGATGCCGTCTGCTGTCTGCGCAACTTCTACGCAGGATGCATCTGGAACCGCGTGATCCAGAACTGGTTCAGCTGGGATTATCACTCACTTGGAAAGCGCTATCCGTTCCTTGCCGACTTCTGGTTCCTGATTGCGATGATGCTTGCAAGCATCCTGTTCTACCTGATTGTGGACCGCCTCATCAAATCAAGATTCAGGACGGCACTCGGATTCCTGGGACTGCTTTTCACAACGGCATTGCTCTGCCTCCTGCATGTGGACCTGCCTTACAACATCCACATGGTGCCCTTCTGGACGGCATTCATGCTTCTGGGAGCCTTTGCGGGAAGCCGCAGCCTTTTCGAGAATCCGCCGATTCCGATGAAGGCACGGTGGATATCATCCGTTGTCTGTCTGGCCGGCGGAATTGCGCTGTCACTGATCAAGGACCCGCTGACGAACCTCTTCCGCGGTTCATTCCAGGGAGACCCGCTTGATGACATCTCCATGTGCATAGTAACGGCGCTCCTGCTGATCTGGGGATTAGGAGAGTTCTTCGTGCTCATCGAGCAGGCAGGCGTACGGACAAAGGAGCTGAGCTGGGTAGGATCGCACTCGATGGTCTTCTACATCTACCACATGTTCTTTGCCTGGATCTTCTGCGTGATCACCGGATTCTCCACATCCTACAAGGAGCCGATTACTGCCGGAACCGTGTGGATGAGCATCCTGCTGACCGCCTTCAGCCTGACGTTCTGCTTCCTCAGGATCGTACTCGGAGAGTACCTTGCAGAAAGAAAGGCTGCCGCAGCTGCGACAGCCCCTGTGAAATAATCAGCATCCATTTGCCTCAGAACGGTCTTCCGCCCTGACCTCCGGGGAATCCGCCCTGCTGGCCGGGACCGAACTGCTGTCCGCCCTGGCCGCCGGGGCCGAATCCGGATGATGTATTTGCAACCGTGACGCCTGTGGATGTTCCTCCGCTTACCGTCACGCTGCCTGAATAGACCACGCCATTGTCTGCAGTTGTACCTGTTGCGGTGACACCGCTCAGCAGTGTGGCTGTTCCCTGCTCAAGGCTTCCCGTTCCGAGCAGCACGGCATTGCCGTATGAATATCCGGAAGGAACCTTGAATGCAAGCACCACTTCACCGTTCTGGACAAGTGCATAAGTCTTTCCTGCCGACAGTCCGCTTGCCGATGCCGTATAGGCTGTTGTTCCGCTTGCCTGCGGGACGTTGTTCTGTCCGCCGCCCATGGCAATGATGATTCCGCCGGTATACTGGAAGCGTGCATCGCTGTTGCAGTCAAGGCCGGTTTCCGGCTGACCGGATCCGAGTGCCACTACCACTCCTCCGGAGATGTACAGGTAGCCCTGGTTCTCCTCGGCACCTGCGTCTATGGCATCGTTCTGTGATGCATAGGCGTAGATCATGCCACCGCTGATGTAGATGGCGTTGCTGGCGTTGATGCAGTCATCAGTTGTATTTATGACGAACGTGCCTCCGGTAATGTAGACATTGTTCTTGGCCTCGATTCCCTCCGGGCTGACGCCGTCAACCGTCTTCGTGTCGTCCCTGGGAGTTGCGTAGGTGACGATGTCGAATGTTCCGCCGTTGATGTAGACATTCGGAACGGGATTGTTGGCGCTATCGGCGGGATTGTCATCCTCGCTCTGCTTCCAGCCGGCGCTGATGGCCTTTCCCTGAGTCCTGATGGTGATTGTGCCGCCGTCGATGACGATCCATCCCATTCCCTTGCTCAGTGTCTCATCCTCGACCTCATCTGCCTCGTAGCCGTCGACCTTGATGCCCTTGCTCTCGTAGCCCTTGTCCGAGTTGTAGCCGTAGATTGTCAGGCTGCCGTCCAGCATCACGAATCCGAGCATCGGTTTGATGGCAGTGCCTTTGGTCTCTTCCACCACGTCATCCGATGTATCATCGGTGTCATTGTCGTCCGTGTATGCAGTGTACTTTGCAACCGTCACGGTGATGTCTCCGTTGAGGATGCAGAACACGCCGTACTCGGTCACGATTCCGTTCTTGGAGTTGGCCGTGACGGAAAGGCAGCCGGTACCGTCTATGATCATGTCGGTCTCGGACTTCAGGACGTTCTTGTCATAGCTGTTGACCAATGTCTCAAGCGAGTTCTCACCTTCCAGGACAATGTATGAAACGGATGAATTCTTGATGTTCAGGGCCCTGTCCTCACTGGTGATGTTCAGGTTATCCAATGTGATCTTCACCGCCTGACCGTTGCCGTCGATGGTTACCTTGAATGCATCATTGGTGCCTGTCAGCGTAATGTTGATGGGATTTTCAGTTAGGTTGACCACTTTCAGGCTATTGTCCTTGATCGTGACCTTTGCAATGTCCGAGGAAGGAGCATCATCTTCCCAGGAACCAGTCTCCACGTTGAAGACATACTCGGTGCCGAAGTCATATGTCTGCCACTTGGTGTAGTCTTCTTCATTGTAGGTATCCGGATACAAGGCGTCCGCCTCTGTCTGGAGAGTGATGGTGCCGCTGTATGATGTTCCGTTTGTGGTTGTAGTTCCGGAGGTTGTTCCGGTTGTCGTACCGTTTATGATCTGTTCTGAAGTAATGGAATCTGCATTGCAGGCCACGCATGCCGTAAGGAGCATGACTACCGCAAGGATGATTCCGACAAGTGATAATGCTTTTCTTTTCATGTGTCTTCTCTCCCGTTCTCTTGTTTTATGGCCTCATTCTTGGACCTGTTGATTGAACGAAGATTGAAGATCTTTAAATTTTCACTTTTTTTCAGAGCGGCAGGACTACGGAAAAACAGACCTTTCCATCCCTGCAGGATACGGCAATGTTGCCCTTGTGTCTTTCCGCCACCGCCTTTGCTATGGACAGACCCAGACCGTAGTGTCCGGACTCGCTGTTGCGGGCCTCGTCGACGCGGTAGAAACGGTCGAACAGATGCTTCTGTTTCTCGGGCGGGATCTCGTCTGCATCGTTTTCCACCGTCAGAACCGCACTGCGGCCGTGCTTCTTGAGCCTGAGCCCGATTTCGGTTCCTGTGGAGTGCCTGAGTGCGTTGTCTATAAGGATGGAAGCAAGCTGCTGCAGCTGCGTCATGCTTCCCGTCACATTGATTCCGTCTTCTATATCGCTGTTGATTGTCTTTCCTCTCTCGAAGGCAAGACTGTCGAACGCCATGGCCTCTCCCGTGACAACCCTGGACAGATCCACCTGCTCCATGGAAATTGCCGCACTCTCGGCGCGAGAGAGTTCCAGAAGCTGCGTGATCAGAGCACCCATGCGCTCGTTCTCATAACGTATGTTGCCAAGCCACTCGTTGACCCCTATCTCTCTTGACAGCATCTCCGAATTGGCGCCTATGACGGCTACCGGAGTCTTGAGCTCGTGGCTTGCATCGGAGATGAACTGCTTCTGCTTGCGGTCGTTCTCTTCCAGAGGCCTGATGATCCATCGTGCAAGAAAGAGCGAGATGAAGAACAGCACCACCAGCGCGATTCCACCAACAAG
The DNA here is from genome assembly GCA_031935845.1 of bacterium. GTDB lineage: Bacteria > Spirochaetota > Spirochaetia > Sphaerochaetales > Sphaerochaetaceae > UBA9732. The sequence goes on along the minus strand of JAJBWA010000059.1, from coordinate 11,412 downwards.
CAGGATGTTCCCCAGCAGTGTATCCAGACTGCTTTCAGCCACAGTATTGTCCAGGAATGCCACAAGTGTGTAACCCGGCCTGGAGCTTATCATGTAATCCAGATTTCCGCTGGTCCCGGAGTTCTTTTCCTGTCCGATGAGTTGCCTTGCGATCTCCACAAGTTCTTCCTCTTCATAGACGGATCTGTCTCCGTCATCAACTTCCCTTACTGTACCGTCATCGGAAATCGTCACCGAGTAGAAAGTGGAGAGCTTGTAGTCCGAGCGCTCTTCTATGGGAGGATTGTCTTTTTTTGCACCGGGATCCTGCTGCATCATCTGCTCGGGAATCTCGGGAGCATCGCCTGGTCTCTGGCCATCAGGTTTCTGGTCATCGGGTTTCTGGTCCGAATCCAGACGGAACAGCTCGACATAGCGCTCAAGCAGTTCCGAATTCTTCTGCCGGACTTCCATGTAGCTTGCGAACATGATGACGGACAGCGTGACGACGAACAGGAGGATCAGCGATCCCATTATGGAGAAAATGATCTTTCTTCTGGATTTATTGAACATCTTTTTCCCTCAGCTCATATCCCAGGCCGCGCACCGCCTTGATCTCTACATTGGATTTCACGAATGCCAGTTTCTTGCGCGTGAATGTCATGTAGACTTCCACGTTGTTGTACTCGGACTCGTTGTCAAATCCCCAGATCTTCACCGCAAGCTGCTCCCGCGTCATTATCTGCCCCTTGTTGCCGAACATGTATTCAAGGATGCGGAGTTCCTTCTCTCCCAGCCTGACGCTCTGTCCGGAGCCTGTACACGAGAGTGTGGCTGTGGACGGATTAAGGGAAAGGTCCCCGAAATGCAGGCTGCCGTCACGGACATCGGAGCCCGAGTTCCTGCGCGCAAGAGCCCGCAGCCGGGCCAGCAGTTCTGCACTTTGGAACGGCTTTGTCAGGTAATCGTCCGCTCCGCTGTCCAGTCCGGTGACCTTGTCATCCAGCTGGCTCTTGGCCGTCAGCATCAGGATGGGCGTCTTGATGCCGCCGCTTCTGGCCCTGCGTGCGACCTCAAAGCCGTTGAGACCCGGCATCATGACATCCAGAACCGCCATGTCGTAGACATTGCTTTCCAATGCAGCCAGGGCGGCTTCACCGTCAGCCACATGGTCCACGTCATATTTTTCCTGCTTGAGCATGGCTACAAGCGCGGCAGCCATCCTCTTCTCGTCTTCGGCCAAAAGGATTCTCATATCATCTCCACCTTACTGCAATATCATCGGCACAGCAAGATTGAAGCAAGATTGAAGATTGCCTGGTTCAGACAAATAAAAACGCCTGAGTAGGATTCTCAGGCGTTTCACACTAAAAGGAGGTATATTGAAAAAAACTGTTGCTCTGCCTTCTATGTAGCAAGTACCGTGCCAAGTGGTAATTCCGGCAGAATAACAGCTGTTTTCTTCCTTTCAGCCTCCAAAACGCACCGGAATCCGCAGTTTTTTTCATCTTTCAGTGTGTAAAAAATGCAAACGGTGTGAAATTTTTGCACACTGATATATCAGTTGCCCGGTTATCATCGGCATGGTTTTTCGGGAACCCGCATTTATTTGTTGGAAATGTTTTCCGATATTCACATATAAGGAACGCTCCCTTCGCTAGAATACGTTCAGAAAAAAGAATGTTTTTCCGGAGGATGCAAAGTGAAGAAAACCATACTGATGTTCATCATGGTCATTGTCCTGCTGTCGGCAACCGTTCCCGCGGTATTTGCGAAAGGTCAGTCGGAAAAGAAGGCAGAGAAAACCGCACAGACAGAACAGTCCGAGACTGAGAAAAAAGGACTGGTCGGTTCCCTGCTCAGCGAGGGAGGTGCACTGAAGAATCTGTGGGATCTACTCAAGGACGAGAACAGTCCGCTCTACCATGCAATCGGGAACATTTCCGCATTTGTCACAAACGAGGACGGAAGCCTCAATATGGATGCAGTGATGATGCTGCTGGGCGGAATGTTCAACAAAGACGCAGAGCAGGAACAGGAGGGCCCTGTAGATTATCTCGGAGAAGAGGGAAAGACGGAACTCAAGAATTACATCAAGGCTCTGAACGCCTCTGTTGCGGATCCCTGCGATGCACAGGCCCTTTACATGAATGCGCCGATGCCTTTGATGCAGGATGACGGGCTCGTAAGAGTCATTTGCCAGTTCAGACAGGAGAACTTCAAGCTCGAGGGAAAGGACCTCAGACTCGCCAATTCAACGGATGATTGCATTCTGGTGGTGTTCGAGAGCGGAAATGACGGGAAATGGACCATCAGGAGTTCCACTTTGGCCGACAAGGGTCCCGGTAGGGAGGCATCGATCGAAGCTCTCTGCATTGAGGCAGGTTACCTGCCGGAGAACCTGGACGCCACGGCGATGTGGGATCTCATCATGCAGTTCGAGCTTACCGAAGTCATGAAGAACCATCCCGAAGCCGATCGGATCGAATACAACGGAACCATGGTCACCGGTGCCGAGCTGAACGACATGTTCAACGCAAGCCTCAAGGCCCTGATGGGAAGCTGATTCCCTGCCTGAAGATCGCTTTGAAACCTGCAGTCCAGAAAGCTGCAGGTTCTTTTTTATCCTTCATCATCCTGCATCTGTTCGAACAGCAAGGCGGCGCGTGTCTCCTCGGCGAACGAATACTGCGACATGTAGGCACCTTTGAACTGATGGACGGCCAGCGGGTCCCCCTGGAGATAGCGGTAGTAGTCGCAGTCCACCTTGGATACATCCAGACCTATCCCTATACGCAACTGATGCCTGATTACATCCAAGGCTCCGACAGAGGCAAAGACATCCTTCAGGTCCTTCACGCATTTGCGCAACCGGGCCTTCGTATATGCGTTTGCAGGCTCGTCAGGCCAAAGGTTTCCTATCAGGGTGTCGTTGGAACACAGTGCTCCGTTATGGTCAATCAGACAGGCCAGAAGCTCCTTGCTCTTGGAATAGGAGAAATCCAGGGGCACACCATTGCTGTACGCCTCGAACGTACCGAAACAGCGGATCCTTATCTTCACATGCTGAGGTTGACCGTCCGGTTTGAAACGCAGCACGGAAAGCTGATGCGCCACTGCTTCAAGGGACAGAGGTTTGAGCAGATATCCGCTTGCATCCAGGGCGAATGCTTTTGCGGCATACTCCTGATGTCCTGTAATGAATACGATGTTCAGTTTAGGGAAACGTGAACGCAACTGCCGTGCAAGCGCAAGCCCGCTCATATCGCCCGGCATCTCCACATCCAGGAATGCAACGTCAAGGGGCTGCTCCCTGGCCAGCATGAGTGCATCCGCACCTGAAGTGGCACCCAGATGCGTGCCTTCGGGATCGAGTCTGCAAAGGATGCCTTTCATCTGCGTCACAATCAACTCGCGGTCGTCAACGGTTATCGTATACATTCCTCAGGCTCCTTTCTGCGGAATCAGGATGATTGCCTTTGTACCATCCTTTCCTGTTTTCAGTTCAAGACTGCCGCCACAGAACACGGCAAGACGCTTGCGGGTGTTCTCTATGCCTATTCCGCGGTGTTCCCGCTGGAGATCGGTCAGACCGATGTCGTCGGATCCGTTGTCCGTCACCATAATGCGTATGTATTTTCCGAACTTCTCCGTAGTCAGTGTCACGCACCCTGTCCCGTCCCTGTGCGTCAGAGCCCCATGCTTGACGGCGTTCTCAACGATGGGCTGGACGGTCAACGCAGGCAGGGAGAAATCGCGGACATCGAGCTCATATACGAAGCTGAACTGCCGTGCAGGATCCGCAAGCTCCAGCGCTATGTACTGACGGATGTGCCGAAGCTCATCATCAAAGGAGATCAGCGCTTCCGAAGTCAGCGCATCCATATTGCTCCGCAGGTAACCGGAAAGGTTCTCCAGACTCTCCGCGGCACAGGAAGGATCCGTCAGGCACAGCGCCTCGATGGAAGAGAGGGTGTTGAAAATGAAGTGCGCCTGCATCTGCACCGTCATCAGAAGAGCCTGATTCCTTCCTAATTTCCGCTCCGCATCCTCTATACGTTTTTCGCTGTCGGCCTGGATGATGTAGTGGTTGAGTTGCAGGACCACAGCCCAGGAAAGACCTAGGAAATCCGGTTCCGGGAGGACGATCCTCAGGCATAGGGCTGCGACAGGAGGCAACACCGTGCATGCAATCTGTCCCAAGGGTATGCTTCTGCCCTTCGGGATACGGATCCTTCCCGTTTCATCGCACAGGATGCAGGACAGTACGAGAGCGGCGGATACCATGAACGGCAGTATGGCCGAAACCGAAAAGACAACTGTCGCACCAGTATGTGACAGGATTCCGACACTGATTTCACCTGCCAGCCGGAGAAAAAGGACAAAAAGATGCATCAGCACGGCATATAGCAGAAGGTTCCGCCTGCGGCGGTTGATTGTCCGGATGCGTACGTCTCCCACAAGGCAATACAGGAGGAGCATCGACAGGATCAGAATCCCGCATCCGTCCAGAATGATGTTGCATATCAAAGCCGTTTCCATAATGCCACCTAATCCGAAAGATTCTCAATCAAGCGTGTCAAAGCGCGGGAACATCGGATTGTCCGTATGCGGCACACGAAATAGAAGACGGCCGAAGCCATGGCAAGGACAAGCAGGAAGACCCTGACCGAATCCAGCAGGTTGCAAACCGACAGTATGAACGCAGCTGCAACAATCCCCGTCAGCAGAGCGGTCGCGGCGATGATGTGGGCAGACAGGGTCAGTGCTTTGCGGGAACGCTTTGACTCCCCTATGCTCTCCATGACTTCGGAGCATCCGCGCAACAATGTACGCAAAGCCAGTGAACGGAACACCAGCAGCAGGAGGACTGCAACGAGATACAGGACCGAAGTGATTGATCCTTCCGTTCCTTCCTTGAGAAAGACGCTCAGGAAATGCCCAATCATTGCAAAGCAGTCCGTCACAATGAGAATCATGAACCAACGTTTGGCAATCCCGAATTCGCGTGATACGTTCTCCAGCTCGCCGAGACCGCTGACAACCAGCAGGGCGCAGAGGGCATCGAGACAGTAATGCATTGCAAGGACGATATACGTCGCTTTTATTGCCGGAATTGGAAGGGCGAGGATATCTGCGGCCGTCAATGCTTCCACCTGTCCGACTGCGGCCGAAAGCTGGTTCACGACAAGAACTAGCAGAACTGCAAGTATTGCCGGAACAAGAAACAGGAGGACGAGATCAAACAGCATTCCGGCATTGACCCGTCTGAAATTCGATGCATTCAAGCTGTCCAAAGCCTGCTTCCTCCTCCTGAAAGATTCTGTTTTGCAGTTTATCACATGCAGAGTACCATATGTGTGAATTTCGGCTACCGGATTCACGCATAGCGAACGCTCGTTCCTGTAACCTCTGTATGCGCGGAGATTCATCAACTTAATCGGTCCTGTGTCCGCACTTGCCATGATTTCCCTGACAATCAGGCATCGTCCGGAACCGATGGGGAGCTGACCATGAAGATAAAGAAACTGCAGGAGATTTCCATATCGGACGACATCAGGTATCGCGGACCGATCTCCTATCAGGGATTTCAGGTTCTCGGATGGATATGCATCATCGCTCCTCTTGTGAACGTGATTCTGGCACTCAGTTTCAGCACCGATCCCCAACGGTTCGGAAATGCTCAGGTACTGTTTTCCATCCTGTCCAATCTTGGCCCGTTTGCCCTGCCTTTTCTTCTGATTGCGAATTTCGCCAGGATTCTGACTAACGACGAAGGCTACATGAAGCAGATGTTGAAAAACGGCTTGGCGGCACTTGCCATATTTGCGTCGACCACCCTTCTCTTCTCCCGCTATGTCGTAGGGCTTCTCGGCCAGGCGGTAAAGCAGCCCGAGCAGGTGGAGCCGTTATTGGAAGAGTTGTTCGCCAGATACAACGGAAACGGCTTTGTGGCATTCAATGTGTTCATCGACCTGTTCATATGCACGCTCACGATGTTCTTCCTCAATGCCAATCCCAAGCATGTTTTCACCGGCAGGAAAATCATCATACTGCGTCTTTTCGTGGTTTTCCCTATAGCCTATGAGGTGGCATCGATCCTCCTGAAGGTCCAGGCGGCACTGGGGAACATCATCCTGCCGTTCTGGTCGTTCCCTCTCCTTACAGTGAAACCTCCCATGACGTTCGCCCTGTTCCTTTTCCTGTCCATACACATGAGAGGACGGGAAATCCGCTTCCGCCGCAACGGCAGGACGCACGCGGAATACCTGGACTACCTGAAAACCAGGCGGAACTCATTTCATTTCTCCGTCAGCCTGGCAATCTCGATGGTGGTCGCCACCCTGCTGGACTTCATCCTGCTCAAGCTGATTCTCGCCGCTACGGGCATGGCTGATCAGACGGACCAGTCCATACACTTCCTCCTGGCTATGAAGGCAGCCGGATTCAGCGAATCATGGCCGCTGTTCTTTGTTGCACCGCTTTTGCTTCTTTTCTCATACAACCGTGTTCCGAAACTGCCCATAATCAGCATGCTGACACCGATGGTTGCAATCGTGGCAATATTGCTGTTGACTCTGGAGATGATTTTCCAGGTGGCAGGAGCCCTCATCCATACGGACATGAAACTGGATATCAACCTCATCAGGTTCCTGCTGCCGCAGATATTGCCTCAGATCAGACAGATCCTGGGTATATGATTTGCCAGGAAAGACAAAATCCCTGCGGTATGCCCTGGGGCTTTTCAACCGGGCGAGCCTGGATTTCGTCGATTGCCTTCCGTTTGCCTGCCGAAAGGTTGAGGCAGCGGACATATTGTCTTTCGACAAGAAACAGAGCATGACACTTGAGAAGGATTTCCCCATCTACTTGTGCTATAATGAGTCCAATCGCATTTATGGAGGCACGCAATGAGAAAAGACATGGGGAAAAGACCGCTGATCTACCCGCAGCCGGTCCTGATAATCGGAACATACAATGACGACGGCACACCGAATGCAATGAATGCCGCATGGGGAGCAGTAGGCGACGACCATCAGGTCTTCCTCTGCCTGAGCGCTGACCACATGACCACAAAGAACATCCTCAAACGCCGGGCTTTCACCGTCCAGATTGCCGACGAAAAGAACATTGTCGCCTCCGACTATGTCGGAATCGTCTCCGGCAACAAGGACCCCGACAAATTCCAAAAGAGCGGCCTCCACGCCGAAAAGTCCCGACACGTTGACGCCCCGATCCTCACCGACTACGCCATCTGCATGGAATGCGAACTCGAATCCTACGAAAGCGAACACTGCCACCTTTTCGGCAACATAATCCACACCAGCGTAGATGAATCGGTACTCACAGGCGGAAAAATCGATGTCTCCAAGCTCAAACCGCTGACCTTCGACATCGACAACGCCAGATACATTGCGCTCGGCCCCATAGTCGGAAACGCCTTCCGCGAAGGCCGGGCGCTGAAATAGGCCGATACCGCTGATAGCAGCCCAAATAGTTCCGAATTCGCCACATGCCCACTTCCGGAAAAGGGATTAATGCAAACGGTGTGAAATTTTTGCACACTGATATATCAGTTGCCCCGCCCGTCTCGGATAGAAGAAACTGCAACTGCTTTCCTCTTGCCCATGGATTCCAAGGCACCATATAATGGTAGACTATAAAACAGAAAGCAATGGAGGGTTGCAGATGAAGAAAGCACTATTGATTTGTCTGATAGCAATCGCACTTATAGGTCTTGTCGCATGCAGTCAGGATCCGAAGACAGTCAGGATTTCATTCGATGCCAACGGCGGAACCGGAGACAAGATGTCCGACCTCACCGCCGAATACGACAAGGAAGTCACGCTCACAAAGAACACATACACGCGAACGGGCTATATCTTTGCCGGCTGGAGCGAGGACAAGGATGCCTATTATGCATATTACGGCGATGAAGAAGTCTGTGAGTTCAAGGACGACACTACCCTCTACGCTGTCTGGGAAGCCGATCTGTCCAGCTCGGTCTGGGAAGCACAGGTTTCCGAAACCAACAAGATAAGGCTCGTATTCGATGACAAAGGCGGCTTCACTCTGACAGACGGAGAAACTGCATATACCGGAGATTTCATTGTAGTTGCCGACAGCCTCATGCTGGCTTTTACACATACCAAGAGCGGAGACCCCACGGTCAATGAAGCATATGCATACTTCAAATCTCCTGAAGATATGTCGATCATGATTGTCAATCCGAAAGGAGATCTGGATCCAGCAACCCTTGAGTTCGTAAGGGATTTCGACCACGACAAGTACTACTACCCCGCCGATTACGAGATCATCTCAGGCCCGGAGCTTCAGGAGTGGAAGTCGGTGACCGTGGATGAATATGACGGCAGGCTGACGGTCACAGCTGTCCTCAGCACAAGACTCACCGCACATGACTATGCCGTCACCTCGACCAGGGAGTATACATGCAATCCGGAGCACACGGGCAAACCCTGGACATTCAGCATCACGACGGAGCACACGACATCAGACCTGATTTCCACCGGATTCGAGTATAAAGTCACGGCCGAGAAATCCACGCTCAAATTCTATTTCATAGACAGAGACCTGGAATTCACCAAGGTGGTCGATGAGTAATAGCAATCGAAATTTATAGTTCAAATCAAAGGCGGAGGTCGAATGACCTCCGCTTTTTTTGGTGCCGCACAGACAGTCGTGCGGAACTCAATTCCCCACTGATTTCAGGAAGGCCGAATAACAACAAAAGGCCGGAATTCGCTAATTCAATTTGCGTTTTCTGTCAGAATTCGCAAATAGAATTTGAGTTTTCGGGAGTAAAATGCTATCCTGCCAGCGGAGAGTGCTATGGATTACATACCCAGAAAACTAGACATAAAAGAAAGACTCAATCGGAAATCGGTCCTTCTGCTCGGACCCAGACAGACGGGAAAAACATCCTACATCAAATACGAACTTAATCAATCGGTCAAAGCCAAATGGGATATGCTGAACTCAAGGACCAGACGACAGCTGGAAGCCGATCCCCAGCTTCTCTATGACCAGATCATGGCACTCGACATCAATCCGGAAACAGACATTCTCGTCATCGACGAAATCCAGAAAGCGCCCGCACTTCTGGATGTCGTTCATGAGGTCATAGAGGAGAAAAAACTTCGATTCCTCATCACCGGATCAAGTGCAAGGAAACTCAAGAAAGAAGGCATAAACCTTCTTGGAGGAAGGGCCTCCAAAGCCACCCTTCTTCCGTTTGTATATGAGGAACTTGAAGCCCTCGGAGAAAAGAGTCTCGAGGAGATATTCCTCAGGGGAATGCTTCCTCCTGCATGGGACGATAACGACCCTGAAGCTTTCCTCGACGACTACATATCCACATATCTCCAGGACGAAATCGCAGCTGAAGGGGTAACGAGAAACCTGCCCGGATTCGGAAACTTCCTTCAGGTAGCCGCATTGCAAAGCGGTGAGCAGCTGAACTACTCGAACATAGCCAACGACATCGGCATGTCGAGGCAGTCGATCGCAAATTGGTATCAGGTACTTGAGGACACTCTTCTTGGATTCCAGCTCCCCCCATGGAAGAAATCCAAAAAAAGAAAGAGCGTCAGCATAACAAAGTTCTATCTCTTTGATGTCGGCGTTGTCAGAAGGCTATCCGAAATCGATGTCCCCGCGGATACTCAAAGCGACTATGGGCGCCTTCTCGAGAACTTCATCGCCATGGAATTGAAAGCCTGGCATGACTACAATGGAAGAAAGGAAACCCTCTGCTACTGGAGAACCGAAAACGGAACCGAGGTGGATTTCGTCATCGGCGACGACATTGCGATTGAGGTCAAGGCCACCCGCAACCCGACTTCCCGCAATCTGGAAGGGCTGAGGAAAATCGGAGAGGAAAGAAGCTTCAGGCAAAGGATTCTCGTCTGCCGCGAGGACATGCCCCGCATGACGGATGAAGGCATTCTGATCCTCCCATGGAGGGAATTCCTCCACCGCCTATGGAAAAATGCAATCTGAACCCGATTCAACATCCTAGGTCCAGACCCAGCCTGACACCAATGAACAGAGACACCGAGAACGGCTTGAACACGAAATCCGGCTTGTGGTATAGGTCCTTGAGTACGTAGTCCGTTATACGTGCGGTGGAGAAGAAATAGTTGAAATCCACCGCAACATCCAGGGAAACCGAGGTCGAATCAAACCTCAGCAATCCCTCAGGGATGAGGTTGACCCCCAGCCTGAAGCAGGCAAACGGAGTGATAAGAGAATCGAAAACGATTCTTGATCTGCCGTCTGTGAAAATCTGGTCCATCTGCCAGACGGCAAGACCCCCTGAAGCACCGACATATGGCTTGCAGCCGTGGAAATCGAATATCTCATAGGAACATCCCAAGGCCAGTTGCGTATGGTTCCTCTGTACCCTCTCGCTCTCGTCCAGGTCCTTGTTGATCGGGAACCCCGACGTGTATCTGTCAAGCACGGTGAGCGACAGCTTGTCGCCGATAGAGACCGAAAGCGTGTTTGACAGGAATACAAAGGACTGAAGAGGCTCGGTCCCTATCGAGAGAACCGCGTCCGAATGGCTCCATGTGCTCTTGCGGAAGAATCCCATGACATCCAGCACAACCGTCCCATATCCGAACGTGCTGCCCAGATCCTTCCAATAGGAGAAGGACGCAATTCCTGCATCTACCGCCATCTGAATGCGCCAGGGATATGCCAAGCCAAACTTCATGCCCCGGTACCGTACGGATATGCCGGCATCAAGGGAAAAGGAGCCCTTCTCATATCTCGGAAACAGGTTAAGAGAGACATCCGAAGCATCGTCGAATCCGTATCCTAAAGAAGCCTTGAGACCAAAAACGTGATACATCACCCCGTTGTCCGGGTATTTCAGGGATACCGGTTTGACGCCGCTTTGCGCATGGTTCCAGTTCTGGATGACCTCCAGATTCAGGTTGCCTATGTAGTCCAGCCCCAGCACAGGCCTTGCCATAAGCGCAATCCCATCGAAGACGTTCCATATGAAAGCCCAAGACACATCGATGGAGAGCTGATCATAGCGGGTGCCTGCAGCCCTGTCGGTAAAAGCGATGGCATCTGCCTCAAGGGAGAACGGCCCCGCCTGAACCAGAATGGGGAAATCGAATGTCATCCAGTCATCGTCGTTCTTGGAAATCCCCATGGAGAACTTATCATTCCCCGTCCCGATTGAAACGCGGATGTCATCGGCAGACAGCGCACCGGCAAGCAACGGCACAAGGAGGATTGAAATGATGATCGGCAATACCCTTTTTCCGTACATGAACCACCTATACCAACCAAAGTAAGTCAGCGCAACCCGGACGAAAACAACTTCTGAATTGCTTCATAGCATATCAACAATGCTACTGACTCTTGAGGCATCCGTATGGATGACAGTGAACTCGT